>NZ_VPCQ01000004.1:0-354359 GCF_013418125.1 Acinetobacter sp. YH12205 | reverse complement strand
TGGAAGCAGATGAAATATTATTGGCGAGATTTTCAAGTCATGACAGCTGATAAAATAGAGCAATGGGTGGAGAGAGTATCAAACCAATTCGGAAAAGAATACATGTTTACTTTTTAATGACAGCTTATGAGTCAGTCATTTAGAATAACTAAATTTCCTGCCCCATGTCTTATATCAGCTAAAAAACCTTGCGAGATATATCTCTCACGTCGCAAACATAGATGAAGTGTCAACAGACCCTAATATTTCAACTGTACTTTTAAAACCTAGCCACATTTCGACTCGTGACAAGGCGACAAGGATGTCGCCCGTTAGACTGTGGTACAGGACGTACCATCAGTCTAACAGAGGGCTTTTGTTACTTTTCGCCCGTGAAAAGTAAAATCTATCTACGCAACTTATATTTGCCCCAATCCATATATGAGTGATAGTACAATTCTATTTTTCTTTAAAAATTGGTATTTAAGTCTTTAAAAATTAATATCTAAAAGTTGCATAAACTCAAAGGCAGGCTCTTCGTAAGGATGACTTGCCTTGAGCGCTTTTGCGACTGCCTGAGCATTTTGCTCAGGTACAATAATTTCCACGCGCCACTCGGCAACGTGTTCCAAAGCATCTAACTCACCAATAAAAGGATTTGCTCCTTTTACAGGTTTAAATTGCCCTGTGCCTAAAACCTGCCATGCACAATGTTCATAATTGCCAATTCCACCTGCACCCGCTGCAAAAATAGCCAGTTTGGTTTCTTCAAGATGAGATTCAGGCACATAATAAATCAGTTTGAGCATATTTAAGCTTCGCTATCCATTTCACAATTAATTAGAAATTAGCATAAAAATTTGAGCATTGTTGCTATTTTGGCAACCTATACGCATCATCCAATCCTCGATTTATATAGCCCCAAAAAAAAATTTAAAGTACGCTTCGCCACAAACTTATCCCCCATTTTGTATGAATTTAGATTTAAAAAGACAAGCCATGTCGCACGCCCCTAGAGCTTTTGTCATTTTTTTGGCATGATGCAAAACAAGCACATAGTGAATAATGATAAATGACTCAAATGCGTTGGTTAGAACTGCTTTCCACAGTTCGAATTGGTAGTAAAAAACAAAGTACAGAACAGGCGCGCAGCCCTTTTCATAAAGATTATGACCGTATTATTTTTTCGCAAAGTTTTAGACAGTTAAACCGTAAAACCCAAGTCCATCCATTGACTCAACACGATGGTATTCACACTCGCCTAACCCATTCTTTAGAAGTGTCTTGTATTGGACGTTCATTAGGGATGTTGGCTGCAGAAAAAATTAAAGACCACTTGCCTATGTGGATTTCCCCTGCCGATGTCGGTGCGATTATTCAAGCCGCATGCTTGGCACATGATATTGGCAATCCACCTTTCGGACATGCAGGCGAATACGCCATTCGTGAATGGTTTGATGATGCTTCACACGGCAATTTCCTCGCCAAACTTAGTGATGAAGAAGAAGCCGATGTCCGTCAGTTTGAAGGCAATGCGCAAGGTTTACGTCTACTCACCAAAATTGACTATCATCCAAATGATGGCGGCATGCGTTTAACCTATGCCACTTTAGGCGCTTATTTAAAATATCCGTGGCTCTCCAAAACCATTGCCGAACAAGGCAACCGCCCTGCCAATCAACGTGATAAATTTGGTTGTTACCAAGCTGAAAAAGAAATTCTCAAACAAATTGCAGAACAACTTGGACTGATTCAATTGGGCGATTATCACTATTGTCGTCATCCACTGACATATTTATTGGAGGCAGCGGATGATATTTGCTATGCCTTAATTGATTTGGAAGATGGCATTATTTTAAACATGCTCAGCTATGAAGAAGTTGAACCGATCTTTTTAAACTTGATTGGTGACTACGGTATTCCAGCAGAACTGGCGATGGCACGTACCATATGGCAACAAAAAATTGCCGCTTTGCGTGGTCGGGTCATGAAGCGTTTGGTCGATGAAGTCACCACAGCGTTTGCCAAACACCATTTGGAAATTCTGATGGGACAGCTCAAAGGCAGTCTTTTACAGTATTGCTCAGCGGATATTGAAATTGGTATTAATCGCGCCAAAGACTTAGCCCGTGAGAAAATTTTCGAGCATCCGCAAAAAGCAGGACTGGAAATTATTGCGCATCAAAGTTTACAAAACATTTTGGATGCGTTTATTCCACTCACCACACCACATAAAACCCTAAGTTTTAAAGAGCAGCGTTTAATGTCCATCTTGCAACGCTCAGGGGCAGATTTTGCACATAATCACTATGACAATATTATGCAAGTCTTGGATATTATCTCCAAGTTTTCAGATCACCAAGCCTATAACTTGTCGCAAGAATTACAAGGCAATAAGGTCGGCTTGCTGTAATGAATAATTTGCATATCAATACTTGTATATAAATAGAAGTAGGATTTAAGCGCAGATTTTGCCTTTTGTGAAAATGCACTCTACTATGCGAACAGCAACTTATTTTAAATTAATCAGTGAATCACAAATATGATCGGATGTCTTATTGGCGAAGTATTGGCTTTAGAAGCACCAACCGTGTTACTGAATGTGAATGGTGTGGGCTATGAAATTGACACGCCGCTCACCACATTTTGCCAATTACAAAAAGGGCAGAAAATTACCCTATGGACGCATTTAGCCGTGCGTGAAGATGCTCAATTGTTATATGGTTTTTTAGAAGCCCAAGAAAAAACCATTTTCCGAACCTTACTTAAAGTCAATGGTGTCGGCCCAAAAATGGCGCTAGGTATTTTATCAACCTTAAGCGTCGAGCTACTGATTCACACCGTAGAACATGAAGATATTAATACCCTGATTAAAGTGCCAGGTGTGGGCAAAAAAACTGCTGAACGTTTAATGATTGAATTACGTGATCGCTTTAAAGCCATGTCCAACGAAGTGAGCAGCAGCAATTCCACAATGACTCAAATCCAGTTTACAGGCAATTCTGCTGTTGCCGAAGCCGAAGCCGCTTTACAATCTTTAGGTTATAAACCTGCCGAAGCACAAAAACTGATTAATGCAGTCAAGGGCGATTTTACTGAAGCCAGTGATATTATCCGTGCAGCATTAAAGTCGATGAATAAATAAAAGATGCCAACAAACCTAGCGTAAGTTCATCTTTCCAATATTGGATACATGACTGGCGACATGGATGTCGCCCGTTGAGTTGGGGTATAGGGATATACCCTCAACTCAACATAAGATTTTTGTTACTTTTGATCTTTCAAAAGTAAAATCATGCCTTCGCAAAGGCATTTAAACGCAACTCATACTTTGAGGCTGTGCATGCAGCATCAAAATGCCCAGCTCAAGAGATTAGTTAACACGATATGCAAGACCGTCTAATCAGTGGTTCTGAAAAACCCGAAGATCAAATTGATCGCGCCATTCGCCCCACCTCACTCGATGACTATATTGGGCAACCTGTAGTGCGTGAACAAATGGAAATTTTCATTGGTGCAGCCCGTGGACGCGCAGAAGCACTGGACCACACCCTGATTTTTGGACCACCAGGTTTAGGTAAAACCACACTCGCCAATATTATTGCCCGTGAAATGGGCGGCAATCTTAAATCCACTTCAGGGCCTGTCTTGGAACGCGCAGGTGATTTAGCCGCCATGCTGACCAATCTTGAAGAAGGCGATGTGTTATTTATTGATGAAATTCATCGTCTTTCACCTGTGATTGAAGAAATCTTGTATCCAGCGATGGAAGATTATCAACTGGACATCATGATTGGTGAAGGGCCTGCAGCACGCTCCATTAAACTGGACTTGCCACCATTTACCCTTGTCGCCGCTACCACACGTGCAGGCTTACTCACCTCACCGTTACGTGACCGTTTTGGTATTGTGCAGCGTTTGGAATTTTATTCGGTTGAAGATTTGACCCATATTGTCAAACGCTCGGCGAGTTTAATGGATGTGCCAATGACCGATGCAGGAGCCAATGAAGTCGCTCGTCGTTCACGTGGTACACCACGTATTGCCAACCGATTATTGCGTCGCGTTCGTGACTATGCGCAGGTCAAAGGCACAGGTGAAGTCACGCAAGAGATGGCACAACGTGCGCTAGATATGCTGAATGTCGATAAAGATGGTTTAGATACCTTAGACCGTCGTTATTTATCAATGTTATTAGAGCGTTTTGATGGTGGGCCTGCAGGTGTGGAAGCTTTGGCCGCTGCTATGGCTGAAGACTCTGGCACTTTGGAAGATGTAATTGAACCATACCTAATTCAACAAGGTTATGTAATGCGAACCGCTCGCGGGCGTATTGCGACCAATATGGCGTATTTACAATTTGGGATGACACCGCCAGAGCCAAAAGAAAAATAGCTCAAAGGAAAAAATAGCTTGAAGGGAGCTATCTCCCTTTAAGTTATTAAATATTTAGGTCAATTGGGTCTGTAGATAGACCCTAATTTTCAATAATACGCACATCTTCAACAAGCATTAATTCACACGCGCCCGCCCCTGTATCATGACGGCTTAAAGAACTGCGCCACTGCCACCCATCTGCGGCAGTAACTTCAACCAATTTACCTTTCAAATAAATCAAATCATCTTCATCAATCTGTTTTAACTGTGTCGCAATCGCGGGTGTGGCAGGAATTAAATGCGTATTAGCGCTCAAACTTGCAATCTCTTGCACAGGAATCGGTGGTGCTTGTTCATAACGCCAATGATACCAACGGTTGCTTTGACGAATAGACAACTGTTTATACACTTCAGGCTTGGCCATTTCGCCCCATCCCAAAGCAAAATCGACAGGGCTAAGTTCGGCTTCACGTCCAAAATTATAATTTTCACGTGACAATACCCGAAACTCACCTTCATAGGTTTCCAAAGCTTGAATGGTATAGTCTTTAAATTGATGCACTTGCTGCGATGACTGATAGGTTGTGCTATCCGCAATTCCTCCATCTGGCTGGAACAGCGTCATCCACAACAAATACAATATGGCAATTACCACAAAAAATTTAACTAAACGGCTCATGTGCTGCTCATTGGGGTGGATCATCTGCATGTATCAGGCAGGCAGCTAATTTTAACTTAAAAGCATGTTTGAAATCTTGTGCCATTGGACGAAGCGTTGAGAATGATAAACTGCCACGCTATACACAGCTTGACTTATAGCCCCGATTCACGTCAATTTCACAGACACGGCGTAAGCTATAAGTATTGCTTATCAAACAACTTTGCAACATTGAAGCGGAACATCATCATGGCGAATAAATTTGAATTTAAAATTCGTATCTATATGGAAGATACTGATGCAGGCGGCATTGTTTACCACGCCAACCATATTCGCTTTATGGAACGTACCCGTACCGAATGGCTTCGTGCATCGGGTGTTGATCATTATTGGCATCAACAAGATTACAACTTTGTCGTGCATAAAATTAACGTGAAATATTCACGTCCAATCTTAATGGATGACCTAATTACTGTTACAGCAAGTGTAGTTTCGTGTAAAGCGTCATCATTTGTATTGCAACAAAATATTTATCGTGGTGAAATCATGCTTGCATCTGGCGAGGTTGAATTGGCCTGTCTTGGTTCAGATATGAAACCACGTCGTCTGCCAGATGAAATTCGTAGCCTTATTCTGAAAGAATTAGGACAAGATTAAAAAAATGAATTGGCACATGTAGTAACTATGGCAACACAACTCGAATCATCTCTTCAAGTATCAGATCTTATTTTACAAGCAAGTCCTGTTGTTCAGCTGGTAATGCTCTCGCTGCTTTTAGCATCATTATACAGTTGGTATCTGATTGCCAAGTTACACATGAGCTATAAAAAAGCACAGGCAGATGATCAGCATTTCCAAAAAATCTTCTGGTCTGGTGCAGAATTAAATACGCTTTACAACAACGCACAGCTCAATTCAAAACGTGTCGGTTTGGAAGATATTTTCTATCAAGGCTTAGGTGAGTTTTTAAAACTCAAAAAGCGCCAAGCGCCTGCAACACAAACCATTGAAGGCACAGAACGTATTTTACGTGTCGGTTTAAGCCGCGACCAAGCTCAACTTGAACAAGGCTTAGGTGCATTAGCCAGCATTGGTTCGGTTGCTCCATACGTTGGTTTATTTGGTACCGTCTGGGGCATTATGAATGCCTTTATTGGACTGGCAGATGTCGATCAAGTCACATTGGCAACAGTCGCACCAGGGATTGCCGAAGCCCTCATTGCCACAGCCATTGGTTTATTTGCCGCCATTCCTGCGGTACTTGCCTTTAACCATTACACCGCCAAAGGCGAAGCGATTTATTCTGATCGTGCTTTATTTGCCGAAGAAATGGTGGCTTTATTACAACGTCAATCTTTAGGCAATACTAAGGATCACGACTAATGGCCATTCAACGCTCAGGACGCTTCGAGCGCATTAAGAAACCACTCAAAAGTGACATGAATGTAGTGCCCTATATTGATGTCATGTTGGTGTTATTGGTGATTTTTATGGTTACTGCGCCAATGATTACCAGTGGGATTCAAGTCGATTTACCACAAGCCAATGGCAACCCAATTGAATCGAAAGATGCCCCTGCTTTAGTGACTTTAAATAAAGATGGGCAATATTTTTTAGAATATAAAGAACACAAAGCCGAGCCTTTGGAATTAGCCCAGTTGAAACAAATTTTGACCGATGCTCAAATTCAAGCCAAAGCTGAAAACAAAGAGTTTCAGGTTATTATTCGTGGTGATAATACACGCCCTTATGGTGATGTAATTGCGTTAATGTCTAACTTGCAAGATGCGGGTTTAACCCAAGTTGGATTGCTGACTGAGCCTTTAAAGTAATTTATGAAAGATTTTAAAAAGCCACCTTTTCAACAAAAAGCCATTGCGATTGGATTCACCGTAGGTGTCCACCTTATCGCAGTGGTTGGCTTGCTTTATTTGGGCATGAGTAAAGCACCTGAGCCACCTAAGCCCATTAAAACCGTACTGATTAAACCAGAAGATTTAAAACCCTTATTAGAAACTGAATCTGCTGAAACCACACATGAAAATGTAGCAGAGCAAATTACTCAAACTGCTGAGCCTGCTCTTGAACCTGCCCCTGTCATTCCAACACCTGCAGCGGCTCCTACGCCACCCGCTCCTCAAGTTGATACACAAAAAACTGCACAAGCAGCAGAGGCTCAAGCACGTGCAGAACGACAAGCTGCTGAAGCCAAACAAATTGCAGAGCGACAAAAACTAGAAGCTGAACGCTTAAAAGCTCAACAAGCACGCGCCGAAGAACGTGCTCAACGAGAAGCTGACGCCAAAGCAAAAGCTCAAGCCGATGCCAAAGCACGTGCTGAAGCAGATGCTGTACGTCGTAAAGAAGCCGAAGCCCTGAAAAAAGCAGAAGCGGCAGAAAGACGTCAACTCGAAGCCAATGCAGCAGCAAAACGCAAAGCTGAAGCAGATGCAAAAGCCAAGGCAGATGCTGAGGCAAAACGTAAAGCTGACGCAGATGCAAAAGCCAAAGCAGATGCCGATGCAAAACGTAAAGCTGCAGCAGATGCAAAAGCCAAAGCTGATGCCGACGCAAAACGTAAAGCTGCTGCAGATGCAAAAGCCAAAGCTGATGCCGAAGCAAAACGTAAGGCTGACGCAGATGCAAAAGCCAAAGCTGATGCCGAAGCGAAGGCACGTGCCGATACTGAAGCCAAAGCCTCAGCTGCCAAACAAGCTGCAGAAGAAGCTGCTCAGAAAAAGGCTGAAGTACGACGCATTGCATCCACTGCTAAACGCGATTTCGAAAATAAAATCAGACGAGCGTGGGATACCCCAGCTGGTTCTTCGGGTCAACGTGCAACTGCCCGCGTGACTTTAAGTGACAGTGGCGCAGTTCAGTCTGTCGTGGTTAATTCTAGCGACCCTGACATGAAAGCCAGTGTAGAAGCTGCTGTTCGTGCTGCCGCACCTTATCCGATGCCATCAGACCCAGATGCACGACGCGAAGCACGTAGCTTCACCTCTACCTTTACAGCGCAATAAGTTACCAGTTAGCCGAATAACATCTATTTGGCTAACTCCTTCTCAAAATATTTACGAGTATAAATAAATTTAAATTTTCACAGTGTTATAACAGTTTTATTATAAATTCATGCTTTCATTCCTACCAAAGCATGCCATTATGTACCACAATTACATCCAAAAAAGTTATGTTGATTTGAGAAAATAGCGAATGATGGAAACAACGCGTAAACACCTACTTTGTCTTGCTATTTTAACTGCGCTTAGCCCAGTTTTAAGCACACAATCTTTTGCACAACTGCATTTAGAAATTGCCAAAGCACCAGAAGAAGCACCTAAAATTGCGATTGTGCCGTTTGGCAATGATCAAAGTATTTATCCTATTGTAGAAAACGATTTAAACCGTTCAGGCAAATTCACCAGTTCATCTAAAAACCTTGCTGCAACTGCAAGCATGAACAATCCAAATGCAGCTGCATGGCAAGCCGCAGGTGTACCTTATGTGGTGACGGGAAATGTCAAAGCCACTGCAGAAGGCGGTTATGAAGTTCATTACCAACTTTATGATGTGCAAAAACAGCAATACTTATTGAATGAATTATTAAGCGTGCCTGCGTCACGCGTACGTTCTGCTGCACACATGATCAGTGATGCCATTTATGAAGCACTCACGGGCATTAAAGGTGACTTTAGCGGACGCATTGCTTATGTACTGCGCAACCCTGCAACACCTGAACAACGCTATACCCTGCAAATTGCCGATACTGATGGTGAACAGCCTAAAACCATTTTGACTTCGCGTGATCCTATTTTATCGCCTGCATGGACACCAGATGCCAAAAAAATTGCCTATGTGTCGTTTGAAACCAAACGCCCTGCTATTTATGTGCAAGATTTGGCGACAGGTCAGCGTGAAAAATTAGCCAGTTTCCGTGGTTTAAATGGTGCTCCAAGCTTCTCACCAGATGGTCAAAGTATGTTGTTTACCGCATCCATGCATGGCAATCCAGAAATTTATCAAATGAATTTAAGCACCCGTGAACTGCGACGCATGACCAATGACAGTGCGATTGATACCGAAGCACGTTATGCACCAGATGGTAAATCATTTATTTACACTTCAGATCGTGGTGGTTCCGCACAAATTTATCGTTATGACTTTGCCACAGGCAGCAGCAAACGCCTAACCTTCCGCGGTGCATTTAACGCACGTGGTACGCTCAGTGCCGATGGTCGTAAACTGGCATTGGTGCATCGCCCAAGTGGCAGTAATTACAAAGTCGCAATTCAAGACATCAACACCAATATCACCAATATTTTAACCCCAACCAGTTTGGATGAGTCGCCAAGCTTCTCACCAAATGGGCAAATGGTGGTGTATGCAACGCGCGAAGGCGCACGTGGCTTATTGTCAATTATGTCTTTAGACGGTCGCTTCCGCATGAACTTACCTAGTGAACAAGGTGAAGTGCGTGAACCTGCGTGGGCACCAAAATAATGAGTACCCGCAAGGTAAACACTTTTCAGTTCTGTTTTAAAACCAAAAATCAAGCTTCATGGAGATGAGGATGAACGCAGTTAAATTATTGGTACTCCCTGTTTTGGCATCGGCTTTAGTGATGACAGGTTGTGCAAACCGCAAACCAACGACTGACTCACAAGCAGGTCAAACACCAAGTGGTGCAACTACAGTCAACACCCAAGGTTTGAGTGAAGATGCAGCTTTAAATGCACAAAACCTTGCAGGTGCATCTGCCAAAGGTGTAACCGAAGCCAACAAAGCTTTCTTGGCAAAGCGCGTGGTGCATTTTGACTACGACAGCAGCGAATTATCTAATGATGATTACCAGACCCTACAAGCACATGCACAGTTTCTAATGGCGAATGCCAACTCTAAAGTAGCGCTTACAGGTCATACCGATGAACGCGGTACACGCGAATACAACATGGCTTTAGGCGAGCGTCGTGCCAAAGCGGTTGAGAGCTTCTTAATCACCAGCGGCGTTAACGCAGGTCAGCTTGAAGCAGTGAGCTATGGTAAAGAAATGCCAGTCAACCCTGGACATGATGAAAATGCATGGAAAGAAAACCGTCGCGTAGAAATTAACTACGAAGCTGTTCCACCATTATTGAAATAATAATTTGCTGTTTGGGAAAAACTCGTTTAGAACGTGTTTCCCCAATACGAAAAAAGCGCTCTTTATTACAAGGGCGCTTTTTTATGACATAAAAAACTGGGCAAACGAATATTTTAAAAACTAACAGATAAGTGCAGAAATACAGCTTTGCTTCAGTTATTCCGACTCGGCATCAGCTTTTGCAGTTTGCATAGATTCAATCAAATCATGCTTGTTAAACTTTTTATATTCAGGTTTAGACTCGTAATCTTTCCAAGCGGCTTTCATCTTGTCCTCAGAAATATCGTCTAAACTAATCCCTTCGCTTGGCGTTGGAGTCGCATCAAACTTTAACGTTGTCATATCTGTGCTCCTATCTCAAATTAAATCCTTCACATCAACATAGCACTTTCTGCAGGACTTGCAAGGGTAAAATCACAGCAAATAGTCGAGTTTAATTTTTCTTTTAACGCGTTCTCATCTAAACTATTGCAGCATATTGTTATCCTCATTTTTGCAGTCATTCGGAGTTTTCCAGTCATGTCATACCGCACCCTTTCCCAATTTCTACAACAACAAAAACAAACTGGAAATTTAACACCCGAACTTGCTCAAGTAATTGAAACTATAGCCAATACTTGCAAAACAATTGACCAAACATTACAAAAAGGTGCGTTGGCGGGCGTATTAGGCAGTGCGCAAAATGAAAACGTACAAGGCGAAGAACAAAAGAAATTAGATGTTATTTCAAATGATTATTTAATTGATGCGTTACAAAAACATCCTAATGTGGGTGGTTTGGCGTCGGAAGAATTAGACGAATTCACTCCTGCTCAGGAAAATGGTCAATATTTAGTGTTATTTGACCCACTGGATGGTTCAAGCAACATCGACATCAATATGTGTGTGGGTACTATTTTCTCAATTTTACCTGCAAAACATGCCGTGACCCAAGCTGCAGACTTTATGCAAGCAGGTACACAACAAGTTGCTGCAGGTTATGTCCTGTATGGCCCATCTACCATGATGGCGCTCACTGTTGGTGCAGGCGTGGTATTCTTTACCTTTGACCCAGAAAGCCAAGAGTTCTTGGTGACTGCCGACAACATTCAAGTTGCTGCCGATACAAAAGAATACGCGATCAATGCTTCAAACCAACGCCATTGGGAAGCACCTGTAAAACGCTATATTGATGAGCTTTTGGCTGGTAAAACTGGGCCACGCGAAAAAGACTTTAACATGCGTTGGGTTGCATGTATGGTAGGCGATATTCACCGTATCCTTTGCCGTAGCGGGGTTTTCATGTATCCATACGACTTAAAAGACCCGAAAAAAGCAGGTCGTTTACGTTTAATGTATGAAGCCAATCCAATGAGTATGCTCATGGAACAAGCAGGCGGTGCGGCAACCACAGGTCGTGTGCGTATTTTAGACATCCAGCCCACAGACCTACATCAACGTGTGCCTGTCATCATTGGCTCAAAAAATGAAGTCGATTTGGTCAGCAGCTACCATCAATAATTTTTAACAACAGCAGTCGGCCATTCGCTGACTGCTGTGGATTTTATCGCATGCCTACGATTTTTTTAGAATCAAAAGATAACCCGAAAATTAAACACTTACGTGGTTTAATTGAACAAAATAACTATCGCAAAAAACAGGGACAAACGGTACTTGAAGGTACACATTTGTGTCTGGCGTGGTTACATGAAAATAAAAAAATCAATTCGATTTTTACCACCGAACATGCACTAAGCCATCCTGACTATGAGCGTATTTTGGCTAAATACACAGGCGTGGTCTTTGTCATTGGCGAATCTTTATATAAAGATTTAAGCACTTTAGGCACTTCCCTTGCCTGTTTAGCCATTGTCGACGTGCCAAGTTCAAGCCAAGCTTTAGACTTTAAAGCAGACACACTGATTTTAGAAAGTGTGCAAGATCCGGGTAATGTCGGCACCTTATTGCGCTCTGCAGCAGCAGCAGGTATTGAACAAATTATTTGTACCAAAGGTTCTGCCTCACTTTGGTCGCCACGGGTGTTACGTGCAGGCATGGGCGCACACTTTAGCTTGCATACCTTTGAAAATATTGAACTCGAAGATGTCTTAGCACAATTTCAGATTCCTGTATATGTGACCAGTTCACACCATGCAGAAAGTCTCTATTCCAAAAATCTGCGTAAGGCTTGCGTCTGGATTCTAGGCAATGAAGGTCAAGGTGTGTCCGATTATGCCTTACAGCATGCAGAAGCGGTAAGTATTCCACAACCAGGTGGACAGGAATCTTTGAATGTGGCAATTGCAGGCTCAATCTGTTTCTTTGAAATGGTACGCCAACGTCTGTAAATGGTTAATTTATTTTAAAAAGACTAGCCCTGCAAAAAAAATAGATTAGACTGAAAATAATAACTTGCAATGTCAACCAAACCATTGTTTTTAGCGTTATAAAAATATGATGTTAAAAATAATGGTGGGTATCCAATGACAGGATTTTCCATCTCTATGGATTTAAACCCGAAGTCGTCACACTCGGAAAATTTGAGTGCTCTTAAGAGTACGGCTGAGCAACGTCTGAAGAATTTCATGCAAGACGTAACGGGGCGTGCCTTAGTGATGATGGAAAGTGCAACGCAAGGACAGCACGGCATTGCTATGGATTTGGTGCAAGAAGCCTTTATTTCCTTGCATAAATCTTATGCTGACAAAGCCACAGAGGAATGGTATCCCCTGTTTTACACCATTTTAAATAACAAATTACAAGATTGGCGTCGTAAAGAAGCTCGCCGCGCTCAACCGTTTTCATGGTTCAAAAAAATCAGTTTAGATGATGACGATGTTGAACAACTTGATATTGTCGATGAGCAAGCACTCAATCCTGCAGAGTTTTTAGATCAAGCTGTGACTGTAGAAGAAATTCAGGCAGCAATTGCGGGGCTTCCTGTGCGGCAACAACAAGCTTTTATGTTACGTGCTTGGGAAGGTTTTGATACGCAAACCACCGCACAAATTATGAACTGCACTGAAGGCAGTGTAAAAACGCATTATCACCGTGCTATTCAAGCTTTACGCAAGAGTTTGGCACATATGAATCCGTATCTGGGAGGATCATCAGAATGAAACAAGATGATTTCTTAAAACAAGTGACATCTAAACTTGATGGATTGGCTCGCCACCATCAAGACAAAGCCGCGGTCATGAATCATGTCTTGGACAATATTCAAGACAAGAAAACATCGCGCTATGGGCTTTGGAAAATGTCAGGTTTTGCATTGGCTGCGGCAATTGCAGGTTTTGTGGTCTTGCCAAATTCAATGGAAATGACCACACAGCCGCAGAATCAAGCTGTATCTGTTCCTAAACTTTCTCCACAAATGGTGGAAGATTTAGAAATGTTAATGGTGTTGGGTGAGGACAAAGTTCCACATGGCAGCTAAACGAATTGTGATTGCGTGTTGTGCGCTCAGTTTTTTACAAACCAGTTTTGCAGGGTTTGAGCGTTTTTGGATTTTTTCCAAAGATGCAGATACGCAAATTTCAGAAACCTGGGAAACTCTTTCTGAAGAAGAACAATTGGCCTTAATTAAGCGCTATCAAAACTTAAAAGAAATTCCTGCAGAAAAAAGCGTAGCTTTACAGCAGCGGATGGATTGGTTTACTCAACTGCCTGATAGCGAAAAACAAAAAATGCGTGAAACTTGGCAAAAAATGAGCACGCAAGAACGTCGTGAATTAGGACAACGCTTGCAACAAGCAACACCTGAACAACGACCTTTAATTCGTCAGGAATACATTCTTAAATATCAGCAGCCTGCAATGAGTCACTAATTTTATCTGTTCATGGATAATAGAAAGTACTTGAAGTCACCAATAACAAAAGCCTCATCGTGTAAAACAGATGAGGCTTTTGCAATAAAGAGTCGGTAGATTACGATTTTCTTGGACGTTGACGATAGAACGCCAATCCGATTAAACCAAACATACCCCAGAAACCTAAGCTTCCCCCACCGCCACCACTGGCTTCATAATTGGTATTTTTCGCTGTATTTTCTAAAGTAATGGTCGCTTCAGGCGATAATTCCAGTTCATGATCGAAAATCGTGTATTTCAGCTCATAATCAAATGGGCTAAAGCTATTTCGTACTTGAACCTGAATATTGCCACCATAACAAATTTCACGTGCATAATCCCCAGGACAAGGTGCTTGACGATCTGCCGTAAGTACCACACCTGAAGGTACTTGTGTAAAACGAATTGCCAGTTCTTGTCCTGTACTATCTTTATAGAATGCAGGCTTATTGGTATTTTCTTTCAAAGTGCTGATAGAACCATCGCCTGCATCGCTATCATTCAGCAATGGATTAAAACTCACTTTGAGGTCTGTACCATATTCAAGTCGTACACGATCATCTTTTGCAATTGGGGCAATATTGCTAAATTTACCTTCAAGTAAGCCCGAAGAATGCAAATTACTGTCCAATTTTGAGGTAATGGTGTATTTACAATACGCTGAATCGGTTGCTTCTGTGACTTTATCATTCAGTCGATACATCACAATCCGTTGCAACTGTGCATCCCATTCACATTTGAATAGTGGATCTTGGGTCAATTTATCGGTACTAAATGTGGTACCTGAACCCGAAATTGCACCAATCCCCAATACTTCAGTGCTAATGCTAAAGTTGTCAGAATTAAGCTGTCTTAACTGAACAAATTTCCCATCTGCAGTTGGTTCATCTTGCTTTAATGCCATCGCAAATGGATCAACATAAATGGCACGATATTGCTGCTTAGCTTTGGTATTCGCCAACAAATCCTGCATCGTTTTCAAATCAGTACGCGATTGAGAAACGACCGAAGATGCAGCATCTTTACTTTGATCTATCGCAGACTGAATACGGTCAATTTGTTGCTGATAATTGGCAAATAAACTTTCATAAGAGACATTACGCAAGCTTTGAATATCGGCTGCATTTAAGCGCATCACTTCTACAGAGCCAATTTCACAGGTATTTTTTGCATCAGGATTTAAAGTTAAAGTTGCATTACTCACCCGCGCTAAACCACGTTGTTCATAATCACTACACCCCATGCTGTTTACATCAATCAAATCTTTCGCAGGGTCTGAACCAAGTTTTGGATAATACAACGGCAGGAATAAATTATAAGCAGATGGTTCTTGCAAGGGCTGCAATACTTGATCAAAGCTAAGCCCTGTCAAATCCAAATTTTTAGCACCATCATAAGAACTATTTGCTGTTTCAGGCAAATCACACTCGCCTTGCTCTGTCGCTGATCCCATTGCGAATAAGGCATTGCGAATTGTGTTGATGTTGCGCGCCTGCTCTAAGCTCGCAGGGAATGCATAACGACAAGATTTACCTTGGTTAAAGGCCAACATATTAAAAGAGAGGACAATACGTGGATAATTGTCATAAAACAAAGTACTCAATGCTTTATTTTCAACAATGGTATTACTTTGCAAATACACCTGTGACAAAGTGCTAAGCGGATGATTTTCTGCATTACTTAAGTTAAAGATATGACCTTTGCTGGTATCAGCTTGGTTTTGTGCAATCGTACTGGCAGTCAACGCAAGATCTGGTTGGCCGCAAAGATCAAAAGTACTAAGACTATTTGCAGCACCATTTTTCACAATACTGCTGCGGTCAATTTTCACCATAGAGCGTGTATTGACCAAGTTGGCACTACAATCCATTGCCAACACACTACCTACTTTGGCTTGGTTCGCATGGATATAAGCATTCTCTAAATTGACTTGACGCTCCGCTTGATGAGCAACAACGTAAATTGCACCACCTTGTTCTGCATGCGAATTTTGAATTTCGACATTGTTCGCAGCTAGTGGGCCTGCCACAAATAATGCACCACCTTTGCCTGCATCTACAGGGTTCGCATTACCACCACCATTGGCATCCCCATTTTTTAGAATGACATCGTATAGCGCCACGCTGGCTTGGGTATCTGAAGTATTGATAATACGGCTATTGCCCTGTGCATTAATACTGGTTTTTAACGGTGCAATTGAAGGATAACGATGGGTAATCGGATCTACTTGGTTATAGTCGACCGCTGTCGCCCCATAAATACGCACCATAGATTGCGGGCGTAATTCTGAGTTTAAGATATATTCCCCAGCCTGCAACTGAATCATATCGGTTGCACCACGGTTGGTATTGCCTGCGCTACATCCACCGAACGCAATATTCTGCTTGGCCGCAACTAACGCTTCACGTAATGAACATTTGCTTAAGTCTTCACCATTTTGATCTTCAAAGGTCGTGACCTGAATCACACGATTATCTGCTGCCATAAGCGACATAGCAGACAGCACCATTATCCCTAATAGTGTTTTTTTATTATTTTTCATATTCATCCTTTATGCTTTTCTACGGCGTAAACCCAACAAGCCCAATAAAGCCATTAATCCGTAAGCGCTCCATGCACCGCCAGAAACTTTTATTTTATCGCTTTCCATACGATTTTCATGTTCTTGAATAACTTGGACTTTCACTTCCATATAAGGTGTTGTGCTGTTAAAACGTGTGGTACTGGTGACTAATTTAATTTTAAAAACATCTGCACCATGCCAAGCAGAATCTGGGGTATATACCAAATTCCCCAACTCATCTACGGTCAATTTTCCTTTAGAACGTGTATCGAGTTGCTCAATTTGCACACAACCTGCTTGCCATGCTTGGCCTGTCGGATTGTTTGGATAGACTTGATCACAAAATTCTTTAGGCACCAAATCACTATCACCCAACAAATCACTCACCGACATTTTAGCAATTTGACCCGCCAAAATATCTTGACCTATAAGCCCCATAGTTTCAGGAACCATCACCTCTATTGCACCACGGTCACATAAGGTAATATCTGACTGACGGTTTTTACCGCGCTGATCTGAAGCAGCACAACCGACTACCGTATTATCCCCCAGTTGTAATTGCCCCTGATTCAACACCACAGAATCTTTCAGGCTGTTATAATTGAGCAATACGCGTGGGCGCATAAAGCCCAAGAATGAGTTTTCAGGAACTTGATATGGACAAAAGAGTGCCGTTTTATCTTGACTGAGGGTTTGGCATGCACCTTCAAGCAGATTACCTGCAAGCACCGAATTTGCAGTCCATAGCGTATTTGGATAGTTGCTATCGCCTGCTCCACAGCCTGCGCCGACTAAATTATTTTGCAATCTTGTTGCATCTGAACCTGCTTGCACACAGTTTGCTGCAGTATTCACACTCACAGGATGTGGATTACCCAAAATCACACTATTGGCAATATAGGCTTTACCCAAAGGTGCGTTGAGATACACACCACGGCTGTTACCAATCAAGCTAATGTTATTGACACCAATATCATCCAGCACATTCATGACATAGCCTTCATTTGCAGTAAAAGTACTGCTCACGATCATATTCCCCATACTAGGAAAGGCTTTGATTTCTTCATCTGCCAAACTTGCTGCAGAATAGAGATTGGCTGAAGCAACTGATATGGTTTTGTTGCCTTTAAATACTGAAGTTGTAATCACAAAGCGTGGGAATTGCGTATAAATGACGCCACCTTCCTGCGCTTGGTTAGCTTCAAGCAAGCTATTTTTGATCTCAATAAAACCTGCAGGGATCTTCTCGTCAGTCATTTGTGCGAGGTTATAAATTGCCCCACCTTGATTGGCTACACCCTGACTCAGTTTCACATAGTCTAAAATTAAATGTTCATTATTATAAATCAGACCACCTTGTTGCTGACGACAGCGTTCCTCACCGCAGCCCTGTAAAGTTAATTCTTTTAAAGAAACTTTTAAGAAACGATCCTTGCTATCTTCAATGTGGAAAATTCGCTCATTGCCGCGCATCTGAATCGTGGCATTATTCAAACCTGGGGCAGTTTTATCATTCAGACTACTGTCATAGGTGGTTTTAATTTCAAGGTTTTCTGTAATTTTAAGTTGAGTATCAATTTGATAGACGGCTTTCTTTTCTAATAAAATCACACTTGAGGCATTTTTGCCGCCACAGCCCAAATAGCCTTCTTCGGGCATGCCTAAATTAATATACTCAATGGCTTCACGCAAAGAACATTGTTGATCATCTGCTTTGGTGTCAGCAGTGGTGGTGACAATGATATTACTACTATATGCATGACCTGCGATAAACAGCATACCAATGCCGATGCTCTGCTTGAGCATAAGCGTACTCCTTGTAATTTTCTTTGTTTTTTTTCTTCTTTAGTTGCAAATTCCCTGCAACTTCGAATTATTTTCCGAATAATTTGGCATAGCTTGCGCAAATTCTCAAGTAATTTTAATTTTTACCGATATTCGTCAATTAAAGCATAAATCTGACGCAGGTTTGCGCCACTTAATTTCGTTTTCTCTCCTTTAAGTAATTGCACCAACTGTTCAAGGCTTTGCAGCAAAATCGAGGTCTGCTGTGGGCCATGTAACAATAAGTAATCAATAATTTGTGGGTCGATGATAATCCCGCGACGCTCTAACACGGAACTCACTAAAGCTTGTCGGTCTGCATACAAACTGCCTGAAGGCACTTTAACACTCACTGCCTGCGTCAAACGTGATTGCAAATCGGGCAATTCAAGCTTTAATTCAATCGGTGCAAAACGTGATGAAAACACCAACTGACCACCAACCTCATTGCTGTAATTGATTAAGTGAAACACCGCACGTTGCCAATGTGGTACACCACTAATCGCTTCAATATCGTCTAAAGCAACCAAATCATAACGGTCTAAAGAGGTAATTGCTTCAGTGGGGGCATCCAATAATTCAAGTAAAGATACTTTAATGGCTGATTTGCCAATTTCTAAATAGGAATCACAAATTGCAGACAATAAATGACTTTTGCCTGTACCCGCTCCACCATAGACATAAAAGCGATTGACCAATCCTGCATGAAGCTGTCGAACTGCATCAATCACATGCCCCCAACCTGGACCAGAAAAATCACTGATCCGTGCATCTAATTGAGGCTCGATATCTAACTGCAGTTGACGCATAGAATTGTAATCACCTAGGAGTTTTGCTGATCTGAGGGCTTTATCTTACTTGATTTTTCAGTCTGTTGCAGTGAATTTGCTGACTGAGGATCAAGCTCAATATCAATATGAACTTGTGCTGTATCAATGCTGATGTCACCCGATGCACCATCTTCCGACACCACCACAGGTTGCCCATACAAATAACTTTTTTCGTAAAAATCACGTAAATGACGCAGTAAAACCACAATCACTGCTGCTACTGGTAAAGCAATCAACATCCCCATGAATCCAGCCAGTTGTGCACCTGCTAAAACAGCAAACACCACCGCGACTGGCGAAAGCCCGATTTTATCACCCAATAAAAACGGTTGTAGAATATAGCCTTCCACCGCCTGTCCAATCATAAAGACCACAAGGACTAAAACCAATTGCATCCAGTCAATGCCAAATTGCAGGAAAGTGGCAATAATGGCTGCAACAATGCCTACAGCGAAACCTAAATACGGAATAATACTGGCAAGTCCCGCTACCATCCCAATAATCAAGCCGACTTCTAAACCAATCAGTTGTAGCCCTGTAGCATAAACGACGCCCAACAAGATCATCACCAAAAACTGACCTTTAACGAAAGCGCCTAACACACTGTGACATTCTTGTACCACAGCCAACGTGCTTTGCTCATAAGGACGCGGAATTAAGCGGCGCAGGCTGTCGAGCATACGCTGCCAGTCGAGCAAGAAATAGAAAGCAATAATCGGAATCAGCACCACGGTGCCGCCAATTTGAATAAAATTCAGACCAGACTGTGCAACACGCAATAACATGGCTTGAATACTATCGGCGCTATAATTGGTTTGCACATAATCCATGACGATGCTGCTCATGTGCGAGGTATCAATTTCCATTTCTTCAATATTGAAAGTGGATGATACCCACGGCAAGAAGGTCGAATTGATCCAGTTAATACCGACAGGAATACTGTCACGCGCAATCATCAACTGCTTCCAAACTAAAGGAATGATGTACCAAACTGCCAAAGTCAGCGCGATGCCAATCCCAATAAAAACCAAACTGATAGATAGCCAACGTGGTAAACCGACTTTGCAAAATTTTTCAACCAATGGGCTAAATAAATAAGCCATGAAAAATGCAACAACAAAAGGAATGACAACTGGTTTTAATAAGTACAGCACCCAAAGGAGCAGAACTATCCCAGACAGGATAAAAATGCGACGCAAGGTACGATCGACCATAGAAATTCGCCTTTTTTCAGTTTATTCGTTATAGAAGTTAAAATATTTGAATAAAGATAGCATTTTAGCGCATAAATAACATAAGAGTTTCGTATATTCAGGTATAATCGCCCCGCGAATGCGGAGACTTCATTATGAGCAACTCAACTTCTAACCCAACCACTGGTTTAAGCTATAAAGATGCTGGTGTCGATATTGAAGCGGGCGACGCGTTAGTCGATCGTATCAAATCTGTCGCTAAGCGCACGACTCGTCCTGAAGTGATGGGTGGATTAGGCGGCTTTGGCGCACTTTGTAAAATTCCGAAAGGTTATGAAGAACCTGTGCTCGTATCTGGCACAGATGGTGTAGGAACTAAATTACGTTTAGCGTTGAACCTAAACCGCCATGACACAATTGGTCAAGATTTGGTGGCAATGTGTGTAAATGACTTGCTGGTGTGCGGTGCTGAACCTTTATTCTTCTTAGACTACTATGCAACAGGTCACTTAAATGTAGACGTTGCAGCCAATGTTGTTACAGGAATTGGTAAAGGCTGTGAGCTTGCAGGCTGTGCGCTTGTAGGTGGTGAAACTGCTGAAATGCCAGGCATGTATGAAGGTGAAGATTACGATCTTGCAGGCTTCTGTGTGGGCGTGGTTGAGCAAAGCAAAATTATTGATGGCTCTAAAGTAAAAGCTGGTGACGTTCTGATTGGTGTCGCTTCTTCAGGTGCACACTCAAACGGTTACTCTTTACTTCGTAAAATTTTAGACGTAAAAAATGTTGATTTAACTCAACTGGTTGATGGTCGTCCACTGGCTGACGTTGCCATGGAACCAACACGCATTTATGTCAAATCAATGCTTGAACTGTGCAAACAAGTTGATGTGCATGCTATGGCGCACATTACGGGTGGCGGTTTACCAGGTAACTTACCACGTGTATTGCCAAATGGTGCGCAAGCAGTGATTGACGAATCATCTTGGGAATGGCCAGAACTGTTCAAATTGTTACAACGTGAAGGCGGTGTAGAACAGTTTGAAATGTATCGCACCTTTAACTGTGGTGTAGGTATGGTTGTTGTTGTAGATGCCAACGATGCAGACAAAACAGTTGAGCTTCTCAACAGCCTTGGCGAAAAAGCTTGGGTGATGGGTCGTATTCAAGACAACGCCGAATCCGTTGAAGGCGCAGATGAAAAAATTCGCGTAATTTTTGCGTGATTTGACTCAGATGATCAAAATAGCTGTCCTCGTTTCAGGCAGCGGAAGTAACTTACAAGCCCTGATAGATGCCAATCTTTCAGGGCAAATTGTTGGGGTTATTTCCAATAAGCCTGATGCTTATGCTTTACAACGCGCTCAACAAGCAGGGATTCAAACTGCAGTGATTGAGCACAAACAATATCCGAGTCGTGAATTATTTGATGATGTCATGCATCAACAATTACTTGCATGGGATGTTGATTTGGTGGTGCTTGCGGGCTTTATGCGTATTTTAAGTGCCAAATTTGTGCACGCTTGGGAAGGTAAAATGCTCAACATTCATCCTTCACTCTTGCCGCATTATAAAGGCATGCACACCCATCAACGTGTACTCAATACAGGCGATACTTTACATGGTTGTACCGTGCATTATGTCACTGCTGAATTAGATGCAGGTCAAGCACTGGCACAAGGTGTGTTGCAAGTAAACATCCACGATGATGCCGAAAGCTTGGCGAACCGTGTGCATGTGTTGGAGCATTTGATTTATCCGCAAGTGGTTGAATGGATTTGTAACGGAACCATTCAGCACACTGCGCAAGGTGTGATGTATCGCCAACAACTGTTACAACAACCTGTGCAGTTTTGCAATTTTTAAATATTCTTTAAGTATGTAGCTTTTGATATATACGAAAAAACGCCTGTTGATCAGGCGTTTTTTATGGTTCGTATTTGGTTCAGACTGAATTAAACAGAAGCAGCTTTACTCTGCTGTGCTTGAATCAAATCTTTAATCAACTGCACCGTCGCTTCAGGTTTTTCTAAAGGGAACATATGTCCACCTTCAACCACCTGATAAGCAATGTTGAATTTCTTGGCGGTAATTTGTGGGAAACCTGCTTTTAAGAACGGCCCTTTTTTTGCAATCACCAATTCTGTCGGCACTTGCAGTTTTGCTTGCGGTAACCACCACAGTGATGGATTGGTTCTAAAAATATTGACCTCGTCCATTTTTGGAATGGTCAATTGTACCCCGCCTCGTACATGGTCATCAGTCAAAGCATGCTCGATATAAGCCTGAAAACAGTCGGCATCAAAATCTTGATAAAAACCTTTCGGACGCAATAAGTCTGCTGCTTGCTCACGACTTTCCCAATGATCACGACGGCGCAAAGACAAAGATGC
Source organism: Acinetobacter sp. YH12205 (assembly GCF_013418125.1). Classification (NCBI taxonomy): domain Bacteria; kingdom Pseudomonadati; phylum Pseudomonadota; class Gammaproteobacteria; order Moraxellales; family Moraxellaceae; genus Acinetobacter; species Acinetobacter sp. YH12205. The sequence continues at coordinate 331,575 of NZ_VPCQ01000004.1, read as the reverse complement.
AGGCGACAGTTGATCTACTGCTTTAAGCTTAAACATTTTGGCAAAATGTAAAAACACCGATGCTTTACCCATGATTAAAGGTGGATCAAGCATGATCACTTGTTCAAATAATTCAGGGCGTTGTAAAGAGGCTTGAAACGACAACACTGCACCTAAAGAATGCCCCAACGCAATCACTTTACGTCCCTGAGCTTGACGTACAACACTGTCAATCACTTGTTGGGTTAAGCTTTGCCAATGATTATCAATCGGATAACGCTTATCTGGCCCCAACAAAGGGACGTAAATCACATCGTAATCATCTTTAAGTAAATCAAACAGTTTTTGATAAACCTTCGATGGCACGCCATTGGCATGCGCAAAATGAATCAGTGGTTTCATTGTAATTTCGCGTTTTGCTCAGTCTGAATATGTTGAGATAAAGAAGTGGCAAAGCCCTCTCCCACTGCTGCCCCCATACGACCCAACACAGAGTCTAAAGGACTGTGTTCAATGGTATAGTTCACTGTTTTATCTAGGTTTAAATCACGCTTCAGGCTATTTAAACTGCCAATCTTATCGGCAATGCCTAAAGTCACGGCTTGCTCACCTGTCCAGAACAGACCTGAGAAAATCGCAGGATCTTGTGATTTCAGTTTCGCGCCGCGTCCATCTTTCACTGCTTGAATAAAGTGGCCATGCACATTATCTAATACGGCTTGCACATGTTTTTTCTGTTCAGGATCAACAGGTTGTGTCATCGACAATAAGGCTTTATTTTCACCTGAGGTCATAGTACGATCTTCCACACCCATCTTCTGCATTAAACCGCTCAGCCCATAATTTGGCATAATCACGCCAATTGAACCCACCAAACTTGATGGATTGACAATAATTTCATCTGCAGCGGAAGCAATGTAATACGCACCTGAAGCGCCAGTATCGCCAATCACGGCATAGAGTTTTTTCCCTTGATGCTGTTTTTTCAGATATTGAATTTCTTGCCAGATTTCATCTGACTGCACAGGTGAACCACCCGGAGAATTAATATTTAGCACCACCGCCTGACTGTTGCTGTTTTCATAGGCTTTTTTCAGTGACTTGATGGTGTCATTGCTGTTCACACTTTGCTTATCAGATGCAATTGTGCCAACAATATCCACCACCGCGATATGTGGACTCGCTGCCGATGGATTCGTGGTCGTGGTACTGCACCCTTTGCCCATTATCACCAACAGTAAAAATATATAAGCAAAAGTTAAAAACTTAAAGAAAATCCCCCAACGACGTGCACGACGTTGTTCTTCAACTGAAGCTAAAACAGCTTTTTCTAATAGTTTCCACTCATTGCCTGTGGGCTGCTGTGCTTGTGGAGATATTTGTTGTGATTCATTTTGTGGTTTTGGTGGCCAATCGGACATGAAACAATCCAAAAAATAGTAAATTTGCTCCATTATATACACGGAATTGGCAAAAACTGTCTAAAGCCTGTATTTTCTCCTATAATATTTTACATCTTTATCCTTTCTATCAATTGATGCTGTCGTTATGACCGAACCTGCACCGACAACGGCTTTATCGCGCCTGCTTGATTTTGTCAGTCGACAACCTTTAACAGTTGCGCGTTTTTTTGCAAAATCTTTGGCTTTTTTGGTCAATACACTGCGTTTGAGTAAAACCTCTCAAACCATTCAACTCAATCTACAAATTGCGCTTCCTGAGCTGAACTCACAACAACGCGAACAGATTACCCAGCAAGCAATTCGTAACGAACTGACCTCTTATTTTGAGTTTTTTCATATTTGGGGATCAAGCAATCAAAAAAATATTCAAAGAATCCATCAGGTACATGGTTTAGAACTATTACAAGATGCACTGGCTGCACAAAAGGGTTTGGTCTTAATTGTGCCGCATTTTGGCACTTGGGAAATTATGAATGCGTGGATCGCTCAATATACGCAAATGACCATCATGTATAAACCTGTCAAAAACCCTGCGGCAGATGATTTTGTGCGCCAAGCACGTAGCCGTGAACAGGCACATTTAGTCCCAACAGATGAATCTGGGGTACGTCAAATTTTTAAAGCACTCAAACAAGGCGGAACCACTGTCATTTTGCCAGACCATACCCCAAATATAGGTGGTGAGATGATTCCTTTTTTTGGTATTCCGTTGGAATCGAGTAATTTAAGCGCCAAATTGATTCAGAAAACTAAAGCAAAAGCTTTGTTCTTATATGCGTTAAGAAATGCAGATCAAGGCTTTGATATGTATATCGAAGCGATAGATGAGCACATTTATCAGTGTGATGCCAATGCAGGGACAGCTATTATTCACCGTGCAATTGAAGATTTGATCCGTCGTTATCCTACACATTATCACTGGAGTTATAAACGCTATAAAGCCCATCCAGATTTACGCGGGGTCTATCATAAACCTGTGCAAGAAGCCTTGGCAGATGTGCAGGCTGTACGTGCCCAGACACAGAACCAAACTAACGCTGCAACCACAATTTCTGCTGCCGATACGGCTGTATAAGCATACGCTGTTGTGCATCTACAGAAAAACGTACGCTGCCCTGTTGTATGGTGTTCATGAACGGAATATTGAGCGCAGCCAAGCGTTGCTGAACTAAAGAACTAGGATGTCCATAACGATTATCAAAACCTGCAGATGCCACGGCCAATTTGGGTTTAAAATGTGCTAAAAAATCATAGGCAGAACTGTGCTTACTCCCATGATGACCCAAAATTAACACATCTACTTTTAAATCAGGATATTCCTGCAACAATTGATATTCAGTTGCCCAACCTGCATCGCCCATCACTAAAAAATGCTGATATGGCTGTGCGGATGGCACTGAAATATACAACACACATGACAACTCATTTTGTTGCTGTGCGGCATAAGGTAATTGACTCGGTTTAGGAGATAAAACTTGTATCTGTACCTGATGTGGTAAAGACCACTGTTGCCCTTGCTGACACAAATTAAACTTGCTATTTACTGCCACATCTACGGTCTGATTGGCAAAGACATGCTGAATATTGACTTCATTTTGCAAATGAGGAAATGCACCACTATGGTCTTGGTCTAAATGACTTAAAACCACCAAGTCCAGTTGTTTAATACCATGCACCGCTAAAAATGGACGTAAAATTTGCTGTCCAATACTAAACTTACTTTCATCATAAGAACCGCCCACATCAATCATCATGTTGTAATGACCTGAACGTAAAAATAAAGCTTGTCCCTGCCCCACATCGAGTACTGTTAATTCAAATGGTTGTCGTTGGCTATCGACTATAATCAGTGGAACAAAACATAAGATTGCCCAAGTTTTAGGCAATACCGATTGTGGTAAAAATAGCAGAAATAAGCCTAAACATAGACAGACATACACCGCTGCAGACATCGACAAAGTATGTAACCGTGGTACAAAAACGGTTTCCATCCCCCGAAAAATCAAGCGCAACAAAGCCATAGCTAGATCATTCAATTGAAACAGTATTGACGCCAAGGGTTCAAAAATAAAAAAGCAAATTCCTGCCAAAACATCTAAAGGCACGATCAGCATACCAATCAATGGAATTGCGATGATATTAATAAGCGGTGCAATCCACGCCACTTGTTTAAAAAACACAATCACCAAAGGAAATAAGGCAATAAAAATTTTCCATTGCGACTCGATTAGAATTTTGCTGGCATGTTTCAGTTGCTGCCAACGATTCAGCTCTATACGTGGTTGCGCACTCAAGCTCTGATAAATACGCAGTAGAATAAAACAGGCCCCGTAAGACAGCCAAAAAGCAGCAGACAGTACACTTAAAGGATCAAACCATAATAATAAGGCAGCACTATAAATCAGCAAGGCAAAGCCTTGAAGCTTCTGCTTCAGCACTAACATTACTGTCACTAGACTGCACATCAGCAAGGTTCTTAATGCAGGAATTTCAAAACCGACAAAGGCGGTGTACAGCAATACACAACTTAAAAATGGCAACATGAGCAAGTATTGTTTAGGCATCCACAAATACCAATGCGGACGGTAATACCTAATCAGCTGACGTAATGCCCAACATAGCATGCCTGCAAAAATCAGCACATGTGGCCCTGAAATAGCCAATAAGTGGCTAATTCCAAAACGCTGAAACTGTGCTTCAGTTTCTGCATCTAATAGGCTTTTATCTCCTGTGAGTAATGCAAGAATTAAACCTTGATGATGCAAAGGTTGCTGCTGAATAAACAGTCGAATTTGATAACGCTGCTGTTCAATCCATAATCGAAATTTTGCCCATAGCGTCTGTTGGGCACGCCAATGTTGTGTAAACCCCATGGCATAAATTTGTTCAGCCGAGATAGGCTGAATCTGCTCAACCCGAAAACCACTCATAATATTTTGCTGTAAATACCACCGCTCTACATCAAATGCACCTGCTGTGGCATAACTATGCGCAGGGCGAATTTTTCCACTTAATTTGTAATAGTGTCCAAGTTCTAAATTTTGCTCTTGATCTACCTGAGTTTGTGCTAAAGTTGCTAACCATGTCACTGTTTGAGGATGTCGGTTTAACACCTCAACCCTTTGTGAAATGCTGTTGTCATTTAGCTGATTTAACTGTCTGACATAAACCACGACTTCAGCAAATTCAGGTTGTAGTTCACGCCATTGCAAACGCTGCTGCATCTGCGTATCCGCATAGATCAAACCGAAAACAAGACTCAAAACACCTGCCACTCCTACATTCAAACATTTCCAATAGATTGAAGATAAGCGAGCTTGCAACAAGTATTGCACAACGATACTGCATAAAATCAGTAAAACCATTGCACTAGGCATGGAAGTCAATGAATGTATTGGAAAAGAAGAAGAACGTATTCCGACACAGGCGATCCCAATCACCCAAGCCAGACCAATCAATTGCAGCATGAATATTAAACTTATTATTTTTATTGGCATGCATCATAAAGCCCACCGAAGTGGGCTTCAACAAAACAATCTTATTCCAGCAATTGCTATTTTAAACGCAATCGCTTTTGAGCGGCTTTACGAGCTATGCCCCTAAGCATCTACCCAAACACCATCTTGCATGTGCAGAATGGTATCGGCAGATTTTGCCAGTTCTTCATCATGGGTCACAATTAGCATCGCCATGTTAAATTCACTGCGTAATTCACGCAGCAATTCAAAAATTTTAACTGCAGTTTTGCGGTCTAAGTTTCCAGTAGGCTCATCGGCAAGCATGAGTGCGGGTTTCGCCACCAACGCACGTGCCAATGCAACACGCTGACGTTCCCCTCCAGAAAGCTCACCAGGTTTGTGGGTTAAACGATGCGACAAACCGACACGCTCAAGCAGATACTCTGCCTGTGCCTTCACCTCTTTATAGTTCGTGCCTGCGCGTAACATTAACGGCATCGCCACATTTTCAAGCGCACTAAACTCAGGCAGCAAGTGATGAAATTGATAAACAAAACCGAGGTATTGATTACGCAAATAACCGCGCTCAGCTTCGCCTAAATTGTCAAAACGCTGACCATTTAAAAATACTTCGCCTGTACTTGGTCGGTCTAAGCCACCTAAAACATGCAATAAGGTACTTTTACCCGAACCACTCGCCCCAACAATAGACATAAATTGCCCCTGCTGAACTTGTAAATCTAGACCACGAATCACTTCAACAGTGGTTTTGCCATCGGTAAAGTGTTTAGAAACTTGTTTGGCTTCCAGAACAATCTTACTCATAACGCAATGCCTCTGCTGGTTGAATTTTCGCGGCACGTAATGCAGGGTAAATCGTCGCCAAGAAACTTAAAATTAACGACAAGCTCACAATCACCACCACATCTTGCCATCTTAAATATGAAGGTAAGTAGTTGATAAAGTAAGCATCAAATAAATTTAGCCCTAATACATTATTCAACCATGCAATAAAACCACTGATACTAGACGCGAAAATAATCCCCAAGATTGCACCTGAAACCGTACCAATAACCCCAATGACCGTACCTTGCACCATAAAAATTTTGGTAATCGTGCTTGGTGATGCACCCAAAGTTCTTAAAATCGCAATATCCGATTTTTTATCGGTCACAACCATCACCAAAGAAGACACGATATTAAATGCAGCCACCAAAACAATTAGGAATAACAATAGGCTCACCATCGCCTTTTCCATTTGAATGGCGCTAAACAAGTTACCGTGAGTATAAGTCCAGTCCGAAGCGTAAAAGTTGGCAGGTAGCTCTTGCACAATATCTCGAGATACTTGTGGTGCAGCAAAAATATCATCCAGTTTTAAACGTACACCTTGCGCACCATCGGGTAAACGCAGCAAAGTCGAAGCATCATTCAGGGCGATATATCCCATCATCGAATCGACTTCTGCACCAATACTAAAAATACCAACCACTTTGAAGCGTTTAAAACGCGGTACAACCCCTGCAGGGGATGGCGTTGCTTCAGGTAAAACCAAGGTGATGCTGTCGTTTAAACCCAAACCCAAGGCATCAGTCATTTGTTTGCCCAAAACAATACCGAACTCACCCTTTTTCAGATTGTCGATACTGCCTGCAACCATGTGGTTTTGAATGATGGATACTTTCTTTTCGTATTCGGGTTCAATTCCCGTGACCATAATGCCCGACACTTGCCCTTGTGCAGTCAACATGCCTTGCAATTGCGTAAATGGTGCAGCACCAACAACATGCTTATGTTGCTCAACTTTCGTTGCAAGTTCTGGCCAATTTGTTAAAATTTGTGTTGATGAAACAGTGGCTTGAGGTATCATGCCCAAGACACGATTTTTTAATTCACGATCAAAACCATTCATCACCGAAAGTACGGTAATGAGGACGGCAACACCCAAAGTTAGACCGATCATCGAAACTAAGGCAATAAAAGAAATAAAGTGGTTACTGCGCCGAGCGCGCGTATATCTCAACCCTATATATAGCGAGATTGGTTTAAACATACCATCAAGTCCGAGGTAATACATTATGGAAAATTTACAGCATCAAAGCGTCGCGTCTGAACGTCGTGTCATGTCACGAATTGATGCTGCCCTGAGAATCAATTACCAGATCATTTCTGACGATGTTGCGCTGAACGACCCTTACGATGCTAATTTTGTTTTACCGCGTTATTTTCTACTACTCGCAGAATTAGATCAATTTGATCATGCATTAAACTACGAATTAGAACAATTAACTGAAAAAGATCAACAAATTGCTCGAATCTTATCCTTATTCAACCAAAAATTAAACCTTATTACAGGGTCTTTATACGATGCAATTGTACAAAGCATGTTACCTATCCCTGAACAGGTCAATTTTTCAGAAAGTGGTTTCAGTTTTTATAGTGAACGTGAATTAAACACGGGCAGTTATATTCATGTCACGCTCAGCCATCCTGAAAACTTTTTCCATATAGCCGCAACCGCGCAAGTGGTTTACAGCCGTGAAGAAGAAAATGGACAATATCGTACTGGGGCGTATTTTATTACTCTACACCCTCAAGATCGCGTCAAACTTGCAGAAGCCGTTGCTTTAAAACAAGCATAATCTAAGAAATAAAATAAATCATTTCTGCATGTTCGCGTATATAAAATCACGTGGATAACGCCATCTTTGCATATCGTTAGGATGGTGTTTTGATTTTCTGAGCCAATGCCCGACTTGCTTTAAGATCACGATAAAAATACAGCACTAAGCCTGACAATAAAACCAAAGCGCCCACAAATACCATGACCGATAAAGCTTCTTGATTGAGTAAAGCACCAATCAACAAAGCAATCATTGGCGTCATGACGGTGGTTAAAGATAAGGTGGTCGCCTGAATATTCTGCACCAATTTAAAATAACAGAACATTGCAATCAAAGAAGCCATGATCACGGTATAAAGTAAAGCTGCGATAGATTTAAGACTCGGCAAACTAGTCGGTACATATTGCCAAATAAACGGCACAATACATAAAGCCGCAATGGTTGATACCAAAATCGAGCCAGTTGCCTGTGCTACAGGTTCAACTTGCGCATTAACTTTTTTCACCCAGAAAATAGACATGGTGTAGGTCAATACACTAAACAGCATTAAAACAATACCCAGAGGATGCACATGCTGTGTTTCGCCGCCAAAGCAGATGATGCCAAGCCCTAAAATGGACACTGTCATTCCGATCCATTGAATACGTGCCAAATGCAACTGAAACACAAAACGACCAATCAAACCTGCTATGATGGGGGTCAGACCAAACATCAGGGCGATAATGCCTGAGCTTAAATAAGCGGTGGCAATGTAGGTGAAAATTTGTGAACCGATCAGACTAAACGAACCTGCCAAATAACTATGCCACGCTTGTAGATGATGTGGAAATTTCACTTTTAACAGCAGCAATAAAATAATAGCTAAGGGCAAAGCAATGAAAAAACGTAGCACCAAAGCCCAAAGCATGTGTAAATCTGACACACTCCAGACAATTGCCAAAGGCGTTGTTGCCCAAATGAAAACCAATAAGGCATAGGTCATCATAATATTGGTTTTAGAAGGCATGCGTGACTCGTATTAAGCAGTTTTACGTTTTTGCTTTTGGATGGTTTGATCTAGACTACTTGAAAACTCACGTTTATCACGTTCTGAAATAGGTGCTGGCCCACCTGTTTGTACGCCTGCACCACGCAAAGTATCCATAAAATCACGCAAATGCAGACGCGCTTTCACATTGGCAACAGTATAAATTTCACCACGTGGATGAATCGCTATTCCGCCCTTTTCAATCACTTGTGCCGCTAGTGGAATATCCTGCGTGATCACAATGTCGTGTTCCTTCATGCGATCTACAATTTCCTGATCGGCGGCATCGGCACCATGCATCACTTGAATAGAGTTAATCCGTACCGAAGGCGTAATCCCGACCGATTGATTGGCAACAAAAGTGACTTCAAGTTGGTAACGATCTGAAGCACGTAAAATGACTTCTCTTAGAATTTTAGGTAATGCATCTGCATCAACCCAAAGTTTAAATGGCAGCACTGTGCAACCCTGATAATAATATGCGACTAGTGTATCAAACTCATTACATTGCAGTATGTTTAAAATGCTCAGAATTGCATGCTAAAGTGTAGATGGATGTGATTTTGTTTCTGCTGCATCGCTGTCCACAATCTGTACAAATGCAGTGGCATTACATGAAATTTCAGCCAAAGACTTGAAAAATCGAAATAACCCTCGATCTAAGAGTAAAGAAAAGAACCCAACATCTCAAAGTGCTTATGAACAATCAAAATAGACCAGAAATCATCCGCATTGAAGATCAGAACTTCGGCAGCCATGTTGAACATTGGAATTTACTCACGGATGAACCCTGCACCGAAGTTCCAAAATGGTTAGGACTGGCTCTAGATGCACCAATTATGCCAATGGGTTTATGCCGCCAAGAAGCAGAAATGGATCAAAGCACATGGCTGATTCAAGGCCCAAGCAAAGAGGCAATTCAATTGACACAAGTGATTGCGGTTGAAAATAACAAACCACAAGCTGTAAAAACGGCTTTCCCTTGCTTTGAAAGTCCTTACAAAGTTGAAGCTAAAATTGAACGTATCATTAGCTGCAAATCTAACACTCAAGCGGTGCTTCGACTCAATTTAGGCAACAACAGTATTGTCTATGCTTTTGACAGTTTATACAGCGTCAACCATCAACAATACCAAAAAGATCAAACCTACTGGGTGCATTTAAACGCATGGGCGTATGAACTTGAAGCTGTTGCTGAAGGCGAACAATTGGTGGTCGATGATCCTGCGTCAATTAAACACCATCGTGCGCTGAATGATATTTTAGCAGCCAATGATGGTGTTGCACCTGCCAATCTGCAAGAACAAATTGACGCATGGCAACCTAAGTCCGAAGATGACAAAGCACCTGTAACGGTGGATTTTTCTAAAATGGTCGCATATTTATATGGCGAAAATATCGGTCAGGAAGATGAAGCTTGGTTTCAGGGCAATGTTGTTGGTAAAACCAGTTTTGAATTCATGAATCAAGCCTATACTGTTTATGATGTCACTCTAATTCATGATGAAAATCAGCCTGCGATTTTAATTCGTCTTGCAACTAAAAATCCTGCGCACCAAAACTTTGAAATTGGACAATACATTCGTGGCAATATTTGGATTCAAGCCAATATTCACAATATAAAACAGTAGTTTATTAAAAATAAACCTCAAAGTAGCTGTCTAAATAATAAATTCATATTCATCATCCCCCCATCCTCGCCTTCTCCTCAGGGAGAAGGAACTTTCAATACTTATTTCACTGATGGCTTATAATCAATTTTTGATTGTTAAAAGCGTGCTATTGATAGTATGAATATATTGATGCTTATTTAAGCATTTTAAATTCAAAAAACGCAGTTATCCACAGCTTTAAATTTATTATAAATTCAAAATCAGCCATATTTTAAATCGAATATGTGGATAAGTTATTTTAAAACCCAAACATCTGCACCAAGCACCGTAGATAATCTGAAAGCCTTGAGTGGTGCGGATTTTAAAAATCAACACAGAATTAATTCATTATTGGCAGATATTATATTTAAAATAAAATTAGTACTTTATTTAATCAATTTTTTATGCTAAAAATATAGCCGTATTTAAATATTTAACGATAAATAGATCATCGGAAAATAATATCTATGAAAATCGTGCAAGAAGAAAACTTACAGCATGTAGAACATCAACTTGAGCAACGCTATCAGCTCGACCCGATGTCTTGCCTATTTTTTGCATTAGGCATGCTGCTCTCCGCCTACGGCTTACACTATTTTGTGTTCTGAGTTTCACTCATCAACAAGCCTCTATGACTTTTCACCTATTTCTATAAAAAAAACCCAGCTAATTCAGCTGGGTTTTTGCTTTTTACTACTATCAATTAACCGTGACGTTTTGCAAAGTCATCCATAAAGTTAACCAAAGCTTGTACGCCATCTAATGGCACTGCATTATAAATACTTGCGCGCATACCACCTACAGAACGGTGACCTGCCAAGTTCAACAAACGGTTTTCTTCAGCTTCTTGCAAGAATTGTTTTTCCAGTGCGGCATCAGCCAAAGTAAACGGAACGTTCATAATTGAACGGTTTGCGCTATAAATTGGATTCGCGTAGAAATCGCTTGAATCGATATAACCGTATAATAATTTCGCTTTTTCTAGGTTAGCTTGATGAATCGCATCTACACCACCGTTTTGCAATAACCACTCAAACACTAAACCAGACAAATACCATGCATAAGTTGCAGGTGTATTCACCATGGAATCATTTTTTGCTTGTGCTGAATATTTCAAAATGCTTGGAATTTCAGGCTTGGCTTGATCAAGCAAATCTTCACGTACAATCACAATGGTTAAGCCTGCTGGGCCAATATTTTTTTGCGCACCTGCATAAATCAGACCAAATTTAGATACATCTAAAGGTGCAGATAAAATGCTTGATGAGAAATCACATACCAACGGTTTGTCTGTTTCTGGAATATTGGCAAACTGCAAACCACCAATTGTTTCGTTATCTGCATAATGCACATAGGCAGCATCGGCAGATAAGTTCCATTGGCTTTGTTCGCTAATGGCATGCTTACCTTCAATCTGAATACCCGCTTCAACGACATGAATATCGCCATAGCGCTGCGCTTCTTTTAAGGCTTTTTCAGACCAAATACCCGTGTGGATATAATCTGCCTTGTTGTTTTTACCCAACAAATTCAATGGAATCGCAGAAAATTGTAGCGATGCACCACCCTGCAAGAACAATACTTTGTAGTTCTCAGGAATATTCATGAGTTTGCGCAGGTCTGCTTCCGCTTTTTCAGCCATGGCAACATAGTCGGCACTACGGTGGCTCATTTCCATGATCGAAAGACCTTTGCCATGCCAGTCAAGCATTTCAGCTTGAGCTTTTTCAAGTACGGCAGTCGGTAATGCTGCAGGACCAGCACAGAAGTTGTACGCGCGCATGATTTTTCCTTTCAGAGTGAAACACAATAAAATGATGGCATTTAACCATATCTGGCAGGGTCTTGCACAAAATTATTTCAATCTATGAGCCAAGATAGAGTCAAAAAATCAATGTAGATTCGAGGGATAAATTTACTAAATCAAAAAAAGAGGTTGAAATGTGTGCGACAATATCTGTCGCAAATTGATCAAAAAAACCACCCACTACTCCTAATTAAATGATATTTTAAATAAATATTAAAGGAGAAATAAACAATGACAACATTCCTCAATCACTTTAAGGTAGATAAAAATTTACTTGAAGTTGACTTCTTTGACCCTAATCTGGAAACAGATACTCGCTTATACATTGATAGTTATTATTTAACTCGTTGTGAGAACATACATTCCAGGTCTGCTCTGACTACTCAGCAAAATTTTATGAAATGTTTAATGGAAGCTCTTAAAGAAAAAGATGAAATTAAAGCAAGAAAATTATGCTCCCATTTTCCTGAGCCCAAATATACTGGCATTGGTGCAACTAAAGAAGGAGTAAATGGCAAAGGATCACACGATATTAAAGTTGAATATATACTCACATGCTTAAAGTCTTCTCAGGCAGCTCAGACAGGCTTATTAGAAGATCTTGAAGAATTAATATTAGTTGCAGATGGTATAGGTCTGGACACTATTTCAGATATAACGACTAGGGTCTGTTGACATTTCATAAATGGCTTGCGCTGTAGGCTAAAACTGAGCAGATCAGGCATGAAACGCAAGGAATAGCGAGATTATTGCTAAGTTTCATAACGCAATCTGAGAAAGTTTTAGCCACAGCCTTTCAGGGCGAGCATATTTTTTGCTGCTATTGCGTTATGTGCCAGTCATTTAAAATGACTAAATTTCCTGTCCCATGCCTTATAGCAGCTAAAAAATATGCGTTGCCGCAAACATAGACGAATTGTCAACAAACCCTAATATTTGCTTTAAACATTTTGCAGAATATACATTAGAACAATGTGAAAAATTAGGTATAGAAACGACTGAAACAAAAGAGGCTATTCATTTCTTTTGTGCAATCGATAACGAATGGAAAAAATCAAAATTTTCACTTCCTCACGCTCCTTGGGGGCCTAATAAAGTTGTTGGACCTGTAATTTTGTTACCTCAAAATATCTTGGAATCTATGATTAGCTATAAAACTAATTATTTTTTCACTAATATTAGACCTCTTGCGAAAGTAAAAAATTGTTTATACTCATCTCATGAAATATGAAAATTTAACAAGATTTAATGATGAAGAATTTAAACGACTTGTTGGAGTTCCTCGTCCATTATTCTTAAAAATGGTATCAGTGTTACAACATGCTGAACTTGCCAAGAAAAAATCTGGAAGACCTCATTCGTTGTGTTTAGAGGATCAATTGTTGTTAACTTTAAATTACTTACGCTGTTATAGAACTCAAATTGAGTTATCCGCCGACTATAACCTAGCTGAAAGTAATGTGAATCGTACGATTCAGAAAGTTGAAAATGCTCTGATTCAATCACGGATTTTCGCATTGCCGAAAAGGAATCAAAAGTTTAATGAGGGGGATTATGTAATCGTTGATGTTACTGAGTCACAGATTGAGCGTCCCAAAAAAACAAAGAAAATTCTATAGTGGTAAAAAGAAGAAACATACGCTAAAAACACAGGTCATTTTTAACCCCCAATTAAAGCAAATTGTAAGTATACAGATTGAAGATGGCAGAAAACACGATCTGAACATTGCGCGTAAGCATTTGAAGGAGATGATTATTTATCCTTATATCATGGCAGATTTAGCCTATAAAGGATTTCATCAGATTAAGAGTAAGTTACTCATTCCAATCAAGAAACCTAACAATTTATCATTACCCCAAATAGCAAAACAGATCAACCAAGAAATCAGTCGGCGTAGGATCACAATTGAACATATCAACGGCAAACTTAAACATTTTCGGATATTAACAGAACGCTATAGAAATAGACGGAAACGATTTGGTCTAAGAATGAATTTAATTGCTGGAATGGTGAATTGGATGCTCTTAAATTAACTTTCGTAAGAGATCTATTGCCACCCCTTTATTTAAAGAAGAAGTTTTACGTAGAGATGCTTCAGCAAGCTTTATTTATTCTTTAAAATCTGGCGAGAAAAGAGTGAATGTAAAAAAATGCGAGAGCAACATCCTGAATTTCGAGGGGGGAAAAAGCAATATGGATGAATTAATCGCAAAAAATCCAAGACTTTTAAAAGAATATAGAGAAAAAGTAGCTAAAAAACGCTATTTAAAAAGAAAAGGTAAAAAAAGAAGATTAGAGGACGCATAAGCGTGCTTTTTATAGACAAATGTACAAGAAACAATACTATAACTTTACACTAGTTCTATCTGCGAACCTTTGATTTATACTAGCGGGATAACATTACTGGCTTTAAATCAGTTTAGCGACTTTATGAACTTAAAGAAAAATAAAAGACAGCTTGTCTGGGGTTTAAATCTGCTTGCATCTATGATGTATGGCAGCTTTGCTCATGCACAGAGCATCAGCTTTCAGGATGCTGAACGTCAGTTGTTGCAAAATTCTTATAGCAGCCAAGCCTATCAAAGTCTGGAACAGGCTTCAAAACTTGAAGCTGAAGCAGTAAAAGGCGTAGGTCTGCCACGTGTCGACCTGAATGTTCGTGCCTATGCCTTTCACAGTGAAGTCGATATTCCATTAAAGCAATTTAAAAATAATCTGGAGAATTCACTCTCTCAAGGCGTGAATGGCCGGCTTAATGAGTGGGAGGCCAGTAATGGCGTGGATCTACCTGCAGGTATTACCGATCCACTGCGTGATGGACTTAACAATACTATTCATAGCGGAGTTGGTCTGATTCCGGATACGTCTAATGTCATCCTTGAAGATCAGGTGATTCGCCCCACTGTTTCCGTGATTATGCCAATATATACTGGAGGCCTCACCCGTAGTGCCAAAGAAATTGCCAATATTCAGGTCGGTCGTAGTCAGCTCAGCAACAAACAGCAGCAAGATACGCAGCGTTTTGAACTGATTCAAAGTTATTTTAATGTGCAGCTCCAAAAGCAATTGCATGCAGCTGCGCTGTTTAATCTGAATGCCATGCAGCAGCATTATCGCAATGCCTTAAAAATGGAACAGCAAGGTTTTATCAGTAAAGGCCAGCGTATGCAATTTGAAGTGGCACGTAATAATGCCGAGCGCAGCCAGCAAAATACGCAGGCCAATTTGAATGCTGCGCTGTTCCAGCTGAATAATCTGCTTCAGGAAAGTAGCATCACTGAGCTTTCGACGCCTTTATTTGTCAATAAAACCGAGCCACAGGCCTTAAATCATCTGCTAAAAACTTTTAGTCAGAACTCTGCGCTGATTCAAAAAATGCAGCTGGATACCCAATTGGCCCAAGCCAATGTGAAAGCCCAGCAAGCAGCGAAAAAACCAAATGTATTTGCTTTTGGCGAATATAGTCTGGATCAAAATGAAAACTGGATTGTCGGGGTTGCCGCACGCTATAACCTGTTTTCCGGGATCGATAAAAACAAGAATATTCAGGCTGCCGAACTCAAACGCTCTGCAACAGAACTGCTTACTGCACGCACCCAGCAGGAAATTGAAAATCTGATTTATAAATCTTATAGCGAAGCACTTAGTGCACAGCAAAGTGATGTACTTCTGGCACAAAACTTGAAAGCCGCACAGGAAAATTTACGCATCCAAGAATTGTCTTTTAAAGAAGATACGGGTACCGCCACACAGGTCATCGATGCACAAAATATGCTGAGCGGACTACGAGCTGAAACTGCCTTGAATGCTTACAAATATGTGATGTCACTGGCCACACTATTACAAAGCCATGGCTCGATTGCAGAATTTCCAACCTACATTCAACATGCCAACACCCACTATATTCGCTAATGGAGCCGAACATGAACGAAGATCAAAAACCCAATGATCCTGTGAATGAAGTGGCTTCATCCAGCGATACAGAAAAATCGCCTGCGCAACAGGTAGAAACAAAAACTGAAATAGAAAACAACGCGACGACTTCGACCGAGCAACAACAAGCTCCTGAAATCGCTAAAAAGAAAAAATATTTATTGCTCGCCCTGATTCCAGTTCTGCTGGCAGTCATCGCTTTTGGATTGTGGAAAAGCTACCAACCAGCTCCGCTTGAATTGCAGGGTCGTGTAGAAGCTGAAACAGTTCAGGTGGCGACCAAAGTGCCAAGCCGTATTGAAGAAATCTATGTAGAAGAAGGTCAGCGGGTCAAAAAAGGCGATGTACTGGTGCGCTTAAACAGCCCGGAAATTCAGGCCAAAAAACAGCAAGCCGCAGCGGCTTTACAATCTGCGCTGGCCTTACAATCGACTGCTGAACGTGGCTCGCAGGAAGAAAATATCGCCAGTCTGTATGCCAACTGGCAATCGCTGAAAGCACAGCAAAATTTAGCCAAAGTTTCTTATGAGCGTGGTGCAAATTTATTGAAGGAAGGTGTGATTTCACGCCAGCGCCGTGATGAATTGTATGCAGCCAGTCAATCAGCGGCGCAAATGACAGAAGCAGCGTATCAGCAATACGCACGTGCCAAACGTGGCAGCACCTCGCAGCAAAAGAGTTCTGCCGATGCACAAGTAGATATTGCCCAGGCTGCGCTGGATGAAGCCAATGCTTTAGAAGCAGAAACCCAATTAGTAGCACCTGTAAACGGAACGGTGTCTAAAACCTATGGCAAAGTCTCGGAGCTGGTAGCCACCGCAGTCCCTGTGGTCAGCCTGATTGAAGATCAAATGTGGGTGAGCCTGAATATTCGTGAAGACCAATATGCCCCATTTCAGAAAATGAGCAGTATTGAAGGTTATATTCCCGCCCTAGATAAAACCGCCACTTTTCAAATTAGACAGATCAGTGCTGAAGGTGAATTTGCCACCATTAAGACCACACGTCAAACTGGCGGTTATGATGTGCGCAGTTTTAAGCTGCATCTTGTACCCACACCAGCAATTTCTGAACTGAAAGTCGGGATGAGCGTGTTATTTAAACTGAAAGAGACCCGATAATGTGGACGGGTATATGGCGCGAACTGCGCTATCTGCTCAGCGAAAAATGGGATCTGTGTCTGGTCACGCTGGCACCTGCACTGGTGATTATTTTATTCAGCAGCATGTTTGCTCAAGGGAAATCGGATCATTTACCGATTGCGATTATTGATCAAGACCAGAGTGCGCTGAGTCAAAGCATTTATCAACATGTGGCGCTGAATCATACTCTTAAAATTGCTACGGTGTCGGAACAAACAGCTGAAATTGAGCGCCTGTTAAATCAAAATAAAATTTGGGGTTATATCCATATTCCAAGCGGTGCCGAGCAACGTCTGGTTCGTGCCCAGGATGCTGACATCAGTATTGCTTTTAACCAGAGTTATTTCAGTATTGGAAATACCATTTCCTCGGCCATGCTGGTCAGTACCCTACAAGCACTCGCTGAATTTAGCGGACAGCAATATCTGGGCAACCGACTCCCCTCTCTCGAAGCACCGTCACCGCATATTAAAATATCTCCGCTGTATAATCCGCAGCTGAATTATGAATTCTATCTGGAACCCTATGTCATTCCGGCAATTCTGCATTTACTGCTGTGTTGTTGTGTGGCATTTTCCGTCGGTCAGGAACTGAAGCGGCAGACCTTAACAAGCTGGATTAGCAACTCATCCATCTGGATGGCATTGCTGTCTAAGAACCTGATCTATGTGGCTATTTTTAGTCTATGGACCTGGATCTGGATGTTCTGGCTGATTGAAATTCGCGGCTGGTTTGTTGCCGGCTCGCTCGCTCTGATTCTATCGGCACAATTTCTGCTATATAGCGCTTATGCATTTTTAAGCAGTGCAGTGGTTCTGGCAACCAAAGATTTAAGTAAATCTTTTGGCATCATTGCGGTCTATGGTGGTTCATCTTTAAGTTTTGCCGGTGTGACTTTACCTTTAAATAATGCGCCCCTATTCACCCAGTTCTGGTCCAATATTATTCCGTTTACGCCCTATGCCAAATTACAAACTGAACAATGGGTGATTGGTAGTCCATTGCATATTTCACTTCAAGCTGGATTCATGCTGCTGATCTATGCCCTAGTTTACGCTCTGCTGGCTTATCTGTTTCTTAAAAAAATAGTTAAAGGAGCAGTCCAATGAAATCCCTCTGGTTTTACTATCTGCAAAGCTTTAAGGATATTGTCAGTCACGGCACGATCTTTACCACGCTTATTCTATCCGTCTTGTTTTACAGCTTTTTTTATCCAACCGCTTATCAGGCACAGCAGGCTGAAGCCTTACCGATTATTATTGTCGATGAAGAACAAAGTAACTTAAGCACCCGTATTATTGGTCAAGTGGCACAAAGCCCCAATGTGGAGATTGAGGCGATTACCAGCAATTTTTCCGAGGCCAAACAATGGGTGGAATCACAAAAAGCCGATGGTATTTTACTTCTGCCGGACAATTTATCGCAAAGCTTAAGGCATGGTGAAACAGGTGGCATTGGCCTGTATTTAAGTACAGCCAACTTTTTAGTAACCAAACAAATTGGTCTGGGCTTAGCCACATCAGTTGAGCAAACTTTGGCAGATTATACTGAACGCTTTGGCAAGGTCTCGGATTTTTCACCTGCCCTTTCTGTGCATCAAATTCCTTTATTTAATCCGCTGTCCGGCTATGGCAGCTATGTCTTTCCTGCGGTTGCACCTTTAATTATCCACCAAACCATTCTTTTGGGTTTGAGTATGCTGATTTTGGTATATCGGGAAAGAAAAATAGAATTAAACACAAATGCATTGATTGGGATGTGTTTAGCGGTCTTCACCATTGGTTGTCTGGGATGTTTCTATTTATTCGGCTTTAGCTTCTGGCTATTTGATTATCCGCGCGGTGGCAACCTGCTCGGGATGCTGCTGGCTGTTGCGGTTTTTATCTACACGATAATTGGCATGACCTGCTTATTTGCTAGTTTTCTGGATCTGCCGGAACGTGCGGGGCATGTCATTGTATTCACTTCTATTCCACTGTTCTTTTTATCTGGTGCGGCCTGGCCGCATGCTGCCATGCCCACCTGGATGCAAGTCGTTGGCGAAATCCTGCCCTCTACCCAAATTGTGCAGATGTTTATTCAACTCAATCAGATGGGTGTGCCTACAACACTGATCTTGCCTAAATTGCTCTATCTTGGAATGATCGGTAGCTTGTGCTTTTTTTTGGCTTATCGACGTTTAATTTCTGGTCATCAAAGCAGATAGAGCATTATAGCAATGCTCCTATTCCACTTATTTACCCGATTCGCCAAAGACTTGAATATTGAAATTACGAATCTTGTTGCTACCATTCGGCTTGTCAAAACTAACATCATACTGAACCAGATTTTCCGGATAGGCAATTTCATAGCTGACCTTATATTGCCCAAGCTGATTGGTTGCTTCTTCAATCTCTTTGGTCATTAAAGTCTTAGACTTGTATTCACCTTGAGGAATTGAACGTGAAAAGCGTTTCATCAGCTTTTCATTGTCCTTAAACTGGGTTTGCAACTGCGGCTCTAACTGATCCAAAAACTCGTCATACTTCCCATCACGCAAATCCTCATAGGCTAGCTGTGCCGCCTTTTCCTGTTCAGGACTCGGATCTGGAATATTGTCCATTGAATTACAGCCACTCAATGCAACCGCTGCTGCCAACAACATTAATTTGGTTTTCATCGCTTACTCTTATGCAGTCAACGTTTATAAAAAAGGACGCCGAAGCGCCCTTTTTATCAGTAAAAAACTTATTCTTCTACTGAATTTTCACCGTCTTTTTCCACTTGCTCAGTTTCAGCAACTGCATCCGTTTCAGCCACTAAAGATTCTGCACCTTCAATCGCTTCAACAAACTCGTCTTCTTCAACAGCTTCAATCGCTTCTACACCCACCAGTGTTTCGTTTTCACCCAAGCGGATTAAACGTACACCTTGTGCATTACGACCTGTTTGCGCCACTTCAGAAGCGCGAGTACGCACTAATGTACCGCCATCAGAAATCAGCATCAGTTCTTTGCTTTCATCAATAGCAACTGCACCGACCAATTCACCATTACGTTCAGAGGTCTTAATGGCAATCACACCTTTACCACCACGTTTTTTGGTTGGGAAGTCGTCTACAGGTGTACGCTTACCATAACCATTCGCCGAAGCACACAAAACTTCGCCTGTTTCTGGTACTACGACTAGCGATACGATACGGCTGATGAGTGCTGAATCTGAACTGTCTTCATCATCGCCATCGACTTCTACATCTTCGACATCTTCAACTTGTGCTGAACCGAAGCTGACACGCATACCACGTACGCCTTTGGCCGCACGACCCATTGAACGTACATCGGTTTCAGCAAAACGAATCGCTTTACCTTCATTGGAGAACAACATAATTTGCTGTTCGCCATCGGTAATTGCAACACCAATTAAAGTGTCTTCTTCATTCAATTCAATGGCACGTAAACCATTCGAACGTACGTTACTGAATTGTTCCAATTCAACACGTTTCACTGTACCTGATGCCGTTGCCATAAAGACATAAAAGTTTTTACGCAAGGCTTCTGCTTGTGATGCAAATTCTGCAATGATCTCATCGTCTAAATCGGTTGCAGAAAGCTCTACACCCAATTGTTTCAATTGCACACGCAATGCATCAGATAAATCATCACCATCTGCTAATTCAGCAAAGGCAGCTTCTAATTCTGCATAATGTGCAGCAATGATTGCGTTGGTTTGTATATGTGTAGCATTGGCTTTTACATAGCTACGGAAGTCTGCCAAACGCTCGGTAAATTTCTTCGGTGCATCAATGACAGGTAAAATCGCGGTGATGGTTTCATTGGCATCTAATGGCAATAAGTTCACCATTGGACGACCTTTCGCACCACGCGATGCCTGTGGCACTTCAAACACTTTCAGACGGTACACTTTACCCACATCGGTAAAGCACAGCACCGTTGCATGGTTAGATGTCACGATTAAATGCTGCACATAATCATCTTCTTTCATCGACGTTGCAGATTTACCACGACCACCACGACGCTGCGCTGCGTAATCTGACAATGGTTGAGTTTTTGCATAACCTGTTTGTGATACTGTCAGTACCACTTGTTCTTCTGGGATTAAATCTTCACGCGAGAAATCAATGCGAGATTCTACAATTTCAGTACGACGTGCATCGCCATATTGCTGTAAAACTTGCGCCAACTCTTCACGAATCACGCCCATCAACAAATTAAAGTCATTCAAAATTGCAGTTAATTCAGCAATTTGTGCCAAAATTTCAGAATATTCTGCATGTAACTTGTCTTGTTCTAGACCTGTTAAACGATGCAAACGTAATTCTAAAATTGCGGTCACTTGCGCAGGTGATAAACGATAGACCTGACCATCTAAACCAAACGGGCGGTTAGGGTCTTCGCCTTCAATTTCATCTGGACGTACAGAAACTGAACCTGCTTTTTCCAATAACGCAACTACACCACCTGCTGCCCACTCGCCTGCCTGTAAACGCTCACGCGCTTCGGCTGGGTTGGCAGAAGATTTAATCGTTTCGATGATGGCATCAATATTGGCCAACGCAACGGTTAAGCCTTCTAAGATGTGTCCACGTTCACGCGCTTTACGCAACTCGAACATGGTACGGCGGGTCACTACTTCTTGGCGGTGACGAATAAATGCCGCAATAATATCTTTCAGGTTCATCAATTTTGGCTGACCATTGTCTAGGCAGACCATGTTGATGCTGAATGAGTTTTCTAACTGCGTATTTAAGAACAGGTTATTCACAATCACTTCAGCGTTTTCACCACGCTTCAGATCAATTGCAATACGCATCCCTTCTTTATCAGACTCATCACGTAATTCTGAAATACCTTCGAGTTTCTTCTCTTTCACCAGTTCAGCAATACGCTCAATGGTTTTGGCTTTGTTGACCTGATAAGGGATTTCAGTAAAGACGATGGTGGTACGACCAGATTTTTGATCTTCTTCAAAATGGTACTTACCACGAATATGCAAACGGCCTTTACCTGTACGGTAAGCATCAACAATGCCTGATTTACCGTAAATAATACCGCCTGTAGGGAAGTCTGGACCTGTGATATGTTCCATCAACCCTTCAATTGAAATATTTGGGTTGTCTGCATAAGCCAAACATGCATGCACCACTTCAGTCATGTTGTGCGGTGCCATATTGGTCGCCATACCTACAGCAATACCTGCAGCACCATTGACCAATAGGTTTGGAATACGAGTAGGCATCACTTGAGGAATACGCTCAGAGCCGTCGTAGTTATCTTCCCAATCGACAGTGTCCTTTTCTAAATCGGCCAACAGTTCATGAGTAAGTTTGCGCATACGGACTTCGGTATAACGCATGGCTGCGGCACTATCGCCATCAATCGAACCGAAGTTACCCTGACCATCGACCAATTGATAACGCAAACTGAAATCTTGCGCCATACGAACAATTGTTTCGTAAACTGCATAATCACCGTGAGGGTGATATTTACCGATGACGTCACCGACTACACGGGCAGACTTTTTGTAAGCTTTGTTGTAGTCATTGCCCAATTCGTGCATTGCGAATAGCACACGACGATGCACAGGTTTTAGACCATCTCGTACATCTGGCAGCGCACGTGACACAATCACGCTCATCGCATAGTCTAAATACGAGTGCTTGAGTTCATCCTCAATGGCAATCGGTCTAATTTCCGATACGCTCATGCATACTCCTTATTCTGCAAACAAATTTTGCTTGCATTTTATATGTCGTAAAACTTGCAAATGATTAGCCTGAAATGCAGGCTAAAAATAAAAACTAGCGAAAAATTATAGCATATACGCCTGTGTTTTTGTGCTTTAGAGATGATCTTAATCTTGTTAATTTACTTAAATTTAACGGTGATTTTTTAGGCAAAAAATATTCACACCCAAGAAACAAAAGTGCTTCATATTTTTAAGAGTCACGTCAAAATATCTTCAACATATACTTGCTCGATATGTACCCACATATACGCTAAGTTCACATAATGTACTTAAAACCAATCACTGCATCTTAATTAAAAAAAGACAATAAAAAACGCCCCTATGCTATTCACATAGAGGCGTTTTTGACTGTGTTTAGTAATTAGATTTTAGATACTAACTCTGGAACAACAGTATTCAAGTCGCCCACTAACCAGTAGTCAGCTACTGCGTTGATTGGCGCTTCTTCGTCTTTGTTGATCGCAACGATCACTTTAGAGTCTTTCATACCTGCCAAGTGCTGAATCGCACCAGAGATACCTACAGCGATATACAAATCAGGTGCAACGATTTTACCTGTTTGACCAACTTGCATGTCGTTTGGTACGAAGCCCGCGTCAACCGCTGCACGTGAAGCACCTTGTGCTGCACCAAGTTTGTCTGCTAATGGATCAAGTACTTTGTGATAGTTCTCACCAGAACCTACACCACGACCACCAGAAACTACAATACGTGCTGCAGTTAATTCTGGACGCTCTGATTTCACAATTTCTTCAGACACGAACTTAGAAATACCAGCATCACCTGTCACACTCGCAGCTTCAACCGCAGCCGAACCACCTTCTGCAGCCACTGGGTCAAATGCTGTACCACGTACAGTACCTACCACAATCGCTTCTGAAGATTCTACAGTTGCAATCGCGTTACCTGCATAAATTGGACGTTTGAATGTCTTTGCAGAATCTACAGCGACGATGTCTGTGATCATGCTAACATCAAGAAGTGCAGCCGCACGCGGCAAAATGTTTTTACCTGTTGTTGTAGAAGCAGCAAGGATATGGCTATAACCTTTGCCTAATTCTGCAACAAGTTTTGCTACGTTTTCAGCCAATTGGTTTGCATAAGCCGCATCGTCAGCAAGTAATACTTTGCTTACGCCTGCAACTTTAGCTGCTTGGTCTGCAACTGCTTGTGCACCAGAACCCGCAACCAATACAGTGATATCACCACCGATTTTTTGAGCTGCAGCAACAACGTTTAATGTTGCACCATTTAGTGCTTTATTGTCGTGCTCAGCGATAACTAAAATACTCATGATTTTTATCCTTCTGTATTAGATCACTTTCGCTTCGTTTTTCAATTTTTCTACAAGCTCATCTACAGATTTCACTTGTACGCCCGCTTTACGCTCAGCAGGTGCTTCAACTTTTACAGTTTTCAGCTTAGTACCTGTTGCAACGCCATAATCTGCAGGAGATTTGGTGTCTAGCGGTTTTTTACGTGCTTTCATGATGTTTGGAAGTGCCGCATAACGTGGCTCATTCAAACGTAAGTCAGTGGTGATGATTGCAGGAAGTGCAAGCTCAACAGTTTGTAAACCACCGTCAATTTCACGTGTTACCTGAACTTTGTCGCCATCTACTTTTACTTCTGAAGCAAAAGTACCCTGACCTGCACCAAGTAAAGCGCCTAGCATTTGACCAACTTGGTTAGAGTCGTCATCAATAGCTTGCTTACCCAATAAAATAAGTTGTGGTTGTTCTTGTTCAACAACACCTTTTAAGATTTTAGCCACTTCAAGTGCACCAATCTCATCGGCTGTTTCAACCAAAATACCACGGTCTGCACCAAGCGCCATTGCAGAACGAATTTGTTCCTGCGCTTCTTTAGGACCAATGGATACCACTACGATTTCTGAAACAGTTCCTTTTTCTTTTAAACGAACCGCTTCTTCCACTGCGATTTCACAGAATGGGTTAATTGACATCTTAACGTTAGTTAGGTCAACTCCACTATTATCCGGCTTAACGCGAACTTTAACGTTGGCATCTACCACACGTTTTACAGCAACAAGAGCCTTCATGTAATCCTCGGCTGTTTTAGCAAAAGTAAATATTGAGAAAAGTTAATAATAACTCTTCGCTTTAAATTTTTTAGGTGTCCTATCTTGCTATGTGATCGGCATTTCGGTCAAGTCAGAATTGTCTAAACAAGGCTAAAAATGCCGAAAATTAACTGAACGATGCGTTCATACTTTTTTATTTCTAAAAATTAACAAACCAAGCGACGATTATATAAGCAATTTTAAGCTTTGATTTATATTATGTTTTTTATTTATTTCCCTCATCAACAAGATTGATTGAAATGCAATTCAAATTGAGTTCCGCCTACAATTTAAGCAAAGTTCCTTACATAAAACCCCATAATCTGACTGTCATTAAAGATAGAAAACTTTATTTTTTGCAGTATTTTTTCAGATATAAATGCTCTTTTAAAATGTGACTGCTGGTTCACAAAACTGTATTCAGCAGTTTATTGGGTATGAAATAAACAATCTGTTTTATTTTGATGGATATTTATGCGCTTTCACCACGCCACCTCCCAGATAAAGGACATAAAAAAACTCAGCTTAAACTTGCTGAGTTTCTAAAAAGTCACGGTGGATATGACTTAAATCTATCAATTCATAGGCCTGTAAATTAAAAATTTCCCAAACTGCAATAAAATCTTCTTTTACATCTATTTTACTGCTTGCATTTGGGCGTGCTTGCCACTGCTGATCTGAAATCCATAAATAGCTTTGTTGCGTTTGCGGATGAATCGCCTGCATTTTACCTTCAGCATTAATACCCTGCACCAAACAATCGGCAGGTAGTTCTTGCTCGATCATCGGCAAGCTTATTTCGACAAAATGTTTCACTTGACGCAAGCCATAACCTGCAAAAATTTCTTTTTGGCTTGGGCTTAATTGTTCATATTTTTCTTGAAGATTCGAAATCATGGTTTTGCCTATCATTTGATATCCAAAGTGTTATGCAGTGGAACAAAAAATAATGTCATCCATGTCTATTATTCGTGTGACCCACTCTTTCTGCTTCTTTATACTGCATAACGCACTTTTTTATTATTCTACAATAGTTGCAATGACATCTTGGTGAAAGCGCTTTTACTTAAAGTATTAAGTACAGCACAAAGGCTTTACAACTGACTGTGAGAAAAATATTTGCAGTATGAAATAGCTATATTTTAACTTGCAAAAATAATGCCGACTTTAGGTAAAGCTTTACTTTTTACTCGCACGTGGATGTGCCTGATCATAAACTCGCGCTAACTGATCAAAATCGACATGGGTATAAATTTGCGTGGTGCTTAAATTGCTATGCCCAAGCATTTCTTGGACTGCACGTATATCCCCACTATTCGACAGCATGTGACTTGCAAAACAATGTCGCAATAAGTGCGGATGCAAATCGACATTAACGCCCGCACGCTGCGCCTGAAACTTCACCCGATTTTCAATTTGGCGTGCTTTTAAAGGTTCACCTTTTTGAGTAATAAACAATGCTGCATCGGGTACAAAATCGCCCTGCCATAAATGGTAAATCTGCAGCCATTGCATCACCGCATCTTTGGCTTTGCGACCAAAAGGCACTATACGGGTTTTATTGCCTTTACCCGTAATGCGCAGCAATTGACGGTTAAAATCTAAATCGCGGATACGTAAACTTTGTACCTCTGCTAGGCGCAAACCACTCGAATAGAGCAATTCTAAAATCGCTTTATCGCGTCGCCACATTTGTTGTTGTACTTCAGTTTCAGGTTCAGGCTGATCCAAAATTTGATGAATCGTTTCAATATCAATCAAACCCGGCAAAGGTCGTGGCTGACGTTTTAGCTGAAAATTATCAATTGGATTAAATTGTAAATACTGCCCTTGCTCGGCCCATTTCATAAACTGACGAATCGCTGACAACATGCGCTGTAAACTGCTGCTATTTAACTGTTGCTGTTCTACTTTTTGCGCTAAATAATGGCGCAAATCTGCAGCCTCTACATCATATAAGGCAAGTTGTTGTTGCTCACAAAAGCTAAAAAAATCGTTTAAATCGCGTGCGTAGGCTTTTAACGTATGCGGTGACTGCTGTTGTATTTCTCGTTCTTTGAGCCACATCTTTAATAGTTGCTGCGGATCGTACATTAGTCACGCTCCGATTGCTGAACTGCGGCAAACTGAGATAAATAAGCAGCAATGTGTTCAGCCGCCTGATCTGCATGTGTTTCTAAAAACAAATGATCACCATCATGCACAATTTTTAATACGGCTTGTGGAAATTGTTGTTGTAAAAACTCACCTACCGCCAGTGGACTTATCGGGTCTTGATCACCCCATAACAACAAAATAGGCATGTTGATTTTAGCAAAGTCTACCGTGTAATCGGCCTTTGCCTCTACAAACCAGTCAGGATAATTTAAATCACTTGCTTGATAGTCTTGTCGCCAATCTTGCACCTGAAAACTGCTTAAATCCATGCCACCAGATGTTGCAACCAATACTAATCCTTTGACTTTTTCTGGATATTGCAACGCGGCAGCAACTGCAAAAATACCACCCATCGACTGTGCAATGATAATGCAATCATCTGGGATATTCGCCAACACATAAGCCTGCAAACTTGCAAAATCATGTACCTGTGAATGTGCAGGTTGATGATTAAATTCAGGATAAGCCACAATTTTTACAGCATTCTGCCACGGCAATTTTTCAATTTTTTCGATTAGCGGATGAAAAAATGCGGTATTGCCTGAAGCGCCAGGTAAAAAAATCAGTTGCGGCATAATGAGTAGAAGTTTTTAGAGTGACATTCAGTACAGCATACCTAATCCGTGCTGCAAGATACAAAAAAGCACCATTCGTTTTGAAAAGTGCTTTTAAGTAAGATAAGAGCTGTTCATGTTAGAACGAAACATCAGCCCTGAAAATAATTTAAATCCAAACGACCGTGATAGACATTAGCAGTTGGCCCTGTCATCCACACCACATCGCCTTCACGCCATTCGATTTGCAACTTACCACCTGCCAGTTCAATTTCAACTGAATTAGACAATAAGCCACGGCGCATACCCGAAACGGCTGCAGCACATGCACCTGTACCACAAGCCAAGGTTTCACCTACGCCACGTTCAAACACACGCAAACGCGCATGTTTTTCGTCAATGATTTGCATAAAACCTGCATTGACGCGCTGTGGAAAACGCTCGTGTGATTCCACTTGTGGGCCAATACCTGCAACATCGGCAGTCAATACATCAGGCACAATGGTCACAGCATGAGGATTGCCTATGTTCACCACATCAATGGTCAATGCAGCACCATCTTTCAGCGCAATGTCATATAAGTTATCAGGCTCATCGGCAATGAATGGAATCTCATGCGGCAAGAATTTTGGATAGCCCATATTCACCCGCACCCAACCGTTTTGCCCCAATTCAGGCTCTACAATGCCTGCCTTGGTTTGCACCTTGATTTTGGTTTTGGTCGTAAGCTGACGTTCATGCACAAAACGTGCAAAACAACGCACACCATTGCCGCACTGCTCCACTTCAGAACCATCGGCATTGAAAATGCGATATTTAAAATCGACATTTGGTAAATCGGGCGGTTCCACAATCAGGAGTTGGTCAAAGCCAATCCCGAAGTGGCGGTCTGCAAGGCGTTGAATAGTCAGCGCATCCAAATACGCACGCTGGCTGATGAGATCAACCACCATGAAGTCATTGCCCAGACCATGCATTTTGGTAAATTCTAATAACATCTCGAATTCCCCTTATGGCAATAAACGCTCTCTTTCCCACAGCGATTCAATGCTTTCACGTTCACGAATTAAATGTGCTTGATCTGCATCGACCATGACTTCAGCTGCACGACCACGGCTGTTGTAGTTAGAACTCATCACAAAACCGTATGCGCCCGCACCCATTACAGCTAAAACATCATTTTCTTTGATCGCAAGCTGACGTTCTTTACCCAAGAAATCACCTGTTTCACAAATTGCACCAACCACATCCCACTCTAGCGTTTCAACATCAGTACGTGGGGTTACGGGCTGAATGTCCATCCATGCTTCATATAACGCAGGACGGATTAAGTCATTCATGGCAGCGTCAATAATCGCAAAGTTACGATGATTGGTCGGTTTGAGTAAATCAACTTTTGTTAGCAGCACGCCCGCATTGGCAGAGATACTACGACCCGGTTCCATATACACTTTAAGACCTAACTTTTCTAAAGCGGGACGTAAAGCATTGGCATATTCTTCAACCGTTGGTGGAGTTTCATCTTTATAAGTCACCCCTAAACCACCGCCAATATCAATGTGTTTGAGCTGAATACCCATTTCTTTTAAGGTATCAATCATCACAATCACGCGATCTAAAGCATCGACAAACGGTTGTGTTTCGGTCAATTGTGAACCGATGTGACAGTCAATTCCAACGATATCTAAGTTTGCTAAAGAAGCCGCATATTCATAAGTGCTATATACCGAATCAGACGGAATCCCGAACTTGTTTTCTTTTAAGCCTGTAGAAATATAAGGATGGGTTTTGGCATCGACATCTGGGTTAACCCGTAATGAAATTGGTGCTTTGACATTCATGCTTGCCGCAACTTTTTGAATACGGTCTAATTCTGCATGCGATTCTACGTTAAAGCAGGCAATCCCAACTTCCAACGCTTTTTGAATATCGGCTTCAGTTTTACCTAAACCTGAAAAAACAATTTTCGATGCATCACCACCTGCTTTGAGAACACGCGCCAATTCACCGCCTGTCACAATATCAAAACCTGCACCCAACTTAGCCAATACATTCAATACCGCAAGATTCGAGTTTGACTTTACCGCAAAACAAATTTGATGATCGATAAAGTGGAAAGCACGATCCATATCTAAATAATGCTTTTCAAAAGTCGCTTTTGAATAAACATAGAGTGGTGTGCCAAATTGCTGTGCGAGTTGTTGTAGCGAACATTGCTCGGCGTGCAAAACCCCTTGAATGCGGGTAAAACTCATGAATGTATCCTTTATCTAGAAAGCGTTAAGGTGTAGTCGATGTAGATGCAGCAGGTGCAGCAAACTGCTGTTGCACAGGTACGGCTGTGTCTGACGATGTTGCCGATTGCGTTGCACGTTTAGGCGCAGCATCTGGATATAACAAATATTTTGCGCGTTTGTCGTAATTTGGGTCATTGGGTAACTGTAATGTACCTGACTGACCACAACCGACCAAAACCACTGTTGTAAGCAAAACACTCATGCAGCAAATGACGGTACGCATCTGACCACCTATAAAATATTTTCGATGAAGTATAACGCGATCACTGCCGCGACCAAAGTGCTAATGCAGAGAGATTATATTGAGCTTAGTAAAAATTCTAGCTTACTTACTATTCTGCTGGCATAGATTGACCTTATCAGGTCTGAAAAATTGCGACTTCTGACACAGATAAAGTCAATTTTATTTCAAGGCATCAATTGTCAAAATCTAAAAACTATGCAAAAAATATAACGTGCTTAAAACCAAGTTCTTTTAACAGGAAGTTTTAAAGACTGGCATATCACTTGCTTAATTTTTACAACTGTTCAACTACAGTCACAAACTAAGCATTTATACACTGCGTTTATAAGAAGAAATTTATGCAAAATTTACAATCGATGATGGAAACCCTAAGCGGTTGGGTCTGGGGTCCATACATGCTGGTTCTCATTGTGGGAACGGGCGTCTTCCTCACCTTCCGCTTATTGTTCTGGCAATTCCGCATGCTGCCACTGGCTTTTAAACAAGTCTTTTGCAAACACGACAAAGCGCAAAAAGAACCAGGCGATATTTCACATTTCGCATCACTGATGACTGCACTCTCTGCCACCATTGGTACGGGAAATATTGCAGGTGTTGCAACGGCTTGCGTCCTCGGTGGCCCGGGTGCAGTGTTTTGGATGTGGATGACTGCCCTGTTTGGTATGGCGACCAAATATGGTGAAGGTGTTTTGGCGGTTAAATACCGTATTAAAAATGAAAAAGGGCAAATGTCAGGCGGCCCAATGTACTACATTGAACGCGGACTAAAATGGAAATGGCTCGCGATTATCTTTGCCTTTTTTGGCACAGTCGCCTCGTTTGGAATTGGTAGTTCAGTACAATCCAACACCGTAGCTTTAGCAGTTGAAAATAGCTTAGGTGTAGAAACTTGGATTACTGGCGTGGTAATTACCGTATTTTCTGCATTGGTGATTTTGGGCGGAATTAGCTCGATTTCCAAAGCATCTTCGGTGATTGTTCCGATTATGGCCATTCTGTATGTTACAGGCGGTTTAATTATTATCCTGAATAATTTACACCTTGTCGTGCCTGCATTTGAGCTAATTTTCCGTGATGCCTTTACTGGTGAAGCAGTTGCGGGCGGTGCAATTGGTGCAGTAATTCGTTACGGGGTTGCACGTGGCGTATTCTCCAACGAAGCAGGGATGGGTTCTGCCCCAATTGCTGCTGCGGCTGCAAAAACCGACCACCCTGCGCGTCAAGGTTTAGTGTCTATGACAGGTACCTTCATTGATACCATTATTGTCTGTAGCATCACGGGGATTGTTTTGGTAATGGGCTTCATTATGGCAGGTAATAGCTTTGGTGGTGCAACAGGTGCTGTACTCACCACACAGGTTTTTGACCAGTTATTGCCAGGCTTTGGTGGTTGGGTCGTCACTTTCGGGATCATCTTCTTCGCCTATTCCACCATTCTCGGTTGGAGCTATTATGGTGAAAAATGCTGTACTTATTTATTCGGCGAAAAATACGTGTTGATTTACCGCTTAATTTATATTGCTTCAGTGTTCATTGGCACCATCGCCACCCTAGATTTAGTCTGGTTATTTGCCGATACCTTTAATGGTTTAATGGCTGTACCAAACTTAATTGCCTTGTTGTTACTGTCTGGTGTGATTGCCAAAGAATCTAAAGACTTTATTGCGAAGCGCAAATCTGGCGAGTTGTATTAAATAAGCCCAATTCATTGAATTATTCCGTTCAAATCATACAATCACCCACGTGGTTGTATGATTTTCCATGAAAAATCCAGATAACATTCATTTCGCGAACATTCCTCTGTATGCTGTAGTCAGTTTTTAATTGATGCAATGACTGGGTTATGGCAAAAGTAAAAAGTGTCTATCGCTGTGAACAATGTGGTGCAGATCATCCTAAATGGGCAGGTCAATGTTCAGAATGTGGGGAATGGAACTCACTTCATGAGGTCAGTATTGCCCCTGCGGTGACGCATCGTGCCCAACCTAAAATGGGCGGTGGCTATGCAGGACAAGCGGCCGCCATTACCACGCTTAATAAAGTGTCTGTATCGCACGAAACCCGTTTAACAACAGGCATTGGGGAATTTGACCGTGTTTTGGGTGGCGGTTTGGTTACGGGCTCTGTGGTACTGATTGGTGGAGATCCTGGTATCGGGAAATCGACCATTTTGCTACAAACTGCGACTCACATGGCGGCTGCCAGTAACACCGCTTTATATATCACAGGTGAGGAATCTCTTTCGCAAGTGGCGTTACGCGCTCAACGCTTAGACTTACCCACCGATCAACTGAAAGTCATGGCAGAAACCTGTGTCGAACGGATTTGTGAAGTTTTGGCGCATGAACGCCCTGCGGTAGCCATTCTGGACTCGATTCAAACTTTATATACCGAAACGTTGCAGTCTGCTCCAGGTGGTGTTTCACAAATTCGTGAATCAGCTGCCTTGCTGACTCGTTTTGCTAAAAATAGTGGCACTGCGCTGTTTATTGTCGGTCATGTGACCAAAGAAGGGGCTTTAGCGGGGCCGCGCGTCCTTGAACACATGGTCGATTGCGTCTTGTATTTTGAAGGACAGTCAGACTCACGCTACCGTATGATTCGAGCAGTCAAAAACCGTTTCGGTGCAGTGAATGAACTGGGCGTTTTTGGCATGACCGATAAAGGCTTACGCGAGGTTGCCAATCCATCTGCGATATTTTTGAGCCGTTATGATGAGGCAATTCCAGGTTCTATTGTCATGATTAGCCGCGAAGGAACGCGACCACTTTTAGTTGAAGTACAAGCTTTGGTGGATGATGCACATGGTCAGCCTAGACGTGTGGCTTTAGGTCTGGAACAAAACCGTCTGAATATGCTATTGGCGGTGATGCATCGGCATGGCGGCGTACAAACTTCAGGGCAAGATGTGTATGTGAATGTGGTCGGCGGCTTAAAAATTACCGAAACAGGTTCAGACCTTGCTGTACTACTTGCCTGTGCTTCTAGCTTGCGTGGCAAAGCCCTGCCACAACAATTGGCAGTATTTGGTGAGGTCGGTTTATCGGGTGAAATCCGCCCAGTACCAAATGGTCAGGAACGCTTAAAAGAAGCTATTAAACACGGATTTAAATATATTATTGTGCCGCGTGGCAATGCCCCACAAAAAGCCATTGCAGGTGTGCAAATTATTGCGGTGGCGCGTTTGCATGAAGCCTTAACTGAAGCCATGAATTTAAGTGAAAACTTAGGTTAAATCCTTGGATGATATTTTTTCAGTTTCAAGAAAAAATATCATATTTATATTGAAATTCGCAGCAAATGCCTGCATAAATACACAGCTTAACTTTATTTTAATATAGGAAAATTTGATGGAAGTTCGACAGCGTGGTTTGATCGCAGCAATGCTCACAGCGACTTTATTGGTAGCTCCGTTAGCAGCAGAAGCAAAACGTGCAGGTGGCGGTAAAAGCCATGGCATGAGTCGTTCGGCTGCTCCAACTCAGTCTTACCAACAACCTCGTCAAACAACGCCAGCACAACAACCAACAACTGCACCAGCACAGCAAAAATCTGGTCCAGGCGTAGGTGGTATGGTTGCTGCAGGTGTTGCAGGTGCGGCAATTGGTGCGGTTGCTGCCAATGCCTTGGCCGATGATCAAGCTGCAAGTGCTGCCGAAGCGCAAGAGGAAAAAGGCGGTATTCCAAGCTGGATTTGGATTTTACTCGCTGCTGCTGTTGCCTTCTTCATTTTCCGTAAGATGGGCGCAAAAAAAAAACTAACGCCTAATCCGTATGCGCCAAATAGCGGTGCCAATCAGGCACCGTTTGCGCAAACACCACCTGCTGTAGCGCCACGTAACGACAATACCAATATTTTTGGTCAATCTGTTGGGGGTTCTGCCGCTTCTACCCAAGCGCCTTTTGGTCAAGCTGCCAATAATAACGCGCCATTTGGTGCAGCTTATACCAACAGTGGCAATCAATTGCCTGATGGTTCAGAGCCTGCAACCTTTTTACGTGTAGCGCGTCAGCGTTTTAACCATATTCAGTCTATGAACACAGCCAGTAATATCGCAGAAATTCAGCGTTATTTAACTCCTGATTTATATCAGTCGATGTATCAGGACATTATGGCAAACCAAGACCAAGATGTAGCAGAGTTTTCTAACTTGAATGCCATGGTGGTCGATTCTGCAACTGAAAATGGTCAATATGTCATAAGTGTACGCTTTACAGGTACAGTCAGCGAAGACCTGAACAGCTTACCGCAACCATTTACAGAAATTTGGCACTTTGTAAAACCTGCAGGCTCTAATCAAGACTGGTTAGTGGCAGGTATTCAGCAAGAGCAATAATTTCAATGGATCTAGAAAAACAGCGACTTCGGTTGCTGTTTTTTATGCCTTTCTTTATCTAAGTTGAGACCCATCATGTTTAAACAGCACGTTTAAATCTTCTAAGACATCAACACCGAATACATCCACACTTGCCACACAAAACCAAACCCTCGATTGATTAGATCTATCAAAAAGTATCATCATTCATCAATACAGTTTATTTAGCCCACCTTCTCTTTGTATCTACCCAGAGATAAATCAAATCACGTTATCCGTATCACTTTGGTTATTTCCAGTCGATCTCCATTTACTTAGCCAACAAAAAAGCCCTGCAAACGGGCAAGGCTAAATTGTTACTGTTAAATCTATTATTCAGGCAATGGAATAAATTGCTTATCGGTATTTTGAACTTTGCGCTCACCGACTGCGACTTCCAAATCTAAGGCTTCTTCACCACGTTCAACTGAAACAGTCACCGTCGTATGCGGTGCTTGTGCAGCAACATAATTAATTAAATGCGAGGTTGAAGTAATCGCTTCATCATTCACTTTTAAAATTTTGTCACCACGTTTTAAACCTGCTTCTGCTGCAGGGCCACCGCGCAGTACATCAGCAACCACTACACCGCCTTGTGCAGGTTCTAAAATGTTGTCTTGTTGCACAGGCAACAAACTAATACCTAACCAACCACGAACCACACGTCCATCTTTTAAAATCGAGTTTAAAACCTGCTGACAGACTTGTGCAGGAATTGCAAAGCCGATGCCCAATGAACCACCTGATTGCGAGAAAATTGCCGTATTTACCCCAATCAAATTCCCTGCCACATCAATCAATGCACCACCTGAGTTACCTGGATTAATTGCTGCATCGGTTTGAATGAAATCTTCATAGGTATTAATACCCAAGTCAGAACGTCCTGTCGCAGAAATAATCCCTTGAGTCACGGTTTGTCCCACACCAAATGGGTTACCAATCGCAAGTACGACATCGCCCACTTCATTGCCACTCAGTTTAAATGGCAATACAGGCAGTTTTTCTAGATCAATTTTAATGACCGCTAAGTCTGTGTCTGGGTCAGTTCCAACAACTTTTGCAACCGCACGGCGTCCATCGTGCAAAGCCACGACAATTTGTTCAGCCTGCGCGATCACATGATTATTCGTTAAAATATAACCATCTGGACGAACAATGACCCCAGACCCCAAACTGTTTTCATTTGGGCCTTGCTTAAATTGATCGGGTAACTGATTGCCAAAAAATTCACGAAATGCAGGGTCATTTAACAATGGATGATCCATTTGTTTCACTTTTTGTGTGGTAAAAATATTTACCACCGCAGGCGCTGCCACTTTAACCGCAGCGCTATACGACACCACCCCACCTGTCCGTGTTGTATCAATTAATGGTTCAACTTTCTCGGCAGGCATTTTGACCCCATCGGCAGCCACAGGCGCTTTCGGTTTTTGCAGTTGTTGCCAAGTCACAAAGCCAATAATAACCAGAATGAGTAACACCCAAGGTAACCAGGTAAAGGTCCGGCGCACGTTTTGTACCTCTAAGTAAATTTTTTTGATGATTAAGTCATTGAATGAGCTATTGTAAAACGAAACACAAATAGAAACATAAAAAAGCCCAAGAGTTTTGTCTTGCTTTAGTTACAATACAAAATATGTTTTGATATTGGCTAAATATGAGCAATTTGAGAAAGTTATGGCGCAGCTAAAAGAAATTATTCAATGGTGTGATCAAACTTTAAATACACATGAATTTAAAGATTACGCGCCCAACGGTTTACAAATTGAAGGTAAGTCTGAAGTTCAAAAAATTTTATGTGCAGTGACTGCCTCTCAAGAGGCTATTGATGCTGCTGTTGCCCAAAATGCAGACTTACTGTTGGTACATCATGGCTATTTTTGGAAAGGCGAACCTTACCCAATTACAGGCATGCGCGGTAAACGCATCAAAAGTTTAATCCAGCATGATATTTCTTTGGTGGGTTATCACTTACCGCTCGATTCACACCCAAGTCTAGGCAATAATGCTGCCATTGCTGAATGTTTGGCATTAGAAAATTTGCAAGCCCTAGACCCGAGTGAACGTCATCCTATTGGTAATATTGGTTTTTTAAAGCAAGCCATGAGCGCAACCGAATTTCGTGACTATCTCACAGCGCGTTTAGGCTTTAAAACCATTCATCTTCCTGCCGAAAAAAGTCAGATTCAAAAAGTAGGGTTCTGCACGGGTGCAGCACAAGATTTTATTGGCAAAGCGGCAGAACAAGGTTGTGATGCCTTTATTTCGGGCGAAGTCAGTGAACGCACCTATTATGAAGCCAAAGAACTAGGCGTGCATTATTATGCCTGCGGACATCACGCGACTGAGCGCTATGGTGTACAACGACTCGCAAAAGCTATTTCAGAACAGTTTAATATTGAGTATAGTTATTTTGAATTAAATAACCCAATTTAATACACCGTTTCACCCAACGATTTCACTCAAATGACATCTGTGTTTAACATAGTCTTTAGATGTATACATTCGAGTCTTATTCTGTATGGTTATTTATACCTAATGCGCAATTTGATCTCGAAATCTATTACAATAGAGCCACTTAATGTTAAAACCCAGCAAAATGCAAGGAATTGAAAACATGACAACCATTACTTTACCGGCTTTACCATACGGTTACGAAGATCTTGCTCCACACATCAGCAAAGAAACTTTAGAATTCCACCACGACAAACACCACAACACTTATGTTGTGAACCTGAACAACTTGATCGCGGGTACGGAGCTTGAAGGTAAAACTTTAGACGAAATCATCAAAGCAACTGCAGGCGATGCAGCTAAAGCTGGTGTATTCAACAACGCAGCGCAAGTTTGGAACCACACGTTCTATTGGAACTGTATGGCGAAAAACGGTGGTGGTAAAGCTACTGGTGCTTTGGCTGCTAAAATTGATGAAGCTTTCGGTTCTTACGAAAAATTTGCTGAAGAATTTGCTGCTGCTGCAACAACTCAATTCGGTTCAGGTTGGGCTTGGTTAGTAGCTGACGAAGTGAATGGCAAACTTTCTATTATGAAAACTTCAAATGCTGACACACCAATGGCACACGGCAAAGTTGCAGTATTGACGATTGACGTTTGGGAACACGCTTACTACATCGACTTCCGTAACGCACGTCCTGTTTACATCAAAACTTTCTTAGAAAGCCTGGTAAACTGGGATTACGCAAATGCGAAATACGCAGGTCAAGATGCAGGTGTAGAAAAATAATTTCTATTTTTCTGTAGAAAAACTGCTCTTTATGGGCAGTTTTTTTATTTTTACAGATGAAATGAATATTTATAAAGCAAACAATACATTTCTGATGATGAACGTGTTGACGACTTAAACTTTCATCCCTAAAATGCCCCACAGATTCTCCAATAGCTCAGTCGGTAGAGCGACGGACTGTTAATCCGCAGGTCCCTGGTTCGAGCCCAGGTTGGAGAGCCAATCTATTCTCCCATAGCTCAGTCGGTAGAGCGACGGACTGTTAATCCGCAGGTCCCTGGTTCGAGCCCAGGTGGGAGAGCCAAGATTCTAAAAATCCCACGCAGTATGACGTGGGATTTTTTTTTGCAATTTTTATTGTTTTTATAGTGGATATGATGTTCTAAACGAATGGAACAGGCCTCACTCTCCCCTTAAATCAAAATTAAAACCATACAGTGAAGATCGGGCTATCCCCTCTTGTGATGACTCTATTTTTTCGCTAACTTAGGTTCATCAACAACAATAAAACTTGAAAGCCCATGCAAGCGCCTTGGTTAAAATCCCTGATTTTTTGGACAATTCTGATTGTGGTGATTTTTGCAATTTTTCAATGTACGCAAAAATCTGAAAGCAATAAAACTGCTGCGACACTCATGTATGAACGTCTGTATCAATGCAGTCGTGATCTGAACGCACAACAACAAGCCACCTTAAAACAAATTCAAAGCCAAGTGAAAACAGAAATGACTCAGCAAGAGATGCTGCAATTAATTAACTTATGTCGTAAAACCAACCCACCACAGACACGCGAAGATTATATAAAAGCCATTCAAGCACTCTAAAAACTGCGTTGAAACAAAGCTAGATGATTATTTTTAAAGCAGTTAATCTATAATTACGGTTTTTTTTCAATTCCAGCTTGACCAAAAACAGATACCCACATAGAATGCGTGTCAGATTCTCCCATAGCTCAGTCGGTAGAGCGACGGACTGTTAATCCGCAGGTCCCTGGTTCGAGCCCAGGTGGGAGAGCCAAAATTCTTAAAAAACCCACGCATTATGACGTGGGTTTTTTATTCCTGCTGTTTAGGGTCTAACGACACCGCATCATCTATGTTTGAATCCAGTCAATCGACTTTCTTGCTTATTGGCAGCTTGGCTAGCCTTGCCCTGTTTATCTTAATTTTTAAGCAATTATTTTTCCCCAAGAAAAACTTTTATCCTAAACCGATGATGACTGCTTTTGAACGCAGAATGTTTATGCGTTTAAAACAAGCTTTTCCTGAGCATCACATCTTGGCACAAGTGGCGTTTAGCGCATTAATCACCAACAACCACTATAAAATTCGTGCGCTGTTTAATCGTAAAGTGACTGATTTTGTGATCTTAAATGCAGAAATGCAGGTCATTGCAATTATAGAGTTAGATGACCCCTCACATATTGGCAAAGAACAGGAAGATGCAGAACGGGATGCAATGTTTCACGAGGCAGGTTATCGCGTTGTCCGATACACCGAAATTCCGAGTATCAGACAATTGCAATCAGATTTGAGCTGAAATCATCAACTCGATATTAAGGTGTAGCTTCTGAAGCGGCTTGTATCTGACTGGCCTGCTTCGCTTGTTGTTCTGCAGCTTCACGCGCTTCAATACGCGCAATAATTTCTGCCTGTTGTTGTTTATATTTTTCCTGATTTTTAGCATCACTATTAACTGCTAAAAATGCCATGCTAACCAAGAAAATAGGAATCAACAAACCTAAGCTTGCCAAGAAAATCATCTTTTTTAGGCTTGGCTTTTTTGCAGGTGCTTGCTGTTCAGACTGTGACATCATCTATTCCTAATTCAAACTTCAAAATGAGGCTCAATATATCAGAATAATGCTGATTGTGCTTTGTGCATAAGTACGCACGTTCTAATGCTCAGTTTAATTTTTAACAGCAAAAATTGATCAGCGATCGAATAAAAAAGCACCTGACCAAACTACCATCAGATGCTTTGCTCAGTTTTTTATCGCACAGAAATATTTACATTAAAGCCAATACGATTCCTGAAAAAATAATCAGCCCTACCCAACGGTTATGACGAAATGCCCAAAAACAGCGTTGCGGATCTTTATCTTTAGTTTTACTCCATTGATATATAAAGTCTGCAACCACCACCAATAACGCCGCTAAACCAAACGGAATCAATAAATTTTCTAACCACAATGCCGTACCAATCAAAAGCACACTGCCCGCTTGCAACAATGAAATAATCTGAATGTCATAGCGACCAAATAAAATTGCGGTAGATTTCACCCCAATTTTCAAATCATATTCACGGTCAGTAATTGCATATTGGGTGTCATAAGCCACAGTCCACGCCAAATTGCCAAAATACAATAACCAACAAGTAAGATCAGGCGTTGCACCTACAGCGGTATAAGCCATCGGGATAGACCATGAAAATGCAGCTCCCAAGAACACTTGCGGCAAATGAGTGTAGCGTTTCATAAACGGATAAATAAACGCTAAAAATAATGCCCCAAATGACCAATAAAAAGTTTCAATCGGTAAGAACAACAACATGGCTGCGCTAAGTGCAACCAAACCCAAGAATACATAAATGGCTTCTTTGGCACTAATCACACCCGTGGCTAAAGGACGTGTTTTGGTACGCTCCACATGACCATCCACCTTACGGTCAGCAAAGTCATTAATGGCACAGCCTGCAGCGCGCATAAAAATTGTGCCCAGAATCATAGGGATTAATATCCCGATAGACGGCATGCCCTGATTAGCAATCCACAAGGCCCACATGGTTGGCCAAAACACCAGTTCTGTGCCAATCGGTTTATCGAAACGACACAAATAATAATATGCTTCTAAACGCTCACGCCACGTGATCTGCTGTGCCAATGCCATACCAATCTCGTATCTTAATGTTGTTGAATAAATTGCTCAAAACGCGGTAAAAAAGTTTCTTGCACAATAAATTTACAGCCATGCCAAGTATAGCAACTCTGTCGTGTCCAGCCTTCATCGAGCAAAACCACACGCCTTTGACACAACGGATTGGTACGCTGAAATAAAAACCAGCCAATGGGTTTATTGCCAATATGCTGAAATAAACGGGCTTTGCTTTGCAAACTTAGAATCGGAAAAATACTTTTGGCTTTGACCCATGGCTGTTCATCACACCCATATAAATAGCTTTCACGCACCCATGAAGTGTGCCAATGTGGCATTTGCATCCACTGGGCATCTTGTAAATTTAAACGCTGAAAAGATTGCTGCAGTGGTTCAACTTTAAATTGTCCGCCTGCGAGCTGAGTCAGTTGTTGGGTCAAAGAACCTGCTGCATATAGCCATGTTTTTAATTCAGAAGGCAGATTTTCCTGCTTGGGAAAAATAGGCTGTGTTCGCATGTTCCGCCACCTTAACAAGATAGCCTAGTGTAGCCCAAATTTAGGCAAAGTTTTGTGACCGATGGCGCAATTCCCTGCAATTATCCAAAAAAAATTAAGCGAATTCTTATATTTTGATAAAATCCATGCCAACTTAAAACCATGATTACCCAATCTAAAACAAAAAACCCGCCGAAGCGGGTTTTTCAAATTTGAGATTTTCGATGTCTTACAAGCTGTAGTACATATCAAATTCAACTGGGTGAGTCGTCGTGTTCAAACGACGTACATCTTCAGTTTTCAATTCGATATAAGCATCAAGCATGTCTTTGGTGAATACACCACCTTTTAATAAATAGTCGTGATCTTCTTTCAAAGCATCAAGCGCCATTTCTAGGTTGTGTGCCACAGTTGGGATTTTCGCTTCTTCTTCAGGCGGAAGGTCATACAAGTTTTTATCTGCAGCTTCACCTGGGTGAATCTTGTTTTGAATACCGTCAAGACCCGCCATCAACAATGCCGCAAAACCTAAGTACGGGTTCATCATTGGATCAGGGAAACGCGCTTCAATACGTTTGCCTTTCGGGCTAGACACGTAAGGAATACGAATAGATGCAGAACGGTTACGCGCTGAGTAAGCCAACATAATTGGTGCTTCAAAGTGCGGTACTAAACGCTTATATGAGTTGGTCGATGGGTTAGTCAACGCGTTCAAAGAGCGGGCATGTTTGATAATACCGCCAATGAAGTACAACGCCATTTCTGACAAACCTGCGTATTCATCGCCTGCGAATAAGTTTTTGCCATCTTTAGAGATAGACATGTGTACGTGCATACCTGAACCGTTATCGCCTACCATTGGTTTAGGCATAAAGGTTGCAGTTTTTGCATATTGATGCGCAACGTTCCAAACTGCATATTTGAACTGTTGCACTTCGTCAGCCTTACGCACCATAGTATTGAAGCTCACACCAATTTCTAACTGGCAAGATGCAACTTCATGGTGATGTACTTCTACACGACCAGGCCCCATGATTTCTTCAATTTTTGCACACATATCTGCACGCATATCTTGAGAAGAATCTACTGGTGGTACTGGGAAATAACCGCCTTTCACACGTGGACGGTGACCTGAGTTACCAGCTTCGTAGTCTTTACCTGTAGACCATGCAGCTTCTTCAGCGATTAATGTGTGGCGCGCGCCAGACATATCGATGTCCCATTTTACTTCGTCAAATACAAAGAATTCTGGTTCTGGGCCAAAGAAAGCAGTATCACCAATACCTGTCGA
This sequence comes from Acinetobacter sp. YH12205, assembly GCF_013418125.1. NCBI lineage: Bacteria > Pseudomonadati > Pseudomonadota > Gammaproteobacteria > Moraxellales > Moraxellaceae > Acinetobacter > Acinetobacter sp. YH12205. Next base: position 289,149 of record NZ_VPCQ01000004.1, on the reverse strand, counting down.
TTTTAAATATTCTTCAGCACGGCGAGCAATAGAGCGTGGATCGCGGTCATAGCCTTGACCTGTCGATGGTTCGATAACATCACACGTTACAACCACTGTTGGTTCTGCAAAGAACGGGTCAATAAAACCTGTGTTGGCATCTGGGCGTAAGATCATGTCTGATGCTTCGATTCCTTTCCAGCCTTCAATTGAAGAACCATCAAACATTTTACCGTCTTCAAAGGTATCTTCATCGATACTGTCTGCAGGATAAGTTACGTGCTGCTCTTTACCCTTAGTATCTGTAAAGCGGAAATCGACCCATTTTGCACCACTTTCTTGGATGAGTTGAAGGACCTTGTTCGCCATGCTCATTTTGCTCCGATGTTTTTTGTTGCACCCGAAAGTGCGTGTTAGTAGTTGGCAGTTATTAAGCAATTAGCGTACCAACTTTTAAAAGCAAAGCTAAAACCATGAATTCCGTATGAGAATACATCATTTAAAAAAATTACTTTGTCTCTATTATACTGTCAGAAATACGATTTGCACCATATTCAAACACTGTTCATTTGATTTGATTTAAAACTGCAAAACATAGCACCATTTTAGTGCATTTATGTTTTATTTCTGTTGAATTGTAGATCAAAAAATAGCTCAAACAGTATCTATGCAAGCATTTTGCTGTGCCATGGTTGTATTAAGCAATGCAAATTATCCGACCAATCTTAAACAACACTTTATTTTTTATTGAGCAAAAATAATAAGATCGTTTAAAAATCCTAAACCTGTATTATTTTCGATCAAACTGATTGAAAATATCTATACTGCAGATTTGTATTTTCTATCGAAACGCTGCACTCAAACTACCTGACGTGAACCGCTAATAACATGCGCCATGATGCTACTTTTTAGCGCATTTTTTACGTTATCTATAAGTGTGAAGCTAAAATATGACTGGTGAATGACCCTGTTTGATCATGTGTTCATTTCTTTCAGATCAAACCTGAACATTGCGCAGCAAGCTTTGAAAATCTATAAATTGGTGAATGCGCTGATAAGCTTTAACAGGGATTATCATATAAATAGTCCGCAGAAAATGCTTATTTTTTGCTATGATGATAAGCGCTTCCTTATTCCACCTTCTTTTCGACAAGAAAAATAAAGTCCTTTCTCGTTATAGGCGCAGGAATAAAGCAAATTATCTCAGACTCTTTAGCACTTAAAGTGTTCAATTTTCAATAGGTTAGCTCATGCTTTTAATGATCGACAACTATGACTCTTTTACCTACAACATCGTCCAGTATTTTGGCGAGTTAAATCAGGAAGTAAAAGTCGTTCGTAATGATGCCGTGACATTAGAAGATATTGAGCGATGGCAACCCAAGTATTTGGTGATTGGCCCAGGCCCTTGTTCTCCATCTGAAGCAGGGATTTCTATTCCTGCAATTCAGCATTTTGCAGGCAAAATTCCGTTACTGGGTGTGTGTTTAGGACACCAAAGTATCGGACAAGCCTTTGGTGGAAACATTGTGCGCGCTAAAACCGTGATGCATGGTCGTTTATCGGATATGTACCACAGCAACACAGGTATTTTTAGCAATCTGCCTTCACCATTTTCTGCAACCCGTTACCACTCTTTGGTGATTGATCAAGCAACCTTGCCAGATTGTCTGGAAGTGACATGCTGGACCAAAGAAGCAGATGGTTCGATGGAAGAAATTATGGGCGTGAAGCACAAAACTTTGCCTGTTGAAGGCGTGCAATTTCACCCCGAATCGATCCTGAGCCAACACGGTCATCAAATCTTTAAAAACTTTTTGGAAATTTACGCATAATGAGCGAGTCAAATCACATGAATATTCAACAAGCACTCAACCATATTACAAAACAAATTCACCTGACTCAGCCTCAAATGGAAGATGTGATGCGCGCGATTATGTCGGGCGAAGCAACAGACGCTCAAATTGGTGCATTGATGATGGGCTTACGCTTAAAAGGCGAAAGCATTGATGAAATTACTGCTGCTGCACGTGTAATGCGTGAATTTGCCATCAAAATTGATGTCAGCGATATTCCTTTTCTCGTAGATATTGTTGGTACAGGTGGCGATGGTCAAAACCTATTTAACGTATCTACCGCCTCTTCCTTTGTCATTGCAGCTGCAGGTGCAACCATTGCCAAACACGGTAACCGTGGGGTTTCAACCAAATCAGGCTCATCTGACTTACTTGAGCAAGCAGGCATTAATCTTGACTTAAACATGCAACAAACTGAACGCTGTATTCGTGAAATGGGCGTAGGTTTCTTGTTTGCACCGAATCATCACAAAGCCATGAAATATGCGGTTACCCCGCGTAAAGAGTTGGGTATTCGCAGTATTTTCAACTTGCTTGGGCCATTGACTAACCCTGCGGGTGTAAAGCGTTTTGTCATTGGGGTGTTTAGCAATGAATTATGCCGCCCGATTGCAGAAGTGATGAAACAGCTCGGTGCTGAGCATGTCATGGTGGTGCATTCTAAAGATGGTTTAGATGAAATTAGCCTTGCTTCGAGCACTTATGTTGCAGAACTCAAAGATGGTGAAATTACCGAATGGGAACTTACCCCTGAAAGCGTGGGAATTGAATCTCAAACTTTAACAGGACTGATTGTAGAAAACTCTGCTGAAAGCTTGAGTTTGATTAAAGATGCTTTAGGCAAAAACAAATCAGACAAAGGCGAAAAAGCGGCCAATATGATTGCACTCAATGCGGGTGCGGGTATCTATGTTTCGGGTCTAACTACAAGCTACAAACAAGGTGTCGCTTTGGCACATGACATTATTTATGGTGGACAAGCTTTGGAAAAAATGGGCGTGTTGTCTGAATTTACCAAAACGCTCAAACAGTACGAAGCATAAAGCAAATCAGGAAGGTGCATCATGGTGGATATTAGCAATACCATTTTAGGTAAAATTGTAGAACGTAAAAAAGAAGAGTTTGCCGAGCGTTTAAAACAACGCAGTTATGCAGACCTAGAACAATTGGCACGTGCAGCAACACCTGCACGTGGCTTTGCACAAGCCTTGCATAACAAACGCCCAGCGGTGATTGCGGAAATTAAAAAAGCATCACCATCTAAAGGCATTATTCGTGAAAACTTTGACCCTGCCGAAATTGCACAGCAATATGAAGCCGCAGGCGCAGCCTGTTTATCTGTGCTGACTGATGGCGATTTCTTTCAGGGTGCAGATGAAAATATTCAGATTGCCCGTTCACACTGTAACTTGCCTGCTCTGCGTAAAGATTTCTTGATTGATCCGTATGGTGTGGTGGAAGCACGTGCCTTACATGCAGACTGTGTGTTATTGATTGTATCTTGCTTATCTGACCAACAGTTGGAAGAAATGTCGGAAACGGCTTTTGAACATCACTTAGATGTGTTGGTTGAAGTGCATGATGAAAATGAATTGGAACGTGCTTTGAATCTTTCAGAGCGTTGTATTTTAGGGGTCAATAACCGAAATTTAAAAACCTTTGAAGTCGATTTAAACACCTCATTGCGTTTAAAAAACTTGTTGCCGCCTGCGCGTTTATTGGTCACGGAAAGTGGTATCGCCACACCAGAAGACGTCCGTATGATGCAAGACCATGATATTCACAGCTTCTTGGTCGGTGAAAGTTTTATGAAACAAGCACGTCCTGACCATGCTTTCCGTGATTTATTTGGGCATATTGATGCTTAAAATCGATCTAGCCAAGCGATATGAAAATCGCTTGGTTATGCTTCATTTTTATTTACTTTGTCCTGTTAAAACATAGATTTCTGTTAAACCTTTACGATCAAACAACTCGTTCTGTTTAGTTGATGAAACTAGTAAACTATCAATTTCACCTTTAGGTTCATCCCATAAAGGATGATTAAATAATCTTTGCAAACAAGCTTTAATTCTTTCTTTTTGGTCACTCGTCATGAGATCGCGATACAATAGCTTTTTGCGCTCATCATGCGTCATAAAATTAAAAGCCATACCTAAAATACTTTCTAAATAAGGTGACCAGGTTGATACAGCACCTTTATGCCAAATACGGCGTGATTTGAGCTCAAGATCAGTTAACTCTTTCCCTCTGATATTTTGTACCCAACTATTCAAATAACCATGTTGCACTAGCAATTGTGCAAGTTCTTTAAAATTTTCAAGCTCTGTATCTCTATAATCATTGACCGCTTTAAAATTTGCAGAAGATGGCTCCAAATATAGGGTATTGCTAAAAATTGTTTTTTTGAGCAAATCAATCGACAAAGGATATGCCGCATCCTTAGATGCTTCCGCAATAAAAGGTCTTAATGCAGAAAGTTCAATTGCGTTATCCATAATTGCACTTTTAAGCATTTCCTTCGCATCTTTTTTATTCTGTTGTTTTTCAGCCACTAAAAACTTAATGAAATTCTCTTCTGAATGCTGCCCGACCGCTTTTTTCGCCGTAAATTCATCTAGCATCTCTTTATAAATAACAGATAAACGATCTAACAATGTAGAGGTATAAAATGGAATTTGTTTGTGCTTTGAATGTGCTTCTAAATTAGTGATCATCAAGTCATCAAACAATTTTTTAGCTTTTTCTGTATCATCAGGCGATACATAAACCTTAATATCTACTTCTGTATTGTTATTGAGGACTTGTGCTGCCAGTTTATGCTGACCATCAAACAATTTAAATTTACGATCAATTAAACGCGCAATAGATGGTGCTAATTGTGGATGAAATTTAAGATGATTTCTCAGAGAAATTAATCTCTTATAATCAATAACTCTCGGTTGCAAACCTTCTTGATCATCGTTTTCAAGCCATTTGACCGGGATTCTACCGTAGAAGTATTCAACTTCTAAAATATTATCAAACAATAAATAAAATTCTTTTTTATCGACACCATCATCAATAATAATAGAATGCTCTTTTTTCGTAAAAATAAGGGACTTTTGTTCAATATCTTTTAGCTTAAAAATATCTTGCAACTTTATTTTATTCTTTTTTTCAATAAACAATTGCTCAAGTTTAAGATTATCTCTAACCTCATATAAAGACTGATCAGACTTTCTTCGATTATATATTTTTTTAACAATACGGATATTGGCTAAATCAGTATCTCCCTGTTTCGCATAAGGTAAAATGTGATCGTACTCTATCTCATCATTGATTAAATCGATAATTTCCCCAGAAATAAAACAACTCAAGGAACCATTTTGATTACGTTGTTGTTCTTGGACTAACTTCTTATCTTGCTCAGAAATTTGTCGTTTCATAGATTCCCTCAATCAAAAATAAATTTTGTAAAAATAAAAGCCAAAATCATATAGTATAAATCATCATTTCTATTTTTGTTTGATTATGAGTAGACACGACTCCTCTCTTTCTAAAGAACAGTACAATTTACTAAAATCTTTTAAAAAGCAAATCACTCAGCCTCATACTTCAAGTATTGCCAAGCCGTCTGAACCCAAAGTTCAGACGCCTGAGCAACAACAGGAAGATGATCTCGCTTTGTTTCGTCAGCAAATGCAAGGCGTTCAAAAAATGGACGCAGGCAATATTGCAAAAATCGAACACACTGCCAAGAAAAAACCAGATGCCCAAACGCTGGCCAAACGTGCAGCAGCCATAGGCCCTATGGAAACCGATGATACCTTGCTGTCCGATACGCAAGCCATGCTTAACCCTGTGGGCAGCCAAGCTTCGCTGAGCTATCGCATTGCAACTTTGCAACATAAAGTCTTTGAAGATTTAAAAGCAGGCAACTTACGCTGGTTTGAAGCTGTTGATTTGCACGGTTGTACGGTAGAAGAAGCGCGGGTAGCCGTTTTGCAAATCATTCAAATGGCTAAAGATGAAAACCAGAACGTGATTAAAATTGTGCATGGCAAAGGCCCTGAAGCCATTTTAAAAACTTATGTAAATGGCTGGCTGCGTCAGCATCGTGATGTTTTGGCTTTTGTGAGTGCGCCTGAAAAACAAGGTGGCACTGGTGCAGTTTTAGTGTTGCTTAAACGCAGCGAAAAGAACCCAAAGTTTAAACAGTAATCGGTTTCATCTTTTAAACAAGGCATTGCAATAGTTTTCTGTTACAATGCCGACCTTGTTCAATATCAGTGTAAGTGAACACGTCTTATGTCTATGCAGCAATCCTACGCAAACATCCTAACCGCCGTTGGTGAAGATCTTAATCGTCCAGGTCTAAAAGATACGCCGATGCGTGCTGCTAAAGCTTTTTCGTATTTAACTTCGGGCTATAGCCAAACCTTAGCCGAAGTGACCAATAATGCCGTATTTCCATCCGACAACCGTGAAATGGTCTTGGTGAAAAATATTGAGTTCTACTCACTGTGTGAACATCATTTATTGCCATTTTATGGTCGCGTGCATATCGCCTATTTACCTGAAGGTAATGTTTTAGGCTTGTCTAAATTTGCCCGTATTACCGAAATGTTTGCACGTCGTTTGCAAATTCAGGAAAATCTGACTCAGCAAATTGCGGAAGCTGTGGCTGAAGTGACCAAAGCACGTGGTGTGGCAGTAGTAATTGATTCAGCTCATATGTGTATGATGATGCGTGGTGTAGGTAAGCAGGAATCGACCACTCGAACTGTTTCTTTTGTGGGCGATTTTAAAACCGATAAAGAAGCCCGCCGTGAATTTTTAAGTGCGGTGCCTGAGAGTTTTTAAATTGTGGCTAAGTTCCTCAATCAAATAAAAAATCCCGAAATTTATGTTCGGGATTTTTGGGTTTTAGATTAAAAAATTAGCTTGATACATCTTCAGATTCAACCTACAGACACATTGTTGCGTCCATTATTTTTTGCTATATACAAGGCTTTATCCACTTCTTCAAAAAAACGTTGATAGTCTGGATGCCCATCATATTCATGCACACCTATACTAATGGTAAAGTTAAATTCTTCACCTGTTGATGTTTTTAATGTGGCTTTTTCGACACGTTTACGAATATTTTCAGCGACTACCAAGGCACGATCAATGGTGGTATCAATCTGTAACAGTAAAAATTCTTCGCCGCCAATTCGGAAGGCATAGTCACTGCCTTTTGCATATTGCAAAATCACATCAGCTAAAAACTGTAATGCATCATCTCCTGCTGCATGTCCATAACGGTCATTGATTGATTTAAAATGATCGGCATCTATCGCCAACAATGTTAAAGGCGAATTATTTTTTCGTGAAAAATTAATTTCACGGGACACGATGGTATTTAAATAACGGCGGTTGAGCAGTTGAGTTAAGGCATCATTGCCTGAACTGATATATTCAGACACCTGAAAAATTTGATCGACTAAATGCAAAATTTCACGATTCTTGGCACGAATGGATTGAATCATTTCAATTGCCTGTGCCTGACTTTCACATTGACCAATTTTCTGAATTAATTCATCCACCTGATAAATAAATTCAGTAATAGTTTGTACTTGTTCCGAACTTGAAAATGCATAAGCCGCTTTATGAATAAACCATAAACCAAATTCTGTTTTAGATAAAATCGGTTGCGTCATTTTGGTGTGATCGGACACCACCTGAAACATCAGTTCATTTTCCCAATCCAGCAAAGTTCCGCGTTGTCGATCTTTGTGCACGGCAACATCTTGCATGGCAGAAAATAAGCGATAGGTATGTTTCATATCATTATGTACTTCGACCTTCATTTCATAAGATCGGCACATAATTTCTGTGGCAAAGCATAAAATTTGGCTTAAATAATTAAACTGATTTAAGTTGCTATTGGCTTCTGTTGCAAAAAACTCAAAAGCCTTTTTTATAATAACGCGCACACCACGAATAATCAGCCAAGATGGAATTTGTACACGTGCATGCACATCGCCCACTTTAAATTGCTTTTCTACAATCTCGTTATAATTGTGTTGAAACGGAACTTCAAAACTGGAAATTAGCCACTGATATAAAGAGTTTTTTAAGCGGTTTTTCACCATCTCTGCAGACAAAAATTCTGTCGCATGTTCTTCAAGCAACATTTGCTGATAGAACTCGATCACAAAATCTTCTGCATGTGCTTGAATAAACTGGAATGTCGCTTGCAAATCTTCTGGCTTAAATTGCTCGCAAATTGACTTCCATTGCTCTGCAAGCTCATGCGTACACTCTTGATACATCCACAACAACCCAGCCAAAAGAAACTGCTAAATTTTAACGGGTTTCACCAGCAACTCAACTTGTTTAGCTGGTTTTTTACAATTCAGTATAAATTCAACAGCTCTTTAAAAAAAATGCACATAGCCTAAACTGGTCTTGTTCCAGTCCTGTTTGTCCTGTTGTTGATATTCCCAACCTAATCGCAACACATGCTGCGGGTTGAGTACATATTGCAACTGGCTGTTCAGCTTAAATTGCCATTGGTGACGATCTTCCCAATACGGTAATTCAAGCTGAACCAAACTATTCATGCGTGCTGACCAGATATTTTGACAACCCAGTGTTGGGCCAATTCCAACACGCCAGCCTTTGTCTAAAGCCTTACCCGCTTGCACATGATTTTGAATTTGCACATAACACAAATGTTCACGCGCTTGATTAGCCACGCTATAACCAAACTGTGTTTTTAAACTTAAAACACCATGCTGTTCCGTTTCGCTAAAAGCCCCGTGCGAATTCAGGGCTTCTTGCTGCCAACCCAAATTAAAGCCCCAACTAAGTGGTGTTTTAAATGCGGTCATTGGGTTATAAGAGTTCACCGAGAGTAAATCTAACTGATTCAGTTTTAAGCGGTCTTCACGATATTGCACAGAAGCTTCTAAAAAGTTGAGTTGCGTCCCTGTACGAAAACCACCTTGCGGATCAAGTAAGTCATGGTAAGCCTGTCGATGACTCAACTCTACAAAATGCTCGCCTTGCACCTCGCCAGTACGCACAGCAAAGCTTCGTGCATGATGCCCCTGCACAGGATCGACCTGAGGGCGTGCGACATCCTGACGTTGTTTTTCTAAATTGATCTGACTTCTTAAACTTAAAATTTGTCTCAGTCGCGGTTGTGCAATTTTGGCTTCAATTTTGCGTCCAATCAGTTTCAGATACAAATCGTCATAAGCCATTTCCAGAATTTTAGCTTGATCGATTTGGCTGTAATTTTGCAAAATTGCCGCCACATTTTCAGGTTCTGCTTCGGCCACTTGATGGGCAGTTTTTGCCAAAGTTGTACCATGTTGTCTGGCTTGCGCCAATAACTGAGTTTCCAAAGCAGGACGATAGACAACATCTGCCACTAAATTTTCCTGCTCTACAGCTTTTAGTGTTTCAATTGGAATAGATGCGACTTTAAACTGCTGCTGTAAATTTAGCTCAGGACGCACCAAATCCATTAAGCCCAATAAGCGATAGGCACAATTGTCACTGATAAAATAATACGGAAATTGCACATGCTTCATTTCCCAAATGTGCTGCACCAAAAATGTGGTTTCCTGCTCATTCAGTGCCAGTTCGTACTCCCACAAATCTCGGCTTTCTAAATCACCATATTCTTTTACTTTGCGGTAATACGGCATCAGTGAATATTCACCTGGATATTGCCCTGTAAGTCCTTTCCATGCATAAGACCAATCTTCGCTGCCCGTTACCGTTGCTGCATAATTGACAGCATAGGAAATTAAATTCAGCTGTTTTTGATCTTTTGGGTCTAAGCGCAATAAAGTATGCCCAAACATAGAACTTGGATTGCCCATAAAGTCTGTGGCATAAATCAGCACTGCTTTATAAGGTTTAATTTGTCCAATCCATTCGTCCAATTCAGGACATTGCACCTGTGCCAAATCTTGTTGAGGAATTTGTAATTGTTCAATTAACCAGCGGCTACGTGCAGGAAATTTGCACTGCACCGATTGATTGGCAGGCGCTGTTTCAAATAATGCCTGCACATTGCGAAGTAACTCTTGGTTTAAATTGCTTCCGCCTTGTTCCGACACAAAATAGCCTGCATATTGCACTTTACTTTTGCCTTGCTGCGCATACATTAAACGCTGCCAAGTCACCTGTTCTGCCAAGTGTAGGTCTTTGGCTTTTTGCACATAATGTGCGGAAGATATTGCTAATTTATTTGTATTTTGTACTGTAGAAGTGGCTGTAAGTGGCTGAATCTGTATTGGAGATATTTCAGGAGATAACGCAAAAACCGTAGGAGATAAAAAAACTAAACTACTTAAAATAATGGATTTCATGGACATTTTATAAATTTTATATACATATTCAGGCTTAAACGTATTCTTGTGCTATAAAAAAGCCCTGCGAATAATGCAGGGCTTTTATTCAAACTTAAACGTATGCTTTTAAAACGTCATCATTCGCCATCACGTTCTGTAAAGATGCCAATACTTCTAAAGAAGTCTGGTTTTCTGCAGAATAAATAGATGCAAAGTTTTGCTTAGAAACCGCAAAGAAATGTGCTTTATCTTCTGCTTTAATGCTTAATAATTCAGCCAATACGTTCAAGCTTTCGCCTTCACCAACTGCCATATCGCGTGCCAATGTTTCAGCATTTTCATTGGTAAATGTCACAACTTGTGCAGTTACTGTACCTGTACCGCTACAACCTAAAGTACCAAATGTGATACCAAACAATTGGTTTGCAAAAATACCGTTTGTAGTTGCTGCTAAAATTTTTGCAACTTTGCCAGACTGACCTGCCCAAACTTGAGAACCGATACCACAACCTGCATCACGGTCTGCAAATGCTGCTGTAGAACCCAATGCCAAGACAGCAGCCAATGCTAATTTTTTAATCATCACCTTACTCCAGAGATTTATTATTCGAAAAATTATGCTTCGAATCATTATTATTGCTTTGTGTAACATTTATTACACCGCTTTAAGATAGCGAGATGTAGCTGAGAACGCAAAACATTTATACCAAAGTCATGCATTATTTTTGTGCATTTTTGTAGCGATGATTGATTTTATCTTCAAATTTGGGTTTAAGTTTAAAGATAGATTCTGTATGTTCGAGGTCGTATTTAGATTTAGTGCTGCTGATTTTCAGCTTTCAGTCTCCACTGACCTTGGGCATCGCGATAACCCAAAATTTTCATGACCAAAACCAGACTCAGTAAAAGCAATAAATACCAAGAACCGAGTTTTCCCCAGCCGACCATGTGCCATGCATCGACCTGACTTGGATACAACCATATTTGATAAAAGGTGCTAATATTTTCTGCCACCCAAATAATAAAAGCCAAAAGCAGCAATACAGGCAACATCGGTAGTTGTAATTGAGACCGTTGTAATTGAAAACGAATTTTGGTTTTCCAGAAAATCACAACGCTCCACGCAAACAAGCCATAACGAATATCGGGGATAAAAAACTTGCTCATGAAGTTGATATACGACAACACCGCCAATGCCATCATATTGCCAAAAGTCGGCAAATTCCGTAAAGATACCCGATACAAACGCAAAGAACGCGCAAAGAAACTGCCAACTGCAGAATACATAAAGCCTGCAAATAGCGGTACAGTCATAATTTTAAAGACAGCAGGTTGAGGATATTGCCAAGATGCAATTTGTGGATGGGTTAAAAAAATTTCCATAATCATCGCCAAAATGTGAAACAAAGCAATGACTTTGGCTTCTGCCCAAGATTCTAGTTTTAAATATAAAAGACAAACTTGAATGATTAAGGCATAGAATAATAAATAGTCGTAACGGAAAAATCCGAAATATTCCTGGCTACCCATTGATGCAGTGAGTGCAAATGCAATCAGCAATAAAATTCCAAATAAGGCAGCCGAAGCTGCCTTAGTCGAAAACTCAAGTCCTGACTTTAACCATGTTATCCACATGATCTGACAACCTGACCGAAGCTGAAATTACTCTGATACATCTAAAAATGATCCATCTATATCATTACGTGATTATAGATATTTGGCACTGTATTCATGAACCGTGTCGATAAATACTTTAGGACGTTCAGGATCTACCCATTGGGTAATACCGTGACCTAAGTTAGCCACATAACCTGTTTTTTCACCATTGGCATAGGCATCATCTAGCATCGCACGTGTCGCTTTGGCAATTGCTTCAGGTGAACCATATAAAGTCGCTGGATCTAAGTTACCTTGCAATGCGGCTCGACCATTCACCGTTTGACGTGCGACATTTAACGGTGTTGTCCAGTCCAGACCAAAAGCATCTGCACCTGTTGCAATCATTGGCTCAAGCCATTGACCGCCACCTTTGGTAAATAAAATAACAGGGATTTTACGTCCATCTTTTTCACGTTGCAGACCTGACACAATTTTCTGCATATAGTGGAGTGAAAATTCAAGATATTCACGATGGGCCAATGCACCGCCCCAACTGTCAAAAATTTGTACTGCCTGTGCACCTGCATCAATTTGTGCATTTAAGTATTCGGTCACTGCATCGGCCAGACAGTCTAATAGTGCATGTAAAACTTCAGGCTGTGCGTACATCATGTTTTTGGTGAAACGGAAATCTTTGCTTGAACCACCTTCAACCATATACGTTGCCAAAGTCCATGGACTACCTGAAAAACCAATTAAAGGCACTTGTCCGCCCAAAGCAGAACGAATGGTCGATACTGCATTCATGACATAGTCTAAGTCTGACTTGGCATTAAATTTAGGTAAATTGGCAACGTCTTGCTCGGTACGCACCGTTTTATGAAACTTTGGCCCTTCGCCTACTTCAAAATACAGACCTAAGCCTAATGCATCGGGTACAGTTAAAATATCTGAAAATAAAATCGCAGCATCTAATTCATAACGACGCAAAGGCTGTAAAGTCACTTCACAGGCAAATTCAGTATTTTTGCATAGAGAAAGAAAATCTCCTGCCTGCGCACGTGTAGCACGATATTCTGGTAAATAACGTCCTGCCTGACGCATCATCCATACGGGCGTGCAATCTACTGGCTCACGTAATAAGGCACGAAGAAAACGATCATTTTTTAAGGTCGTCATTTACTTTCCCAACTCATTTTCAATCTTGCAGCCATCATATCAAAAAGGTTGAAGTTTTAATAACTTCATTTCTTGCTCGTCTTTTCAGCCTATTCTAAGTGTTCAAATTCAGCTTACGTTTATGTGAAATACATCACACAAACAAAAGTCACTGTAAAATTGGGGTTATCTTGCATATTTACACAAAACAACTACTGCATCTCCTTAGTTTTTCTGCAATACTTGGCTAGTTTTTATCTATGTAAATGAATAATTCTCAAGGTTGAATTACATGTTGGTTCGCACAATACTCGCAATGAGTTTAAGTTGCATTTTTGCAGGGACTACTTTTGCTGCATCTACTGCTGAACAACCGTTAAATCCACAAGTGATTAGCAATACCGCTATTGAAGATCCGATTGATCCTTTAGCGACAGAAGCATCGGCTGCACAAAATAATCTAAATGCAACAGACACTGCTATTACGCAACAAGAACAAAATGATTTAAATAAGGCTTCAAAAACCTTAGATGATCTACACAAAACTGAAGATACCACTGCCGATGTAGGCACTGCACCAACCAAAAGCTCTGCAAGCCAAACTGCTACATCCAACACAGCAGCACCAAAAGCTTCATGGACTTTAGATGGTTTAAATAATGCCACTTGGTATGAAAATATTGGTAAAGGTCAGTTCCCTGTGTATGCACGTGCACACGTGATGCTGAACAATTCACATGCTTCTCCAGGTGCAATTGATGGCACTAGTGGTAAGAACACCCTAAAAGCAATTGCATCATTCCAGCAAATGAATGGCATTAGCCCAACGGGTATTTTAACCAAAGAAACTTGGGATGCGTTGGTTGCACGTCAAGGTTCACGTCCTGCATTTGTAGAATACACGGTTACTGAAGCGGACTTAAAAGGTCCTTATGCGAAATCTATTCCGCATGACTATGCAGAACAAGCCAAAATGAAAGGCTTGTACTACACCCGCGTAAGTGAAATGTTAGGTGAAAAATTCCACATGGATGAAAATTTCTTAAAGAAATTAAATCCGAATGCAACATTTAATAAAGTGGGTGAAAAGTTATTGGTGACCAACGTTCGCAATGACTTACCTGAAGACATTCACCTGATTGTGGCGCACAAAGGTGCAAAACAACTGTATTTGTTCAACAAACAAAACCAAATGGTCGGCTCATTCCCAGCAACCATTGGCAGTGCAGATACTCCATCGCCAACAGGTACTTATAAAGTGACAGGTGTTGCACCAAACCCATGGTACAGCTATTCACCAAGTAACTTTATTCAGGGCAAAAACTTAAAACCGCTGTCTTTACCACCAGGCCCTAACGGCCCTGTGGGGAATATCTGGATTGGTTTAAGTAAAAAATCATTCGGTATTCACGGCACACCAAACCCATCGACCATTTCAAAAACGGCGTCGCATGGTTGTATCCGTTTAACCAACTGGGATGCAAACGATTTAGGTCGTAAAGTACATTCTGGCGTGACTGTAAAATTCCTTGAATAATCAGTGATCGCTTTAAACCGCAAAAGACCCACGTTTTTACGTGGGTTTTTTAATGCCGCGATAAAACTCTAAAATGTCTAGGTTCTGCAAAAAATCTACACATGTTGCAATTTTAGAACGGCATGTTGCAGTTCGCCTCTAGGTCGGCTGCGGTGAAAAGATTAAGATTAGTTCAAGTTAAAAAAATGATAGGAGCATTATCATGAATGCTTATTTACACCGTAGTGAAGATCGTGGTCATATGAAAATGGGGTGGTTAGACACCAAACATAGTTTCTCTTTTGGTAATTGGTATAACCCGAAATATATGGGTGTTAGTGCCTTACGTGTCATTAACGATGACCGTATTGCCGCACATAATGGTTTTGGTACTCACCCACACGACAACATGGAAATTTTGACTTGTGTATTAAGTGGTACGATTTCCCACCGCGACAGCATGGGCAATGAACGCCATATTACTGCAGGTGAATGGCAGTTAATGAGCGCAGGTACAGGCGTTCAGCACAGCGAAATTAACAATGGTGATGAAGAAGTACACATGCTGCAAATTTGGATTCAGCCGAATGTACGCGATGCAGAGCCGACGTATCAGCAAATTCAACGTGACCCAAATACAGCACCCAACCAGTGGCATTTAATTGTCGGCCCGAATGACAATGCCCCAATGCACATTCGTCAACAGGCAGAAGTAAAAGCAGCTGTTTTAGAAACTGGACATCGTTTAGAAGTTACAGCAACACAAGCGGTAAACTATGTGCATGTAATTCGTGGTGAAATCACCATTGGCGAGCAAACAGTTAAAGCGGGCGATGCTTTGTTATTTGCTGATAATGCTGTGATTGAAGCAAAAGAAGACAGCCAGTTCATTTGGTTTGATTTACCAAAACAGTAAGTCCTGACTGTCACCTTATTATGATTGAGCATCTTTAATTTTTTGAGTTACCCTCTTGCCCTCTTCTACAGAGGGCTTTTTTATGGCTGAAATTGCATGATTCATTTTTTAAACACAGTTTTTGTCACGTTAATGACTTTACGCTGTTGTCTGCAAATACGCAGCAATTTGCTCTGCCACATTCCGTGCGGTTCGGGAAACACCAATTAAAGTTGCCGAGGCTGCGCCTGTCCAATCGCCATAACCAACCAACCATAAATTTTGCTGTTGTAACGCTCGATTTTCTAACACATCGACTGTGCCTTGTGCATTAACCACATTCAAACTTTGTAAATGCGACAATGCTGCCTTAAAACCTGTGCACCAAATAATGGCATCAATTTCCTGTTCGCGCCCATCTGCCCAAACTGCACTATGTTCGGTTAAATAGTCAAATGGCGGCAGACCATGTAATACATCACGTTGCCGTGCTTCTTTGACACTTGGAATCATCACAATATCGCCCAAACCACCGATCGGTTGTTCAATACTGCGACCTTCCTGCTGGGCTTTTAAGCGCTCCGTGGCACGTAAAAATAAAACCCGTCCATCTACATCATCGGCTAAAAAACTTGGCGGTTGCTGTGTAACCCAAAAAGTTTCGGCCACTTTAGACACTTCTGCCAAAATTTGTGCGCCTGAGTTACCCCCGCCGACAATCATGACTCTTTTGCCCTGAAAAGCATTGGCATTGCGGTAATGAGCCGAATGAATTTGTGTGCCTAAAAAGCGTTCGCGTCCTGTATAAGCAGGAATAAAAGGCTGACTCCACGTTCCAGTAGCACTCACAGCGGCTTTGGCTCGCCAGCTTTGCTGTGCCGAACACACAATTAAATCATTGCCTTCCTTCAGGACTTTTTCGACCTGCACAGGACGCAGCACAGGAAATTGATAGCGTGTTTCATACGCTGTTAAATAGTCAATCACTTCTAATCGTTTCGGATATTCCTGTTCGGTTTTTGGCATTAACCAGCCGGACAAAGAACTCCATGTATTTGGAGAGAACAGCTGTAAAGAATCCCACGCATGTTGCCACGCACCGCCCGACTGCGTTTGATTATCCAAGATCAGAAAATTGATTTTTTGCCGTTTTAAAAAGTAAGCCGTGGCCAATGCTGCTTGTCCGCCACCAATAATAATTACATCGGCATCCATTATTTGATTCAAAATGGCTCTCCTGCTCGCAATACGCACCCTGTTGCTATGCCTAATCTTAGCGCATAAGTGCAACACGTGAGAGATTAAAAATTCAGTCCACCAAACTCAACTTATGGAAGCACGTAATTAGAAGCAAGCCATCTTGAAAAATGATGCTGCAAAAAAGCCAAGTCTTTCAACTTGACTTTGTTTTGTAAGATAGCTTGATGTGCAACACTGCAGAATCAGGTTCGGGCTTTAAAAAGCCCAAACCAATTTCAAAGTCGAAGAGTGTCCTTCAGGACGATGTTCCACTTCGGTTTCTTTCAAAAACTTTGCTTCCAAAGACCAATTATCACGTTTGTATTGAATCGCGGGACCAAAAGATAGAGCCTGTCCTTTATTGCCAATACTGACACCATTCACTTCATCATCTGTGGTTTGTTTAAATACATAACCTTCGAGTGCCAATTTGACTTGATCATTCAATTGATAACCGATTGCATAATCTCCAGCGAAATAATCCCCCGACTGATAATTTGTGTCGTCATTTTCACTGTTGAAGCTATAAGACATTTTGGTGGAAAACTCCCAACCTTGCGGCTGCAAATAAGAATACGCAAAGATAGGACGAATGGTGTTGTAGTTCTTACCTAAGTTGGCAACTACAGGACGTTGTGGATTGGCATCTTCATAATCGCCTGTTGCGAGCACACCTTCTAAAGCAGCTACACTGTGATGATTGCCTTTATGCCAACCCAACATGCTGCCAATAATCAAATCGCCCAAACCACTGTTAGAGTCTGACATGCCCATCACATTTAAACGCAAATCGACCAAAGGCTGTGCAGCATATAAACCCAACTGACCGCCTGCAATGTGTTGGGGGGTCATCCATACCAAACGTGGAATATAGACATTCACATCGGCATGGAAATTGTCTGGGCCGTCTTTAAACTCACTGGCATGATAGTTCTGATAGTAGTTGAGTAAGTATACCCCAGCTGGTGGTAAAGCCCCTGCTGCAATGCCTTCTGCGCCTAATCCAAATGTATCTAAACCGTTTTCTGTTGCATTGACGTGTGTCGCCATGACACCCAAAAGCATGAGTGCCCAAATTTTGTTATTCATAGAACATCCTATTCAATAGAAATTTTGATGAAGTCGGCCTGCTGCGCCTGAATCATTCATGCGCGAACAGCCGACTTTTAAGGGCAGCATCAACAAAGAACTTGCTGATGCTGTATTGGCGAACGTGTTAAAACTTTGTGTTTTAAGGTGTGGGATTAAGCACTTGCACGACGACGTTCAACTTCAGTCGATGGTGCATTTGCAGTGTCTTTGACTAATTCAAAGTTAAAGGTGATGTGCTTAAATGGTTTGTCTAAACCACGGCGCTGAATTTCTGCAGCATCGGTCACATCTACCGCTGTTGCAACCAGACCTTCACGGGTCGCAAATGCGAAGTCATCCCACAGGTATTGATCACCTTCAATGTTAAATTGCGTAGTGAGTTTGCGGTAACCTGGTGCAGAAATGAAGTAATGCACGTGAGATGGGCGGTTGCCATGACGACCTAGTTTGTTTAATAAAGCTTGAGTCGTGCCGTCTGGTGGGCAGCCATAACCGACTGGCATGGTCGTTTGCGCCACATATTTACCATTGGCATCACTGAAAATAGTACGGCGTAAGTTAAAGTCAGACTGAGATTTATCAAAGAATGAATAGTTACCTAAACCGTTGGCATGCCAAACTTCGACTTTGGCATTTTCAATGATATTGCCATTGGTGTCAGTGACTGTACCTTCAATAATTAACGTATCTAAATGGTCTGATTCTGAACCATCATCCATACGCGCAAAACCGACTGATTCAGGCGCACCTGCAACATAAAGTGGCCCTTCAATGGTACGTGGTGTACCGCCTGTTACGCCTGCTTTGGCATCGGCTTCATCGGCACGTAAATCTAGATAATGTTCTAAACCCAAACCTGCTGCAAGTAAACCAAGTTCATTGGCTTTGCCTGCATCGGTAATATATTCCAGACCTTTCCACACTTCTGAAGGCTGAATGTCTAAATCTTCAATGGCTTGAAATAAATCTGCCACTAAACGCACCACTATTTGCTGCACACGCTGATCGACAGGGCGTGTAGCGGTGTCTACGTTCATTTCCTTCACTAAAGTATCAATTTGTTGACGGTCCATGTAACTCTCCTTGGCTATTTTGGCTTTGCTGGTTGTCGCATTGCTATTTTGGCTTTTGACACTGCCTTACTGTGTTGATGATGGTGTCAGTGCTGAGCTAAATGCCTCAACACTGACCGACTTCCTTGGAAACTTTTTATCTATTGCAATTCGATAGGCTCAGTACAATATTGCAGCACCTATCCACTTTTAAATATGTGTTAAATATGTTTAAACAATGCTGAACGTGACTGACCACTTGCACCATCGGCAGCACTCAAGAAGCGTTCAGTGTGAATATCACGTTCAAACAAACGGCTTTGCATTAAGGTCGAAATTGCTGCATCAATCATGACTGGTGGGCCGCATAAATAGGCTTTGTGTCCACCGCAACGCTGCTCAAAATAATCGGCAACCGCTTCATGCACATAGCCTGTAAATCCTGTCCAATGGTCTTCTGCTTTAGGTGCATTTAATGCAGGAATGTAGCGGAAGTTTGGATAGTCTTTGACTAACTGCTCAAACAGTTCTCGGTTATATAATTCCGCAACATCACGCGCACCTTGGAATAGGTAAATGGTGCGGGTATCACCCGACTCTAGTAAGTCTAAAATCATAGATTGCGGGCTAGATAAACCTGAACCACCTGCAATAAAAATCGCATCCTGATCATCCGATTTACGTACAAAGAATTGTCCGTATGGCCCTGAAATTTCCAGTGCGTCGCCTGCCGCAAGCTGCTCATGCACATAGGTCGTAGCACTGCCGCCCACAACATGACGAATATGCAATTCAATAATGCCTAGTTCGCTTGGTGCATTGGCAATTGAGAAGGCACGAGTGCCTTCAATACCCGGGAATTGCACGTTAATGTATTGCCCTGCCTGAAACTCCATCGGGCGGTCTAACTGCAAGCGCACACCTTTAATGGTTGGAGATAAGTCCTTCACCTCAAGGACTTTGGCCTGATAATCCTGAACCAAATATCCCAAGAAATCTGGGTCTTCATCAACATCGGCTTCAATGGTCATGTCTGATTCAGGCTTACAGCAGCACGCCAACACTTTGTGTTCTTCACGTTCCAAATCCATCAGCGCGAAAGGTGACGCTTCGCCGACATCATAATAACCATCGGTGACTTGGACTTTACAAGTGCCGCAAGTGCCATGCCCACAAGCAAATGGCAACCACACGCCTTGACGTAACGCGGCATCTAAAATGGTTTGATCTTCTTCAACCTCAATGGTTGCGCCAATTGGCTCAATTGTGACTTGATAGCTCATCTGCGACCTCCTGTCTTGTACTTACTGACTGTGCTTTGCTGTCTTTATTTTGTTGTGATCTTACTGTTTTAAACGTGTGCGCCCTTGTACCCATTCAGTCCTGGGGTCACAAAACGCAGTAGTGATTTTTGATCGAAGCCAATTTCTGCCAAGGTCTGTTCAGGGCGTGGCTGAATTACCTGTTTGTTTAAAGTAAATTGCACTTCATCCCATTTAATGTTTTCAAAGTCAGGATGTTGATGGAAACCCGCCTGCATTTGCTGATCCAAAAATTCCTGAAAGGTTTGCTGCGGCGAAACCAACATGGCGTGTGCAGAACAATATAAAGTGTGATGATCCCAACCCACATACACCAAAATGTTGTCGCCATAGTGTTTTTGTAGGTCGCGTGGTTCAAAGTCGTAATCTGGGCGAATAGCGCGTACTGACATGGTCATTCTCCGTATTGGGGTGGTTTGAGCCGCAAATGACTCAAACCGAAATCCTTTTAAATTTGAATCTTGAAATAACTTAAATTTTAGATATTTACTTTAGATAGTGAATGCGTGTTAAGCCGCATCACCTTTCCATTTTTTCCAGCGTTGCTGGTCTGGTGAACCTTCAATATCCAAGTTATCTGCACCGACATTGAAGCGATAATATTCGCGCAGCATGTTTTCCAAATCTAAGCCACCACAGTTGCCTTGTAGAATTTGGTTCACTGGCAACCATGCCTGCACATATTTTTCAGGTTCACGTTCAAAAATATCGTGACAACCATCTGAACAGGTGTGGTAACGCTCGCCTTTATAAACAGACTCACGATACGTAAACATGGTCGGATCGCCATCCATTTCGGTGAAAGTCATTGGCACTTGGCAAATTTGGCACAATTGCGGTAAGCCTGCGCTGTAGAAACGCTTGCCTTCTGCTTCCATCTTGCGTGCTAACTCCCACTTTGGACGGTAGTATTTGTCAAAGGTGTCTGGATATTTTTCAGATAACCAATCCATTTCCTGATCGGTTGGAATCCAAGTATGGAAACCTGCTGCATGACCGAAGTTATAGAAAATCCACCACGCTTGATGCGACACGTGTTCTTTTTCTTTGGTAATTACTTCTGAATATTTCGGCATACGAATACCGTAACGGCTCAAGTCTTTAAATAACGCACCGCCCGCTTCTTCAAAGTAGGTTTCCCACGCTTCTTTCCACGACATCACTTTGTTTGGCAGCATGTAGTCCATCATCATGCCAACTATAGATAACAGACGAGTCCCACGCCAGAACCACTTATCAATCCATTCCTGTACGATTGGCACGTTATCTTCGTGTTGTTCTAACAAGAATTTCACGATTTCTAGACCTAAAGTCATGTGACGTGCTTCATCGGACTGTGCACTAAAACCAAAGGTGACCGTTGCCATATCGCCATTGTGTGCTGCACCTGACATGAACGGTACGAACAACAAGTTGGTCAATACATATTCAAAGGCAAAGCTAATGGCTAACAAGAACTCAAACGGCCCTGCTGAACGCGCATCTTCAAAGAAAGATTTTGGTACAGACAAGTACCAAACGCGGTCATGCATGTGCGACCAATCCTGAAAACCATCAAAGAATTTGTTGTAATGGCTCATGGCATGAATTTGCGTCTGCACGTGACGTAATTCATCAATCGACTGCATTTGTGATGCGATACGTGCACCTACACCACTGAACTGACGCCCTACATGTGCATAACCTTGGAATGCCTGATATTCAAGCGGAGTTACCGCAGTTAAAAACAGTTTGATGGCATTCAAATAACGCTCATTGGTCACGTTCATTTGACCGTTGTTTTGTGCAAAAGCATCAAAAATGGCGTAAAGTTTTTTCTCTTTTTCTGCCTGATACTTCCAGTAAGCATCCATGGTTAAACGGAATGGATCTTCCCATTTAGACCAGTCTGTAATTTTAATGCCTTCAAATTCTTCGTATGGAAAGGCTTCTTTGCGGTCTGCATAAGAAAAGTCCCAATCCAAGTCACGAGTAAGTGCGCGATAACGGTCTTTGGCATTCAGTTTTTTTGCTGGGGTTTTAACTTGTGAATTCATGCTCATCATCCTTAAATTTTTTAGCGGCAATCTATGCAGCAATATGTTCTGGCGGCACTGTACTCAAATTGGCTCAGTGCACATCCTTATTCCTAGTTCCAGTGCAAACGGAAACTGTCATCATCTTCTTCGACGTTGCCGCCCAACGTAATCATGTTGAGTTGTAAAGACTGAATATCCCAATCTTGTCCAAGTTTTTCAGATACCGTTTCTGCTTTAACAATCAGACCTGTTTCGCTTTCTACCCGAATCATGGCTGGCAGATATTGAATCGTGGCATCTGGGTTGTCTTCTTCAATCGCTTCAATGATGTAGCGCGACGTGTCATTGTCCTGTAATGCGAGATAAACCTTAGACATGCTGCTTCTCCTTAAGCCTGCAAAATTTGTTCGAGTTCGATGCCAATTTTTTTACTGCGTTCCAGCAGTTTTTGTTCTGCAATGTCGACTGCATCTGCAGACAACGCCTCAGCTGCCCACGCTGAAAATGCCGCTTTCACTTCAGGTAAATATTCGGCTAACCACTGGCTCAACAATTGTTTGTTATGTGCAGATTCTGCAGCTGCGGTTTTAAATACGCTGTCTGACCATTTGCGTAAATCTGCCATGGCTTCCTGCATAAATTCCATCAGCATCGCCAAGTCACGTGCTTGATGCTGTGCCAACCATTGATCAAATTGGGTGTAAACCAATTCGCTCATAAAGCTGTCAATCACCAAGTTTTGTAATAAAAACAGTTTGAAATAGTCCTGCTCGATCAAACTGGTTTCACACAACTTGCGCAGTCCTTGCCATGCTTCATCCTGCATCCATGCTTGTTTGGCTGGAATTAAAGATTCGCCCGTGTTGCCATCGAGTGCCAAACCAACCCGTGAGATGTACTGCGCCATCCCTAAACGATCCATCGCAGCATAAATACAGGCTTGGGTCAGCACCGTGCCATAACCATAAGCACTGCCCGACATCATGTGTAAATTGGCAGTCTGTTCGATATGACGAAACGGCAAAAACAAGGCAATCACTTTGGCTTTGACATCTTCAGAAATATGCTCTGCCAACTGACGCTTTTCAAAAAAGCTAAAGTTACTTTCGGCAATGTCCTGCAAACGCGCACGATGCTGCACATAAGTTCCGTAATAAAACTGACGCGGGTCTTTAAATGCGTACCAATCCTGCATTTCAATTGCAGTATGGGTTTTATCATTTAAGGTTTTTTCAGGTTTCCACAGCGGACGATAGTGAAAGTTGGTTTCCGCCTGAATATCAAAACTGACTTCCTGATAACGGGTGGCTGGCTTGTTGCCAAAACGGCGCTCAATATAGGCATAGTTTTGACGAATTGGCTCAATACCCGCTGTTTTAATTTCTAAAGTCATCGCTTATCTCCTTAAGCATTCAGTGTTGATCTTCATGATCAATGTTGTATCGCTGTGCACCGACTAAAGTGTCGTGTTCAATGCCGTAACGCCATTTGTCTTCTTCAGCATCATTCACGGCTTGCTGTTGTTCGCTCATTTCCACCACTTGATTGGTTGCGCAGAACTCGCGGAATGCTTGCTGCGGTAACACCAACTCCACATATAAAGTGGGATCGTGAATGGCAAAGTCGAACTCGACAAATGCGGCATTAATATCGCCCGTTACCCGAATATATTTGGTTAAGGGCAATGCGCCTGTTGCATCCTTCATATTGTTCTCCTACAAGATCTGATTCATTCAGAACTTGCTTCAGTTGCTTCATGCATCTGTTGCTTACTTTTACTATTACAACAAGCGTGCCAACTTTATAAAAACATTGAAAAACAGCAACTTAAAAAATCTGAGTGTTTTTATAAGAATTTGGATTTCATGATTTGATGAATTTTGATGTTTAAAAAATTTAAGATTTCATGATTTGATGAAATACAGCCCGTACAGATACAAAAATTTACCCTTGGGCTTTATGCAATTCGCTTATGACAAAGACGGAATAAAAACAACAAAAACATATAGATACAACTAAATACCTTTAAGGTTTGGCATGATGCTGTTTAGGTATTATTGAATTTTCACGAATTTGCATAAGATGGCTAAACAGCCTCGAATTTAATGGATTAAACACGGCGCATGGTACGAGTAAAATACGACAGCAGCGGCAAATATGCAGGTCATCCTCAGGAAATTCACGACCTGCTTTCCAAACTACATTTTGACACTGAGCGTGGACAAATCTGGTTTGATGAATATCGCATGTTGCTGATGCATACCAGCATCATGGGCTATTTGCGTAAAGACCTTGCCAATATGATTGGAATGGAACGCACCAAACGCTTTTTTATTCGTTTGGGCTATCAGGCAGGTCTGAAAGATGCAGAAGTCACTACTAAAATGCGCCCAGGTTTAAATGAAGAACAGGCTTTTATGGCAGGGCCGCAAATGCACGGTATTCGTGGCATGGTGCAAGTTTCTGCCAATCAATTGATTTTAAATCAAAAGAAAAAACAGTTTTATGCAGACTTAAACTGGCATAACTCTTTTGAAGCCGATGTGCATGTTGAGCAATTTGGACTGAGTCACGAACCTTCCTGCTGGATGCTGCTGGGCTATGCTTGCGGTTACAGCAGTTTTGCCACAGGCATGACCATTATTTATCAGGAAGTGGAATGTAAAGCCTGCGGGCGTGAGCATTGCCGTATTATTGGTAAACAACTCAGTGAATGGGAAAATGCCGATGAGCTGATTCAGTTCATGTCGCCTGAACCGATGGAACAGGAACTCATTGCACTGCAAGCCGAATTGTATGAACTGAAAAAGTCGATTTATGCCACCAGTAAAAATGACTACAGCATGTTCAGCTCAGTCGGACAATCGGCGGCTTATCAGCGGGTGTGTGACTTACTCAAAAAAGCCGCAGGTGCCAAAGTGTCGATTTTGCTGCAAGGTGAAACAGGGGTCGGAAAAGAAGCCTTTGCCCGTGGTGTGCATGAACTGAGTCAGCGTAAAGAACATGCTTTTGTTGCGGTCAACTGCGCGGCAATTCCACCTGAACTGATTGAATCTGAACTGTTTGGTGTTGAAAAAGGTGCATTTACAGGTGCACATCAATCACGCTTAGGTAAATTTGAACGCGCCCATGGCGGTACTATTTTTTTAGATGAAGTGATTGAACTTTCGCCACGCGCTCAAGCGGCTTTGCTGCGTGTGCTACAAGAAGGTGAAGTGGAACGCGTTGGAGATTCGCAAACCCGTCATATTGATGTTCGCGTGATTGCTGCAACCAATGAAGATTTAGAACAAGCGGTTAAAGCAGGTCGTTTCCGTGCCGATTTATATTACCGTTTAAACATTTTTCCTGTGCAGATTCCACCGCTGCGTGAAC
This sequence comes from Acinetobacter sp. YH12205, assembly GCF_013418125.1. Classification (NCBI taxonomy): domain Bacteria; kingdom Pseudomonadati; phylum Pseudomonadota; class Gammaproteobacteria; order Moraxellales; family Moraxellaceae; genus Acinetobacter; species Acinetobacter sp. YH12205. The sequence continues at coordinate 263,712 of NZ_VPCQ01000004.1, read as the reverse complement.
GCCGTGAAGATTTACCATTATTGGTTGCACATTTCTTAAAACGCTTTGAAAAAATGTATGACAAACAAATTCAAGGCGTCAGTGAAAAAGCCACTAACTTTATGCAAAGCTATGCGTGGCCTGGCAATATTCGTGAACTGGAAAACCTGCTCGAACGTGCGGTACTACTGACGGAAGATCAACAACTGATTAAACTGAATGCCCTGTTTCCGCAAATGCACAGCGACCATACTGTAGATGAGCAAGACAGCGTAGATTTAGACACGCTTTTAACCGAAGGTTTTGATTTAGAACAGCATGAGCAACAACTGATTATCACCGCGATGCAAAAAGCCAAACACAATGTATCTGAAGCGGCACGCTTATTGGGAATTTCCCGCGCTGCACTGGATTATCGTTTAAAAAAAATACGCCATGCGCTAGAAATTCCGCAATAAAAAAGCCCTGTTTTTCAACAAGGCTTTTGCATTTCAAGCAGCCGAATTACCAGCTCAGTGTCTGAGTGCCTGGACGGAAAATTGCTTCACCCATAGCATCTGGATTGGCATATTTCAGACCTTTCATTAAGTCACCTTCAACAACACCGTACTGCTCCATACACATTTTGCAGATATACACATCACCACCTTTGGCGATAATACTTTTCAGCATGTTCTGATGCTCTGCATATTTATGTTCAAAGCGGTTAGATGCCAACATTACGCCTTGATCGACCAAATAAATCGTCAGTGGATGACCTTTGCCAAATTGGTTATTGCTCATGCCAATTGCCATTTTGGTGCGGTGCGCATCACTGCTGGTAAGCAAGACAAAAAGTGGATCTTTTTTGCTCTCTGCCATTGCTGGAGATAGACTGGCAAAGGTCAGCAAAACCGATAAACATAACAACTGAATCAATTTCATGGCAGAACTCACACTCAATTTAAATCTGGTCAAAATATTAGCATAATAAATATACTATATTTAAATAATAAATTAAGACGATAGTCTGTATGCAATAAAGCCAAGCACTAAACTTTTTCAAAAATCAAAAATTGATCACTGTAAAATGACCCCAGCATCAACAATCACAATTCAATACGTCCAAAAAACAAAGCGCCACCGAAAACGGCAGCGCCAAGCATGTATTTAAGAGCAATCTTTTCTAGTAGAAATGAAGGGTTAAGCCGCTAAATTTTTCTTGAGTTCATCTTCTACAATACCAATTTCCAACTCACTGAAACGACGGATTTCCCCTTCTGCATGTTTTTCCAACATGCCGCCAATCAATGGCACTTTAACCTTAATTGTCCAGTTTAATTGAATATCAATTTTTTCATGGTTGCCTGTCACACTACGCTCGCCTTTAGCTTCTAAAGGCAAGTTTGCACCAAGCTCCACGGTAGAAGTAAGCGCCGTTAAATGGGTCACATCATTGCGTTTTAAACGAAATGCATCTTTTAATAATTTTTTAGCCATATCTGGAATATTCACATCTAAATTATAAGCACGGCGTAAAGTGTAAATATCACCGTTCTTTTTAGATTCTAAAATTTCCAAATTTTCACCAGGAATACGCTTGCAGACTGCTTCATGCAAAGCAACATCTGCCACTAAACGCTTAAATTCGTCAATTGAAACGCCATGAATGGTGGCGTTTACAGTAAATTGATGAGCCATTTGAGTTCCTTTTATTTTGTTTATTGATGGAGTAGGTCTAGCATCATCGTGCAATATAATTTGGCTGATGCTCAACGGGTATAAGTTGTTTTATATCCTAAATACAACTTTATTTTCAGGCTATTAAAGTGTTTTTTCCGCCTGCTGTCATTGACTCTATTTTGTCTATTCTGTGTGAATGATGCCAAATTCAGCGGCATAGGTTTCATGGCTATAAATAGTTAAATAATGCCCATAAAATTCAATTTTGGCATAAAAATGTTCTGCGCCATCATCTAGTCCTGTGGAACACCATGTCGTCCCTTTGGGGAAATCATCTAACCACTGGGCTTGGTAAAAATCTGCAATCGAATCAAACTGTAAATAACGCTCAGGATACGCTAAAATATCCAATGCCAATAAATCAAATTGTTTAAGCTGCGCCTGTTTAAAATCAATTAAATTGCTCATCGCTACACGCCATCACACCGCAGAATGTGCCGCATGTTGTTGTCGGATTTTATGCCATTCACGCCAGCCCAAATAAGCAAGAACCACAAAACCTGCATATAACACAGCCGTTAACAGCAACTCTTTGTAAATAAACATGCCGATATACACCAGATCGACCACAATCCATAACACCCATGTAGCCAAGTATTTACGACTGGTCCAGTAGGTTGCCAATAGACTCATAGCTGCCAGTTGTGCATCCAATAAAGGCAGTGAAGCCTGCGTCCACCACTTTAAACTTAGCCCAAACAGTAAACCCAGTATGCTACTCAGTGCAATTTGCAGCCACATTTTAGAGAGTGGCAAGCTTTGAACGATGATATGTTGTTTTTGCTGCTGTGCAGTTTTCCACTGGAAAAAACCATAAACAGCCATGCCCATAAATAGGGTTTGTAATACCGTTTCGCCATACAATTGATATTCAAAGAACAAATAGGCATACAGCAAACAGGCAATAAAATTCACCACCCAGCAAGCTATATGTCGCTTAATGGTTAAGGTCACGCCTAAAACACTAATCAACACAGCAATGATTTCTAAAACTGACATTGATGCTGCCTATGTAAAAGAAAAAGGCATGATACCTCTTTTCGGGAAAATAGCGCAAAACTCAACATTTAACCAAACACTTAACTGACAAGAAGATGCTGCAATTAATTTTCAAGAAACCTCTGTAAAATCATAAACAGAAAATCAGGCATGAAAATCAATCTGTTTGAAACTGCTCTGAATTATTGTATTTATGCTCTTGCCCAAAGCGGTCTACATGGGTAATAAAAACTCCGTATTTGCCGACAAAATATTCAAGGGATTGCTCGTAAAAACTCCAGTAAATTGACCACTCCCCCAAGTCTAACTGACGAATTTGCGTATGTGCTTTGGCAGGCATTTTATTCAGCACTTCTTGTTGAATAGTTTCGGCATCTTCAGGGTCACGACTAGATACTTTTAAGCTTAAAAATATTTCTGCGATATCATCAAATAATTGCTGTTCGTATTCGGCAACTTCTTCCACCACCTCTTCTACAGGGCGCGGTGCTTTGTGGATAATCGGGTCTTGGACAATATTGGCAATATCTTGACAGCTTTGCTGAAAAGTACGATTAATTTTTATTTTGAACCAGACTTTCCAGACTGCATATACGGCAATCAACAACAAAATCCATAACAATAGTTTTGCCATCTTGGTCTTCGCTCTTATTTCAGGCGTTTCAATAAAGTATAACCATTTCAGGGCTTAGCGTCTATTCGCTGCTGCACGCTTCAACGCTTATGCTTTAACAGATGATTCCATCCATGCATCGCTAAAAAGTGCAATGCTCAATTACACAATGATACCGATTGCCTTAAAAATAGGACTTGTGCTGCAGTATAACGCAGTAAAACACAACAATTTTCTGCTATTTCTTTAAACACTTTTCGCTTCCAATAGAGCCTTGTTTTTATCTATCACCCTAAGCCTAGATGATTAGAGCTGCACAAATTCAAGATGTCGCCAATTTGGTTGCGGTATTACACGCCAGTATTCGCTCTTGTATTCAAGATCATCAACGCAATGAAGCCAAAATTCAGGCATGGCTAGAAAATAAAAGCTATGAAAATATTTTAATGCTGCTGCATTACAACAATTGTTGGGTCTATGTCTTACAGCATGTGGTGGTTGGCTTTATTATGATGAGTGATCGCGGGCAAATTTTACAACATGCCATTGCCCCCGAAGTACAACAACGCGGTATTGGTCAAGCCTTGTTATTTGAAGCAATAAGCGATTTAAAGCGCAAAAATGTATCGCACATGAGTGTATTTAGCACACAGACTGCTTTAAGTTTTTATGAAAAAAATGGCTTTGAAATACAACCTCAAAAAATTAGCTATGGGCACTTCACACCCATGCTCAAACATCTCAATGGCGAACCCTTAGAGCACACTTAAAAAACAAACTTTCCAATATAGTGAACGCACATAAAAAAACCGCTTTCAGGTGAAAGCGGTTTTTTGGGGATGTGGATTCGATTTTATAAACGAATCTAATTTCATAAGCGAACTAGGGCAATAATTTTTTCTGCCAGTTCTTCTGTAGCTGTCGCAGTCAACTCTGCATCTGCACCACTGTTTACATCACTAATGACCACAATGCCCGTTTCGCGGAGTAATGCAACCTGCGCAGCATCTAAACCTGCTTTGGCAATGGCAACAATACCCTGCTGAATCAGCAAGCTTTCAAGTGCTTGTGCCTGTTCAAGTGCTTGGCTTGGTACACATACCGCTGCAGGTTTTTGACCCAAACGTGCAGCACGGTCTTCGGCTGTTACAGGTGTACTGTGTGCAGTCCATTCTACGCAAGCTTCAACCATACCTGCGCCAATGGTCACGTTATTTAAACGATCAATGAAAATAAACGAACCCGTATAACGACTGTCTTGATAACGGTCAAATACCACAGGCGCATCAAATTCGATGGTGACATTGGCAATTGCATTCAGTTCAAGCTGTTCAACCTGCACCTGTTCCAAAGTATTCACATTGGTACGGTAATGAATGGCTGTGACTTTTGCAGGCACAGTTTGTGTACCCACTTTTAAGTTATACAGCTTGCCAATAGATAGTGGCTGATCAGCCATCCACACCACAGTGGCATTTACAGCACGTGAAATTTCAGGACGCACTTGATCTTCACGCACCAACACATTACCACGTGAAATATCAATTTCATCGTTCAGTGTTAGGGTAACTGCTTGACCTGCAATTGCATGTTCAAGATTGCCATCAAAAGTCACAATCTCTTTTACTGTCGAGCTTTTACCCGATGGCAATGCCACAATGCGGTCACCCACATGAATATCGCCCAAAGCAATCGTGCCGCAGAAACCACGGAAGTCAAGGTTTGGACGGTTGACATACTGCACAGGGAAACGGAAATCATTTTGAGCCGAGTTACGGTTAATTTCTACCGACTCCAATGTTCCCATTAAAGTATCGCCTGTGTACCAAGGGGTATGCTCAGACTTGTTCACCACGTTATCGCCATTTAAGGCAGAAATTGGCGTGAAAATAATATTCGATGGTTTACGATCACCCAGTTGATTCACAAAGTTCGCATATTCCGTCTGAATTTCGTTAAATCGTGCTTCTGAATAATCCACCAAATCCATTTTATTGATGGCAACCACAATATTGTTAATGCCCAATAAACTAGAAATAAAAGTATGACGACGGGTCTGAGTTTGTACGCCATAACGCGCATCAATCAAAATAATCGCCAAGTCACAAGTCGATGCACCTGTTGCCATGTTACGTGTATATTGCTCATGCCCAGGTGTATCGGCAATGATGAACTTACGCTTTTCAGTAGAAAAATAACGATAAGCCACATCAATGGTAATGCCCTGCTCACGCTCGGCTTGCAAACCATCGACCAATAAAGCTAAATCAGGTGCATCGCCCGTAGTGCCGACTTTTTTCGAGTCACGAGTCACGGCTTGTAATTGATCTTCATAAATCAATTTTGAGTCATACAACAAACGACCAATTAATGTCGATTTACCATCGTCTACGTTACCGCAAGTTAAAAAGCGCAGCAGATCTTTGTTTTCGTGCTGTTTTAAATACGCCAAAATATCTTGGCTAATTAAATTCGATTGATGAGACATTGCTCAAAGCTCCACATATTTTTTAGAAATCGGTTTTTTAATCTTTAATCCCTCTAAATCTCCCTTTTATAAAGGGAGGCTTTGCTCCGCTTTTTATAAGTCCCTCTTTTATAAAGAGGGGTTTGGGGAGATTTTTCAGGAGAGATTAGAAGTAACCTTCTTGCTTTTTCTTTTCCATCGAGCCAGCTTCATCGTGGTCAATCATACGACCCTGACGCTCTGAACTGGTTGCCAATAGCATTTCCTGAATAATTTCAGGCAAGGTATTCGCTTCTGATTCGACTGCACCCGTAAGTGGATAACAACCTAAAGTACGGAAGCGTACCGATTTCATTTGTGGAACTTCACCTTCTAGCAACGGCATGCGTTCGTCATCGACCATAATTAAAGTGCCGCTACGCTCAACGACAGGACGTTCTGCAGCCAAATACAACGGTACTAATGGAATACTTTCGAGGTAAATGTATTGCCAAATATCCAATTCAGTCCAGTTAGACAATGGGAACACACGAATACTTTCGCCTTTATTGACCTTGCCATTATACAAATTCCACAATTCAGGACGCTGATTTTTCGGGTCCCAACGATGTTTTGCATCACGGAAAGAATAAACACGTTCTTTGGCACGTGATTTTTCCTCATCACGACGCGCGCCACCAAATGCCGCATCAAAACCGTATTTATCTAAAGCTTGTTTTAAGCCTTGGGTTTTCATGATGTCGGTATATTTAGAACTGCCATGATCGAATGGGTTAATGTTGGCATCTACCCCTTCTTTATTTTGATGAACAATCAAGTCAAAACCGTGCTGTTTTGCCATGTTGTCACGGAAAGTGATCATGTCTTTGAATTTCCAGCCTGTATCCACATGTAACAGTGGAAATGGCAGTTTCGCTGGATAGAATGCTTTTAAAGCCAAATGCAACATTACCGCTGAATCTTTACCAATCGAATACAACATGACTGGATTTTCAAACTCGGCTGCAACTTCACGGATAATATGAATACTCTCAGCTTCAAGCTGTTTAAGATGAGTAAGTCTTTCCTGATTTATTGACATTGATCACACCAGATGTACTTAAACTTGTGTACGAATAACACAGATAGAATTTGATTTTCATTATAGTGACTTAGTTATGCAGACTATTGCTTGTTTTATTATATTTATATGCAAAAAGCTCATATAAAAGAAAACCAATAAGCAGTATAAGTTTTATTTAATCAATAGTTTATTCCATCATATATTGAAATTTAACGTCATTCTCGCTACGTTTGATACATACAAATCGCGCTTACAAGCTGCTCATTTTTGAATAACTTCATAGATTATTCATCTAATTCAGTGCTTCAAGCATGAACAAAAAATGCTTAAAGTAAAAACATATTTTTTTATTTTTAAGATGCTCCCATGCCACAGATTGAACAGATCAAATCCAAACTTGAACAGGCGCAGCTGGCTGGTTTTTTGTATCAGCACAGCCCTGAGCTACTCGTCCTACAAGAGCCTTTAAACGATGATGCTTCAATGCTGAATGTTTTTGTGCAACATGAACTCAGTGCAGATCAGATTGGGCTGCAATTTGGTTTGCGTTGCCGTGATCAACAACTCTCCTTTTTAATAGGCGTGACGCATAGCAATCAAGACCGCAGCTATGAAATTGGTGCGGGCAATTTAAAGGCCGAACAAAAAGCCTTTAACTTAATGTATGCATTTTATAATTATCCTAAAGGTTTTTATTTGGTAGATGTGCCTTTAAATGCAACCACGGCAGAACTGCATCAAGCGATTGAAACGCAATTATTTTCGCAAGAAAAACTGGATTTCTTAAACACTGCTATTAAAACCAACCCCATGGGTACACAAGTAACTTGGATGAAAGCGCATATTTTGCAGCAAGCTTTAGAGATGAAAGTACGGATTCAAACGGCGTTGTTATAAGCATCATCACTTTAAGTTTCTGCGGATTACGCAAGATGCACTTAAACCCCGCCAAAACTGGTTGATTGATTAAACTCGAAATTATCGTATACTGTACACATACACAATACACTTGGATACTAAGGCTTGATTAAGAGTTTTAAACATAAAGGTCTTCAGGCTTTTTTCCAAACTGGTTCAACAGCAGGTATTCAAGCAGCGCATTCTACAAAATTACGTTTAATACTTGCAGCACTACATGCTGCATCTACGGTGAATGATTTGCGAACTCCACCCAATTGGCGTTTACATAAATTGAGTGGAAATCTACAAGATCAATGGTCACTAACAGTAAATGGTAATTGGCGTGTAATTTTTAAATTTGAAGATGGTGATGTCTACATTGTAGATTATTTGGATTATCACATAGCTTCTAGCGCAGGAGTACAAAGATGAATATGATGTTTAATGCACCTCATCCGGGCGAAATGTTGCGCGAATATATTGGTGAAACTTCTGTGACTGAAGTGGCTCAAGCACTTGGAGTGACACGTGCAAACCTATCTCGCATTTTGAATGGTCATACTGGAATTTCTGCAGATATGGCGATTCGTTTGAGTGAAGCCTTAGAAACCTCACCAGAGTTTTGGTTGAATTTACAAATGCAGCATGATTTATGGCTTGCCAGTCAACGCCAGCGACCTATGATCAAAAAATTGGTGGCAAGTGTTTAACTTTAAGTTACAACAAAAAAACAACCTGCATTTCTGCAGGTTGTTTTTTATGTCGTCAACGATGCGCTAAAACTTAGTTTTTATGACGCATGTGTGGGAATAAAATCACATCACGGATACTCGCAGCGTTGGCAAACAACATTACCAAACGGTCAATCCCGATGCCCTCACCTGCAGTTGGTGGTAAGCCGTATTCCAAAGCTTCAACAAAGTCTGCATCGTAATGCATCGCTTCATCATCGCCTGCGTCTTTTTCTGCAACCTGTGCTTGGAAACGCTCAGCTTGGTCAATCGGGTCATTTAATTCTGAGAAACCATTCGCCAATTCACGACCACCAATAAAGAACTCAAAACGGTCAGTAATGTGTGGGTTATCGTCATTACGACGTGCCAAAGGCGACGTTTCTGCAGGATATTCTGTAATGAAAGTCGGCTGACGTAATTGAGTTTCTACGGTTTCTTCAAACACAATCGTTTGTAATTTGCCCAAACCAAAACCAGGCTTCACCTGTTCTTTCAATTCTTCCTGCACAAATTTAGCCAAGAAATCACGGTCATTAACATTTTCTGGCGTGAATTGTGGATTATGCTCAAGAATGGCATCAAACATAGAAATTTTCTTGAATGGGCCTTTGAAGCTATACACTTCATCGCCATACGGCACATCGGTAGTACCCAAAATATCCAAAGCCAGTTTTTCTAGCATTTGCTCAGTCAATGCCATCAAATCTTTATAGTCGGCATAAGCTTGGTAGAATTCGATCATGGTAAATTCAGGGTTATGACGTGTAGACACCCCTTCATTACGGAAGTTACGGTTAATTTCAAACACACGTTCAAAACCGCCAACCACTAAACGCTTTAAATATAATTCAGGCGCAATACGCAAGAATAACGGCATATCTAAAGCATTATGATGCGTTTCAAATGGACGTGCCGATGCACCGCCAGGAATCACATGCATCATTGGCGTTTCAACTTCCATAAAACGCTGTTCAGTTAAAAATGCACGAATACCCGAAACCACTTTGGCACGAATTTCAAAGGTTTTACGGGTGTCTTCATTTACGATTAAGTCTAAATAACGCTTACGATATTTCGCTTCGGTATCGCTTAAACCATGATATTTGTCTGGTAATGGACGTAAAGATTTGGTCAACAATTCAAAATGTTGAATATGAACATATAAATCGCCTTTGCCTGAACGACCAATATAGCCTTTCACTGCGATAATATCGCCCAAATCTAGGCTCTTGATCGTCTCTAATGTTTCAGCACTAAGTTCTTTACGCGCCACATACAACTGAATACGACCTGTCATGTCTTGAATTACGATGAATGAACCGCGGTTCAACATCACACGACCTGCTACAGACACATACACTTTTTCGCCTGCTTCAATTTCTTCTTTAGAAACTTCTGCGAATTGTGCCTGCAAATCTTCTGCGTAGTTTTCACGCTTAAACGTATTTGGCCAAGGGCTAGTTCCCTTCGCCTGCGCTTGTTCTTGAATTTGCTTTAACTTGGCATGACGCTGCGCAATTAAATCGTTTTCGGAAATAGTGGGTTCAGAAGTCGATTGAGCGTTATGTTGCGTCATCTCTGCCTCGAATAATTACTAAAAAAAGAAGTTCAATAGAATAGCAGATTTAGACACGATTTCGTATGCCTTCTCTGACTCGAGCAATTTATTTTTTAAATTGCCACTTGCTTTTGTGATTTTTTGTAGACTTAGACCAAAAGCTAACTTCTTTCTCAGGCTAAGCGCACTACAATATTGTTCAGAAAATAGATGAAAAAGACCGTATTTTGCTGTTTTTAAACCTGCTGATGTATCAGTCTAAATATTTTATTTTCTATCCACTTTATCTTTAGGCTCAGTTTGACTCAAGATGTTTAACTTTGTGAATCTGGCAATGAATACATGTGCTTTAAAAGTCTTGTTTTTACATGGATTAGATTCCTCGCGGGAGTCGACTAAATTCCATACCATAGATGCAAAACAAAAATTTTGTATCAATGTCGATTATCGCAACTTAAATTATCAAACTGTTGCCGATTTTTATCACAATATCATTCAAAAAATTAAGCCTGAAATTTTGGTGGGACATAGTCTAGGCGGCTATTGGGCACTCAAAATGTCTTTGTCGCACCATATTCCGTGTGTGGTGGCAAATCCAAGTTTAGCTCCCACGTTTCGCAATGACTATCCTGCAATTTCAGATGATGACTTGCAGCACGATATTCCACAATTGGCTTATTTAGAATTGGGCGATGAAATTTTGGATATGCATGCCGCGCAAGCATTTTTAGAAAACTATATGCAGACCTCTACTTTTGAGTCTGGGCATCATCGCTTATTGCATCCAGAAAATATTAATTCTTGTATTCAGCAAATCGAACAAGCTTATCTTGCCAAATAAAGTCAAAGCTATCCATTAAAAACAATCAATTAAACATCACCCATTAAAAAAGCCTGATCACAACTATGGAGATCAGGCTTTTTTACAGCAGTTACAATAACTTAAAAGGATTAAGCCACTGCTTGTTCTGGTTTAGATTTATTGTCCAATACGGACCAAATATCTAAACCTAAATTTTTGTGTAAATCTGGTAAGTCTAGGAAAATGCTTGCACCTAAAACTTGATGATTACATTTTTCAGCCAATTGTTTCACTGCTTTTAAAGTGCCACCTGTCGCCAATACATCATCTACAATAATGACTTTTTGCGCTTGCACATCGGCAGCCATTTCTAAACGGTCTAAACCGTATTCTAAGCTATAACCCACACCCACAACTGGTGGTGGCAATTTACCTGCTTTACGCACAAGTACCAAACCTTTGCCTGTACGCTGTGCCAAAAGGCTCGCCAATACAAAACCACGTGCTTCTACTGCAATAAAGCTTTCAACTTCAGCTAATTTTTCTGCAGGAATACTGGCAATTAAAGCATCTGTTAATGAATCCAAATTATTCATAAACAAAGGCGTTAAATCATAAAAATCTACGCCTGGTTTTGGAAAATGAGGAACTGTACGAATATGCGACCACAAAAAAGTAGACAAATTGCTCATGGAAGATCAGAAATGTGACTAAAGAATGGTTGAATTTTACCGTTTATTTTCACATAAGGCTAGTGATCGAATCGGCAAGACTGCCATCAATCACGCATTAAAACACTACAAGGTTTTGATTTTTATAAACTTTAATATACTTAAAAATATTAATATATATTTATTCCATAATAAAATAGCAAAAATATAAGACTTTTACTGTACGACCAAGGTCTTAAATGGCATTTAAACGCATAAAAACGTGATTTTTCCTGCAGCCATTCTCTCATTACAATGCCGTATCTATATCAAAAGAGGTCTTTTCTGCGCGGTTATGTCCCATGCAGCTATTCATTCTATAAAAGCACAGATTAAAATCGCTTATTTACTTTACTTTAGCCGTATAACTGCGTAAAAATTTAATCAAATAGATATATCATACAACTAGTCGTAGATAAGTTTTTTGCTGATCTGGAAATTTAAAGATCGGTTTATGGAGAATTGAATGAAAAAGTATCAATGCATCGTTTGTGGATGGATTTATGACGAAGCAGAAGGCTGGCCTCAAGATGGTATTGTGGCAGGTACATTATGGGAAGATATTCCTGATGACTGGACTTGCCCAGACTGCGGCGTTTCAAAAGCTGATTTTGAAATGATTGAAGTTTAAGACCACGAAAAGACCATGTCCGATGGTCTTTTTTTAACGCCAATTTCTATGCCCTCATTTGGAGTTCACCTTATGCATCCTATCGTTATTATTGGTTCAGGCATGGCAGGTTATACTGTTGCACGCGAGTTTCGTAAGCTAAATGCAGAACAAGAGTTAGTCATGATTTGTGCAGATGATGCTGCCAATTATGCCAAACCAACTTTATCTAACGCATTGGCGGGCAATAAAGCCCCTGCTCAAATTGCATTGGGCGATGCAGCTAAAATGGCAAGCCAACTCAATATGCGTATTGAAACCCACACTTGGGTTAAAGCAATTGATGCAGAAGCGCATGTACTTGAATTAGAAAAAGAGGGTGTAAGCAGCCAACAACCTTATTCTAAATTGGTTTTGGCAGTGGGTGCGAATCCTGTACGTTTAGCCATTGCGGGCGATGGCAGTGATGACATTCATGTGGTAAATAATTTAAGTGATTACACCGCATTTCGCCAACAGCTTGAACAACGTCAAGACAAACGTGTGGTGATTTTAGGTGCAGGTTTAATTGGTTGTGAATTTGCCAATGACTTGCAGCAAACAGGACACCAAGTCACGGTGATTGACCTTGCACCACAACCACTAGGTCGTTTATTGCCGGATTATGTAGCCAGTGCTTTTAAACAAAACCTAGAAGAAACGGGTATCCATTTTGTATTGGGTACAACCGTTGAAAAAGTTTCGAAAATTAAAAATGACGACTATTTAGTGACCATTACCAGTGGTCAGTCTTTAATTGCCGATGTGGTACTGTCTGCCATTGGTTTACAACCAAACATTGCTTTGGCTAAAACAGCAGGCATCGAAACCAGTCGTGGGGTCTTAACCAATGCGCAACTTGAAACCAGCCAAGCTGATATCTATGCAGTAGGTGACTGTGCGGAAGTGAATGGTATTTTATTGCCGTATGTGATGCCAATCATGCAGCAAGCACGTGCCTTAGCCAAAACCTTAAATGGTGAAACTACTCAGGTACACTACCCTGCCATGCCTGTTGCAGTGAAAACACCTGCTGCACCACTGACCGTTTTACCTGCGCCACTAGGGGTAGATGTCAACTGGCATACCGAAGAATTTGACGATGGCATGATTGCCAGAGCCTATGACCAAACCGATACCTTACGTGGCTTTGTCCTATTAGGCACAACAGCGGCCAAACAACGCTTGAGTTTGACCAAATTAGTGCCAGACTTATTGCCTGTATCGGAATAAAATAAAAACAATAAAGGGCGATTGATTTCGCCCTTGCCTGACATGAGGATCACAACATGAATAGTGCACTTCAGTTCACCACATCGCCCTATACGGCATTTATGCACGAAACCAAAGTCGATTTAGGCAACGGAATTCAGCTGCATGTCGAAGTGGGCGGCAAAACTGAAGATCCACCTATTTTGCTGATTATGGGTTTAGGCGCACAAATGTTGTACTGGCCCGATTTCTTTTGTAAATCACTGATTGATCAGGGCTATCGTGTCATTCGCTATGACAACCGCGATATTGGTTTGTCATCCAAAATTCGCCACAAAGGTCCACGTCTGAACACCTATAAAATGATGGGGCGTTTTAGCTTAGGTCTGCAAAACCACGGTGCGCCTTATAACTTATTTGATATGGCGGATGATGCTGCATTGCTATTAGAGCGCTTAGGCATTGAAAAGACCGAGGTGATTGGTGCTTCTATGGGCGGCATGATTGCACAAATTTTGGCAGCCAAATATGCAGATCGCGTGAATAATTTAGGCTTATTATTTACCAGTAATAACCAGCCTTTTTTACCACCACCATTTCCGAAACAACTGTTCAGCTTGCTAGAAAGACCAAAATCACAAGATGAAAATGGCATTGTTGATCATAGTTTAAAACTATTTAAGGTGATAGGCTCACCTGGCTATGTGAATCAACTCGAAACGATGCAAACTGCACGCAAATTATATCAGCGAAGTTATTACCCTGCGGGTGTACTTCAACAGTTTTTAGCAATATTATGTACAGGCTCGTTGCTACAACTGGACAAACAAATTCAGCAACCTACCCTTGTGGTACATGGTTCGCAAGATCGTTTGCTCCCACCAGGGCATGGTAAGGCTGTTGCGAAAGCGATTCCGGGCGCTAAGTTTGAATTAATCAAAGGAATGGGGCATGATATTCCTCCACACTTTATTCCTCATCTTAGCGAACTGTTTGCTCACCACTTTAAATCATAATCATTAGGACACTATGGCTGCATTACCATCTTTAAGACAGCTGTCATACCTCGTTACACTGTCTGAAACGTTACATTTTACAGAAGCGGCTCGCCGTTCTTTTGTAACTCAGTCGACTTTGTCTGGCGGGATCATGGAACTGGAGCGCCTGCTTGGCGGCGTACTGGTAGAACGTGATCGACAGAATGTACGTTTAACCCCATTGGGTGAACAAGTCGTAGCACGCGCCCGTGTTCTGTTAGCAGATGCACAGGACTTAATGCGTTTAAGCCGTGAAATGAGTGAGCCTCTCACAGGTGATTTACACTTAGGCGTGATTCCAACCATTGCCCCATTTATTTTGGCGCAACTGTTAGATGAAGTGCATAAGCAGCTACCTAAAATTCAATTGCATTTACACGAAGCGCAAAGTGAAAAAATTGTCGAAAAACTGGAACACGGCAATTTAGATATGGTGGTGTTAGCCCTGCCATTCGATACGCGTGGTTTGAAAGTGGCTGAAATTTCTAAAGAAGATTTGTTCTTGGTTTATCACAAGGGCGATCAAAAATCGGCGCAGGCCAATTCTTTAGATGATTTGGATTTATCGCGTTTAATGCTGCTTGAAGAAGGTCATTGCTTACGTGATCACACTTTAAGTGCTTGCCCGATTGGTGAACGCAAAAACGATCATCGTTTAAAAGCCAGCTCTTTGCCGACCTTGGTTGAAATGGTGTCTGCAAATTTAGGCTTTACCCTATTGCCTGAAATTGCAATTCATAATGCCATGATCAAATCGAATCCAGATTTACAGATCAAAAGTATTGAGGCTGCACCAAGCCGTACTTTGGCTTTAGTGACGCGTAAAAGCACGCCATTACAAAGTGAATTTGACGTTTTGCTGCAGATTTTACAGAAAATCACTCAAAACGCAGTCTAAATTTAGACACACGATCCAACATTTCATTAAGGAGCCAACATGGCTCCTTTTTTATTTTTCGTTCAAAAATGCGTATTGTTTTTGCAGTTCACTATGATTTAAGTGACTTATAAATATGAATAAGTTTTAAAATGTGAGATTCATCACAAATTCAACAATTCACTCTTACCACTGAACGAAAGAACGGTATCGAGTTACATTACTCACGTTTTCAACACATTTCAAAAAAAATATTCAGCAACAATTACTTATATTTACCATTTTTATATAAAAATCACTATATTTAAGGATATTCAGTTACAGCAATATCACGCACAATCTATTTATAAAAATTATTTATAGAACAGCACAGGAGTAATTGCCATGATTCACAGAGATCTCATTTTACCTGTACCTGTTCTGCTGATTGATGATCAGGTAGAAGCACTAAAAAATTTAAGCCACATTTTACAAAATTTTGGCTACCCTAAAGAGGTTTTGCTTTGTAGCTCATCGCTCGCAAATGCAGTGTTGATGGTGCAGCAACATTTACCTAATTTGGTATTTATCAATTTACAGTCTTGGTCAAAAGCTCAAATTGATTTTATTCAAAATCTCAAACATTTCCGTAAAGACACCTTAATTGTGGCAGTGCTGCCTTCCAGTATGCCCAAACAATTGCTACAAGCCATCCATTTAGGCATTTCAGCCTATGTCTTTAGCGACCAATCTGCTACAGGCATGCAAAACCAGATTCGCACTATTTTACGTGGTGGCTCACCGCTAGATGTCAACTTAGCCAATGAAATCTTAGCCTGCGAACAATCCATTGTCGCACATGGTCATTCTTTGGCACTCTCTAAAACTGAACATGAAATATTGGCGCTTTCAGGACAAGGTTTACCTTCACAACAAGTTGCTGCCAACCTGAATGCTTCAGAACAACTGGTGCATGGTTATGTGAAAAGTATTTATCGCAAAATTATGAATGCGGATGATGCGATGTGCTGTTTTTCTTAAATTATTGATCAATAAATATCAATCAAAAATATAAGTCTTAAATAAATATTAGAAACAAAAAAAGAGCGATGTCTGGCATCGCTCTTTTTACCTGTTATAAATGCTTTAAACTAAACAATACTATCGGTCAGTATACGCTGCGCATTGTGTGGCTCTTCACCCTCAGCTGCTTTTACACGCACCCAAGTTCCATCACCCTGCAACAACCACGCCTGTTGATTGTCTTGCATGTAGGTCAATAAACCTTGCTCATAAATACGCTTTTTCAAGGCAGGATCTTCAATTGGGAAACACGCTTCAACACGGTTAAATAAGTTACGATCCATCCAGTCAGCACTTGAACAATAAATACGTGGATTGCCATTATTAGAGAAATAATAGACACGGGTATGTTCAAGGAAACGTCCGACAATCGAACGCACACGGATATTTTCCGATAAGCCCGGCAAACCTGGGCGCAAGCAGCAAATTGAACGGATGATGAGATCAATTTGCACACCCGCCTGAGACGCCTCGTACAATTTATTGATCAATTGCATTTCAGTCAGTGCATTCACTTTCACAATAATTTGTGCGGGCTTACCTGCTTTAGCATTGGCAATTTCTTCATCAATATAATTCACCAACTGTGCGTGCAGGGTAAATGGTGCATGCAACAACTTTTTCAGTTTTGCCATTTTACCCATGCCTGTTAGCTCTTGGAAAATACGATGCACATCTTCACACAGCTCTTTGTCTGTGGTCAGTAAACCATAGTCGGTATAAATACGCGCATTGCCTGCGTGGTAGTTACCTGTGCCTAAATGTACATAACGCACCAATTTATTATTTTCACGGCGCACCACCAAAATCATTTTGGCGTGGGTTTTATACCCCACAATACCGTACACAACCACAGCGCCCGCTTCTTGCAACACGTTAGCCACAGCAATGTTAGATTCTTCATCAAAACGTGCACGCAGTTCAATCACCGCAGTCACTTCTTTACCGTTTCGTGCAGCCTCTGCAAGCACTTGTACAATTTCAGAATCTGCGCCACTACGATATAAAGTTTGTTTGATTGCCAAGACTTGTGGATCACGTGCAGCTTCACGCAGCAAGTTAATCACGGGTGCAAAAGATTCAAACGGATGGTGTAATAAAATGTCTTGCTTTTGCATCGCTGAAAAAATATTTTCAGACTTTTTTAACACCTTTGGAATGGCGGGTGTATGTGAATCATAACGTAAATGTGGACGTTTAAAATTAGACAATAAACGCGCCAAGTTCACTGGGCCATCTACTTTATAAAGTTGCTCTTCTTCAAGATCAAACTCATCTAACAAATAATCATAAATGGCTTTCGGGCAGTTTTGCGTTACTTCTAAACGTACCGCACGACCAAAACGGCGTGAGTTTAATTCGCCTTTTAGGGCTTTAGCCAAGTCTTCAACATCTTCATTTAAGGCCAAATCTGCATTACGGGTCACGCGGAATTGATAGCATCCTGTCGCAGTCATGCCTGGGAATAAGTCAGACACATGCTCATGAATAATTGCTGAAAGCATGACGTGGTGCTCTTTACCGCCTGTAAGTTCATCGGGTAAACGCACTACACGTGGTAATGAACGAGGAGCAGGAACAACCGCCAAATCAATTTGACGACCAAAAGCATCTTTCCCTTCCAAAGTCACAATAAAGTTCAGGCTTTTATTGACCAAACGTGGGAATGGATGTGCAGGGTCTAGGCTAATTGGGGTTAATACAGGGGCAACTTGCTCTTGGAAATATTTTTTCACCCATGCCGATTGTGCAGGGGTTAATTCACCACGACGTAAGAAACAAATGTCTTCTTCACGTAATTTTGGCAAAATTTCCTGATTTAAAATACGGTACTGGCGTTCAATAGCAGCATGTGCTGTTTTAGAAATTTGATCTAACACCTGCTTAGGGGTTAAACCATCTGGACTACGGCTTTCATTGCCCAAGTCCAATTGTTCCATCATGCCCGCAACACGAATTTCAAAAAACTCATCCAAGTTACGTGAAAAAATCAGCAGGAAGTTCATGCGTTCCAACAAAGGATGCAACGGATCGACAGCTTGCTCAAGCACGCGCAAATGGAAATCTAAAATAGACAGTTCGCGGTTAATGTAGCGATCATTATATGTATATTCTGTTTGCGCAGGAGTCGCGCCTGTTGCCGTATTCATACCCACCTATGCTTTTTTAAAATGTTTGGCACTGCTACAAGTATGCTTCAATTTTGTGACATTTTCATAAAAAAAGCCTAAAAAATTAGGCTTTGTGGATATTTTCACATTTTATAGTTTGTTTTCGCTCAATTTAGGGAATTTCCGCATAACGCATATAGCGCTGCACCATCTGTTTACGGGCTTTTAATGCCCCCGCATTACGATGTTCCTGAAAATATTTTGGATTGGTTAAAATCGCAGCCAAGAAAATTGCTTGATCACGGCTTAAACTTTTTGCACTTTTGCCAAAATAATGCTGTGCCGCAGCTTCGGCACCATAAATATTATCGCCAAATTCTACCGAGTTGAGATAGACCTCTAAAATACGCTGCTTTGACCACATGCGTTCCATCATCCATGTCGCCACAACTTCTTGCCCTTTACGCAAAAAAGATCGCTTATTGTATAAAAACAAATTCTTGGCGAGCTGCTGAGAAATTGTGGAACCACCTGCAACAACCTTGCCTTCATCTTTGTTCCGTTCCAGCGCAGTTTGAATACCTTCCCAGTCAAAGCCATGATGTTGCATAAATTTGCCATCTTCGGCAGTCACCACAGCTCGCTTTAAATTATCACTGAGTTGGTCATAGTCGCGCCATTGATGTTGTATAGGCTTACTCGGTTCAGCCCAATAATCCAAACGCATCATCATGGTCGATTGCACAGGCTGCGTACGCCACCACACCAAGCTGCTAAAAATCCATAATTGAACCAAAAGCACCACACTGACAAGAATTAACAAAGTTCGTATAAAAAAAGCTTTCATCTTGGTGCATGGCTCCTGAAGCGTTATTTTTTCGTGTTAAGCTTAGATTGATCACTACGACACAATATTCAAATATATGTCCCAACATCCCCCAAACCTGCGCAACAATAAAGTTGAAATTCACCTGTGGTGGATTACCGCAGCCCTGATTGCAATAAACGTGGCTTTGTTTGCATGGCAAGTGCTCAACGGCATGAACATTAGCAATCCTAGCCCGCAAGATGCAATACGCTGGGGTGCTGATTATGCACCTTTAACCTTTTTGGCGGAACCCATTCGCCTGTTCAGCAGCATGTTTTTTCATTTCGGTTTAGTACATTTAATGTTAAATATGTGGGCCTTGTATATTTTTGGCAGCGTCAGTGAACAGTTGTTTGGGCGTGTCTATTTTATAGTGTTATATGTTTGCGCAGGTTTGATGGGTAGCCTGCTTAGTGGCTATGTCAGCATTCAAGACAGCTATACCCTGCTCGAACAAGGTGTCGCTAATCCAAAGCTGTTACCTAGCGTGGGTGCAGGTGCATCGGGTGCAGTGATGGGACTTGGAGCTGCACTGACGGTATTGGCGTTATTGCCCCAATTACCTCGCCAAAAATTTCTGTTGGATGGCAAGACTTTGGTGATGGTGATGGCACTGAACTTAGGTATGGGCTTTATGATCAGTGGCATTAATAATGCTGCACATATTGGCGGCATGCTCATGGGCGCAGCCATGACAATCATTTGGTACCTTGGACAACGCAGCAAACACAGTAACTTAGTGAACAGTTTTGCGATGCTCCTTGCACCATTGGGTTGTGCTGCATTTTACTGGTATTGCCATAAACTGCTTGCTCCAATTCAACCCCTTTGGCAAGAACTGCTTAGCATGATGCAACGCAGTCTGGGTTGAACAATCAACCTTTACAGCAAGTAAAACAACATCAACTAGAGATGAATCAGGACTGATTCATCTCCCTTAAACTTTGCAGTGGCGGAATATCGCATAAATAACTTAAACGATAACGTCCAATCAAGGCACACAGCACGGTCATAAATACAGGCAAAATCAGCCAGATTTCCCAATGTGGTTGCAGCATTAAATCCATGCGGTAACTGGCAACAGCACTAATGACTTCGGCAAATAAACACGCCACTATTCCCGCTATAAAGCCCATAAAACCGATTTCCAGACTCAACATACGTTTGAGTTTTTGTTTAGAACTACCAAAAGAACGCAGTAATGCGACTTCGCGTTTGCGCTCATCCATCAGCAAGTTTAAACACGCGATTAATACCAACAGCCCAGACACACTCACCAAAATGGCTAAAATGGTGATGATCTGCACCAACACATTCACAATGCGTTTAATTTCATCCAAAATTAGGCTGACATCAATAAACACTGTGTTGGCAAATTGCTGAATCAATTGAATTAGTTTCGGTTTATCTGCTTCAGGCACATAGAAACTGCCCAAATAACTGCCTGCATTTTCATCCATAGTGTGCGGTGAAAAAATAAAGAAAAAATTTGGACTAAAGCTTTCCCACTCCACCGTACGCAGATTAATCACTTCGGCTTCAAGTATGCCTTCAGGCAAACTAAAACTGAGTCGATCACCAATTTGAATGCCCAACTCGGCAGCCGTATCTGCTTCTACTGACACTTGTCCCACTGCACTGAAATTGGCTTGCCCATTTACAATGATATTATCGGCAGGATAACGGTCAGACTGTGTCAGGTTGAGTTCGCGTCTTAACGTATTGCTTTGCTGAATTAAGGCGTCGGCAAAAGGTTGATCATTTTTGGCGACCAAACGCCCGCGTATATTTGGATAAAGTGGCGTGCTGTGCCACTGCTGCTGCGTTAATTGTTGTTGAAACTCAGGCATATCAAACGGTGGCAAGCCGTAAACAAACTGATTGGGTGTTCCTTCGGGCAATTGCTGCTGCCAACGATCTAGCAGGTCGGTACGCAACACTGCAAGTACCGTAATTAAACTTAATCCTAAAGCCAATGCAGTAATTTGAAATGCCGTGACAGCAGGCGCACGAATATACGCTGCGAGTCTGCCTTTAGAATGACGCAATAATTTTAATAAACTCCACACCACTCCATACAGCAATACGCACAGCGCAATAATCGCACCAATCACCCATGTACTAAGCACTAAACTTTCGGTCAAGACCACACAAAATACGATTAGACTTAGCGTCCCTGTAAGCAACATCCACCACCAAGCGCGCATGCTTTTGTCTTGTTGGCGAATCACGCGAATCGGTGCGGTATTCAGCAATTGCAATAAATTAGGCAGCACAAAACCCAACAACACCACAGCACTGGTGAGCATGGCGATTGGCAATGGCCCAAGCAACATTGCCATGGCTGAAAATTGAATTTCCAGGTGCGGAATCAGTTGCAGCATGATTTGCAACAAAGCATAGCCCAACGTCACGCCCAAAATACTGCCAATGCCCATAGCGATAATTAAGACCAAAGCAAGCAAAGCCAAATAAGCGGCTAAAACTTGTCGTTTACTTGCACCAATACAACGTAATAAGGCGATATGATCCTGATTTTGTTGCACATAGCGCTGACTGGTCAAACCAATCGCAATCCCACACAATAAAATGGTCAGGATATTCGCTAACTGTAAAAAGGTGTCTAAATTGGCAATTGGGCGCATTAAGCGAGTATTGCCTTCACTGGCATTGCGTAGTCTTAAACTACTTTGTTCTTCAAAGTTTTGTTCAGGGCTGGCCGTTTGCTGTGCCTGTGCAGGCTGTTGTGTATGTGTTTTAAAATACTGCTCAAAATTTTGTGTATCTTTGGCGCTGCCTGCCAACAACAAACGGTAATCTATGCGGCTACCCACTTGAATCGCGTGGGTACGTGCCACATCGGCCTGTGAAATAATTACTGTCGGCGAAAAACCTGAAAAACCGAGTTCCTGATTAGAATCATGTTCAATTTTGGCAGTCACGGTAAATGCTGCATCGGCAATATTCACCGTTTCACCAAGTTTAACGTGAAGCAAATCCATGGCACGTTGGCTGAGCCAAATTTCACCAGATTGAATCTTGTCCGCTGCAGGACTCACCCTCAATTCACCACGTAACGGAAAATTGTGCTCAATCGCTTTGACATTCACCATCACAAATTGCGCTTGAGTATGTGCCATCGAACTAAATACAGTCACATGCGACTGTTGTAACTGATGTGCAGTCGCCTGATCCTGCCAGTCTTGCGCAATGGGCTCATTGTCACTCAGTACTAAATCACCCGCCAGCATTTCTGCCGCTTGCAATGCCACTGCATTTTGAATTTGCTCATTGCTAAACTTTAAGGCCGTGGTCGCACTAATCGCTAAAGTCAGCGCAATAATCAGTAAATATACACCACTGCTTTTAAAACTCTGCTTTAACAGCGGATGAAATAATGCGTTCATTTCATCCTCCTGTTATGGCAGCAGTTGGCTTAGCTGCAAATTGCTCAACCAATTGCCCATCAATTAAGGCATAGTGACGCTGACATTGTGCCGCCAGTTTCGGGTCGTGCGTGACCAACACCAAGGTTGTGCCCAACTCGCGGTTCAATTCAAATAACAATTGCTCAATTTCAGTTGCAGTTTCCCCATCCAAGTTTCCTGTCGGTTCATCGGCAAAAATAATTTTAGGTTCACGAATTAAAGCACGTGCAATGGCGACACGTTGTTGCTCACCTCCCGAAAGCACTTTCGGCGTTTGCTGTGCTTGTCGTTCTAAACCCACACGTTTCAGCAAGTTGAGGGCTTTTTGTTCTGCCTCTGCATATTTAAATTTTTCCTGCAAACGTAGTGGCAACATCACATTTTCCAGTGCCGTCAAATGCGGCAATAACTGAAATGACTGGAACACAAAACCAATATGCTTTAAACGAACTTCTGCACGTTGTTCTTCGTTTAATTCTGCAATTGACTCACCACATACCACCAATTTTCCACTGCTGGCCTGATCTAATGTTGCCAAAATACCCAATAAGGTCGATTTTCCTGAACCCGAACGACCTGTAATGGCCACTTGTTCACCTTCCTGAATATCGAAGTTTAAATTCTCAAAAATGGTCAATTGTTTTTGTGCAAGTTGTATCTTTTGTGTCAAATTTTGGGCAGAAATAATCGTTTGTGGCATGATATTAGATTCTTTAGTGTTTTGAGTCATACGTTTCCCATTATGCAAAATCGCAATCTAACTAGTCGTGTCTTCCCGCGTGTGTTGCTGCTCGGACTATGTTTCAGCCCACTCGTGGTATCTGCAAAAACCATTATGATTGTAGGTGACAGCTTAAGTGCAGGTTACGGCATACAACCACAACAAGGTTGGGT
The DNA here is from genome assembly GCF_013418125.1 of Acinetobacter sp. YH12205. Classification (NCBI taxonomy): domain Bacteria; kingdom Pseudomonadati; phylum Pseudomonadota; class Gammaproteobacteria; order Moraxellales; family Moraxellaceae; genus Acinetobacter; species Acinetobacter sp. YH12205. The sequence continues at coordinate 240,027 of NZ_VPCQ01000004.1, read as the reverse complement.
TCACTTATTGCAAAAACGTTTAGAACAACAGTATCCGAAACAGCATAAAGTGGTCAATGCAAGTGTCAGTGCCGAAACCACCAGTGGTGCTTTGGCGCGTCTGCCTAAATTGCTGCAGACCCATCGTCCAGACGTTGTAGTCATTGAGTTAGGCGGAAATGATGGCTTGCGTGGACAACCGCCACAAATGATTCAAAAAAATTTAGCGAACTTAATTCAGCATAGCCAAAAAGCCAAAGCGAAAGTGGTGATTTTTGGGATGAAAATGCCGCCAAATTACGGCTCGGCGTATAGCAAAGCATTTGAAAATAACTATAAAGTGGTGAGTCAGCAATATAAAGTCAAATTACTGCCATTTTTTATGGAAGGTATTGCGGGCAATAAGCAATTGATGCAAAAAGATTTAATTCATCCAAATGCCAAAGCTCAGCCTATTTTGCTAAATAATGCTTATCCATATATCAAAGGCGCTTTATAAAGCGCCTTTGAGGAAAATCTAATTGCTGTGCGGTTCGGATTAAAAATCAAAAAAAACCACTTCACCTGTTTCCAGTGAATATTCTGCACCGACTACTTTCAACTGACCTTGTTCAATCAGGTTTTCTAAAACTGCTGAACCATGACGCAATTGATTTACCGATGCAAATACATTGGAACGTACTGCATGCTTAGACAATTTCGCCAAATCATTTTTCAGTTCAGTCTGCATTAAGGTTTCAACTGAAGGGCGAACACGGTTCACAATCGACATTAAATTTGCCGATGGTGGACAGTCTGGGCACATTAAAGTATCAATTGTCGCTTGAATTGCACCACAGTGACTGTGTCCTAAGACAACAACCACAGCACAGTCATAACGCTCTGCCGCAAATTCAACACTACCTACCTGTGATGGCGCAACCACATTGCCCGCAACACGAATTACAAAAAGATCACCCAATCCTTGGTCAAATACCATTTCTGCAGGAACACGTGAATCTGAACATCCTAAAATAATGGCAAATGGATTTTGGTCTTCTGCCATTTCTGCACGCTGTTGGTGCGACAATTGCTTCGGATGTCTGGTATCACCAGAAACAAAACGTTGGTTTCCTTGTTTAAGACGTTCTAAAGCTTCTTGAGCTGTTAGCATTCTTGATTTACCACCGATCTTTGAAGTTGCGATATTCTAAAGCCAGTTTTTATGAATGTCACTTGCAAAAAAATATGCAGCTGCGCTTTTCTTTATTCATTTTTGTTATAAATTTTTTCACTTTTTATTGAGATAGGTCACATTTTCTACCAATTTCAAAGCTTTGATCAAAAAAGCAAGGGATGACTTTCATTTTTAAACGCCTACAATAGACAGAATACACTTGTGCAATTAGACCTAAGAGCTAGTGCCTATCATTATTGGAGCCTGTTTTGGGTTCGTCAGGGGAAGACGTTTTCATGATGAAATTTATTCGATCACGTTATCTACATACGACTTTATTGGCTTTGGGACTAAGTACATCTTGCCTTGTGCAAAGCGCTGCGCCCAATCCATATACCTTCACAAAAAACAATAACGCCAGTAACAGCAACGCAACTGAACTTAAACTATTACAAAATCATTTTCAGCAACAGCGCAAACAAGCAGGACTAAGCTCTAAAAGCATTCGTGTTGGAGATGTCGTCTGGAGCTATAACGAAGGTGGCTCGCACAGCAAACCCACAATTTTATTGATTCATGGTTTGGCAGGCACACGTGATAATTGGAACCGTGTCGCGCAATTTTTAACCCCACATTATCATGTGATTATTCCAGATTTACCCAATAGCGGTGACACCAAAACTCCAAGCAATTTTGATAATTCAGTTCCGAATGTAACTTCACAACTGCGTCAATTTATTGAAGCAATTGACTGTGAAGAAAACTTACACGTGGCAGGACATTCTTTAGGCGGCTCAATTGCAACCGTGTATGCCTCGCAATATCCTTTTGATACGCAAAGTTTATTTTTACTCAATAGTGCAGGCATTTATAAACTTGCTAATACGCCTTACACCAAAAATCCATTATCTTTAAATGACTTAATTGTGAGCAAACATGGCGATTTAGCCGACGTCGCCAAACAAATCATGCAAAGCCCGCCTGCCATGACCTCACAAATTCAACATGCGCAAGAAGAAGTCCTGATTTCTCGCTCAGAACAAACCCGTAAAGCAATTGAGCAAATTGTCAAACTCAACCGTATTTATACTCCAGACTCATTTGCACGTTTAGCAGGATCAATTGAAGCACCGACCCTGATTTTATGGGGTAAGCAAGATCGCATTATTAATGTTGAAGTGGCGAAGGAATTACAATCTTTACTCAAACGCGCCGAAACACCTGTGATTCTTAATAATGTTGGACACATGCCGTTATTGGAAGCTGAAAAACAAGTCGCACAATATTATTTGCCGTTTCTGGCTAAAACTCAAAACCTAAAAAACCCACTTGCTGATAAACTGATTCCTCTAAATTAATTATTATATAAAACCTTCATGCAGAAACATCCCATCATTGAGCAACTAATTGAAGCTCAGCTTGATTTTTTAGATCAAGAATTTAACCAAAGTGAAATGGTACAAACTGAATTTGTGCAGTTTTACCAATGGTTTCGCAAACAAAGCTTACAAGATTTATGGACATCTGAAGCCATTCATCAACTGATTCAACATCAAATTTTAAATACACCTGCCAGTTCATTTTTAGTGGAACAAATTGCTGAGCATATTCGTTTTGCACTGGTACACCCTGTTAATGACAGCAGTAAAATTGCCGATGTGATACCTGTGCTGACCATCGACAAAATTGCACAATATGTTGCAAGTAAAAGTGGACATCGTCAGCGTTTGATTAAAGCCGTGGTGAATAATCCTGCCTTTGCCGCCATGATTACCCAACTCATTCAACATTCCATTCAGGATTATATGGATAATTCGGTGATCGCCAAAAGCGTGCCTGGCGTATCGCGTTTTATGAAAATGGGTAAATCGGTTTTGGAAAGCGTTACCGATACCAATTTAGACCAGACCATTCAGCATTATTTGCAAAAAAATGTGCAGAAGCTGACTCAAATGAGCGAGTCGGTGCTTAATCAACATTTTGATGAGGAAAAACTGTATCACTTCCAAGCCAATTTATGGCACAAAGTTAAAGACTTGCCACTTTCCGTTTTAAAAAATTATATTGAAGTACAAGACCTATCCCAAACTGTCAATTTAGGACATGAAATTTGGGATCATTTACGCCAAAGTGACTATTTGAAACAGCAAGTGCATGATGGGGTTTATGCGTGGTATGTACGCAATCAGGCGCGCCCTTTTGACTTGTTATTGCACGACTTAAACATTGATGAAGCGCTAGTCCAACAACAATTACAACAACTGTTAAATCCAGTCATTCAAAAAATGATCGCTGAAGGCTATTTAAAGCAACGTGCGCGCCATTATTTAGAGAAATTTTATTATTCTGAAAAAACACAACAAATTTTAAATCTACAAACGAATGAATAGGGTCTGTTGACAATTTCAGATAAAAAATAACCTCCTAAAATTTAGGAGGTTATTTTTAAGCGAGGCTTAGAGCTTATTTAAAATAAGCACCTTCAGATTGACTGTGGTCAGTCTGATCCACCACACGCATCAATTCAGGTACGTGTTGTTTCAAGGTTGTTTCAACACCTTGCTTTAAAGTCACATCAATCGCTGAACATCCTTGGCAACCGCCACCAAATTTCAATACTGCAGTTAAGCCGTGTTCTTCATCTTCAACCACTTCAACCAAAGCACAGTTACCACCATGCCCTGCTAAACCTGGGTTAATTTCAGACTGTAAAACATAAGTAATGCGTTCTTCTACTGAAGCATCTGGGCCTACGCGTGGCACTTTTGAGTTCGGTGCACGGAAAGTCAATTGACCACCAAAACGGTCTTTGTTGTAGTCAATTACGGCATCCAATAAATACGGAATAGACGGCGTATCAATAAATGCAGGAAAGTCTGGATATTCCTGTTTGTAGTCTGTAGGTACAACTTCATCGGGCGCACTATAAGCCATGCAACATTCAGCACGCGGTGTACCAGGATTTTCCACAAAAACACGCACACCAATACCCGGTGTATTTTGCTTTGCCAATAAATCCTTCAAATACTCTTGAGCAGTTGGCGTAATCAATAAGTTTGGAATTTCATCTACAACTGCTGTGCTGCTGTTCTCAGTCGACATAACAATAATTTCCTCAAGCTGAAGTGGCTATTTTAACTGAAGATGCGGGGGAATAAAAAAAAATCAACCAAAATTGTCGGATTTATTCCTAAAGTTCGACTCAAACTCAGTTTTGATGCATTATTACAGCAGAATTCAAGTAAAAGAATAGGCGTTTATGCTCGATTTACCTTTTAATCATACCGTGACCATTATCATTATTACGGTCATTGTGTCTATGTTGGCATTTTCCAAACAAGAATTAATGAATCGCCTGATCTTTTGGCCGCCTGCCATGCAACGTGGACAATATGATCGCTTCATTACCCATGGTTTTGTGCATGCCGATGGTGCGCATTTGCTGTTCAATATGATTACCCTGTTTTTCTTTGGCAGCATTATTGAAAGTTTTTATCGCCAATACGTCTATGATTTAGGCTTTGTTTTATTCTATTTGGGTGGTTTGATTGCCGCGATTATTCCAAGTTATTTAAAGCATAAAAATGACCATCGTTGGGCCAGCTTAGGCGCATCTGGTGCTGTATCTGCGGTGTTGTTTGCCTATATTTTGTTTGAGCCGTGGAAGTTGATTTTCGTGTTCTTTATTCCAGTGCCTGCCATTATTTTTGCAATACTGTATGTAGCGTATAGCATTTGGTCGGGTAAACGCGGCAATTCCAATATTAATCACAGTGCGCATTTATGGGGTGCGGCCTATGGTGTGATTGTGACTATTTTAATTGAACCACGCATCTTGCCTCACTTCCTGAATAAACTGGCGCAACTGCCGTTTTAACTTTTAAAACTATAACGACTCGGTACATCTACCACTGAGTCGTTGCTACTTTAAAGAATTTTCAAATCCGTCAATAGACTGCTTTCATAAATCCGCTTAACACCATCATTTATTGCCTCTCATCTTCAGCCTCTCTCATTGGGAAAAACGACTTTCAATCGTCATTTTATGAACTGCTGATAAGTATTTTTGATTGATGAAAGCATCTGAATGATCCAATACAGCATAAAGCACACAACAAATAACATGCAGTTACTCGACAAGCACTTATACTAAGAATATAAAGACTAAAACTATCAAGCAATCAGGAGTCAGCCATGAAAAAGTTTGCACTTCTAAGCGCCCTGTTACTCAGTCTAGGATTAAGCGCCTGTGCCGTACATACCCCTGAAGGCAGTGTGGTGATTGATCCTGACCGCACGATCTACCCGAAAGGCTATTATCCACACCAACATCCGCATGGTGATGGTGATTTTTGTCCTCCAGGTCAGGCGAAAAAAGGACGTTGTTAAGCTGTTGGTCTGAGTGAATAAAACATTGTTGATACAGCATCAGACTCATTTATGATTCGAACCTAGACATTTAAACACTAACCTTTAAATCTCAACAACATTTCATTCACATTAAAAATCTTTACACTTCGTGAAGGTTTTTTTATTCAAATTTCACTCAATTTTGGTAGTTTTTGCTACCCCATATCGCAACTTGGCATAGATAATGTATACATCTGTATATTAATTTCAATTTAGTTTGCGAGTTTTTGCATGTCCACTTCTTACGATGGCTTACAGTTTCCAATTCATCCAGAAAATCATAAACCCAGCACCTCAAGCACGGGCAAACAAATTATTGCCGAAGCCTTAGCCACAGTCGATCATCAAAGCTCAGTCGATGCTTTGGCAGAAAAAAACTGGCGTAAACACTATCCAAAATACTTTAAAGCCCTCGTGACCAATGGTATTCGTGAACAAGCTAACGCAATTCAAATTGCAGAAGATGGTTTAAGAAAAGCGCATCAAAGTTTTGAGTTTTATCGTCATGAGCAAAAATATGTGCTGAAAGATGTCATGCTCTTGCCTACTGAAACTTTACATACCTTTAAATTACAAGGCAGCAGCCAAGCAGCACCCGAATGGTATGTGCCGTATCGTGGGCAAAAGTTACAAGGTCAAGCTCTACTAGATCAAATTGCAATTTGGCTAGCAGCAGGCATTATTGAACCAAGTCATGCCGAAGCGTTAAATGCTGCAATGGCGCATCCTGAATGGTTTGATTTGTCTGACCGTAACATGGTGCTATTTGGTGCAGCTTCAGAAGCAGGGCCACTCACATGGTTAGCCAAATGGAAAGCCAATATTATTGCAGTCGATTTACCAAATAGCCGTGTGTGGAATAAAATTTTAAGCACTGTGCAACAAGGCAATGCCACCTTATATGCACCCAGTACAACACAACTCGCGGCAGATACCCCACTTGATATTTTAACAGAACAGTTGGGTGCAAATCTACTGACACAAACCCCAGAAATTGCACAATGGTTAGCTCAAAAACCTGAAACGCTAGATTTAGCAGCCATTGCCTATTTAGATGGTGAAAAACACGTGCGTGTTGCGATGGCGATGGATGCGATTATGCAATATGTCAGCGAACACAAAGCTGATAGCAGCCTTATGTTTATGTGTACCCCAACCGATGTTTATGCCGTTCCTGAAGAAGTGATTAGCGCATCGGCAGAGAAGTTTCAGCAGCGTTCACAAGGGCAAAAGCTACTCACCAAAAGTATTGAAACCATTTCACGCAGTCATTTCTTCCAAAAGAATCTGCATAATTTAATTGCTTCAGACAATGGTCAACATTATGGTATTGCCGACTGTTTGGTGGTTGAACAAGGGCCAAACTATGCTTTAGCAAAACGCATCCAGCAATGGCGTGCAATTTTAGCGCGTCATCAAGGACAGCATGTCAGCATCAATATTGCACCTTCGACCACCACACACTCTGTGACCAAAAATCCATTACTCAAAGCAGCATTTAGTGGCGCAAGTTTGTTTGATGTTGAAGCATTTAGCCCTGAAACCACCAATGCGATTATGGCGGCATTGTGGATTCATGACTTACGCAATCCAAACTCGGCAGCCAATCCTGAAGTGAAACTTGAGCATCCGCTCGAATTGATGATGGAAGGTGCGAACCATGGTGGATTGTGGCGCGTGGCGTATTTGGCACGAACGGCCCTACCTTTCGCTGCGCTCTATGGCTTTGCTGCAGATAAATTACCACTGGACAAAGTCATCCAAAAATTTAAAAAGTAATGTAAACCGCTAATCTATCTATTCAAAAACTTGCCTGCAAATATTTCTCTAGACTGATCTGCAGGTATAAAAAAAGCGCTGTATCATCACAGCGCTTTTTTCAACCACTCAAAAAAGTTGAGAATGGATTAAAACACTTTTAAGAACAACCAGAACAAGCTACCCGATAAACAAATTGTCGCAGGTAAAGTGAAAATCCAAGCCGAAAGAATTGTACGCACCATTTGGAAATTCAGACCCGATTTATTTGCCACCATGGTACCTGCCACCGCACTGTTCAGTACGTGTGTAGTTGAAACTGGCATCCCCAAACCATCTGCAGCAGCAATAGTTGACATTGCCACAAGCTCGGCAGACATACCTTGACCATAAGTCATGTGCTGCTTACCGATACGTTCACCAACAGTCACCACAATACGTTTCCAGCCGACCATCGTACCCAAGCCTAGTGCTAAGGCAACGGCAACTTTGACCCAAGTTGGAATGTATTGTAAGAATGAATCTAAATGGCTGCGGTAGCTTTTAACCACTTTTTTCTGTTCTTCCGACATTTCAGGCAAGGCATTGGCTTTGTCTAAACGCTTGAATGAAGTCGTGCTTAAATACATATCATTACGCATTTCTGCTACTTCAGCTTCAGGCACATCTTTCAAGTTGCCATATTGACCCACACGCTCACCCAAATGGTCAGTTAAGCTTGCCAAAGCAGGCACGACTTCAGGGGTAATTTCTTTGGTCTGAATATAGCTAGTGATGACCTGACGTGCTTTTTCATCTGGCATATCGACATGTTGTGCATAAATCACATCAGCTGTTTGCGTTGAAAGCTGTTGGAACGATTGAATGTGGTTTTGGTCTAACTCTTTATTTAACGAGTACGCCAACGGTACAATCCCGATCAAAATCAACATGATTAAACCCATGCCTTTTTGACCATCGTTTGAACCATGCGCAAAACTTACCCCAGTACAAGTAAAAATTAGAATGGCACGAATCAGTGGTGGTGGTGGCTTATTGCCTTCAGGCGGCTGGAACAACTCCATTTGTTTCTTGAAGATTTTTTTCACCAAGAAGAACAAAATCGCAGCAAAAGCAAAACCAATCAGTGGCGAGAACAATAAAGCCTTGCCCACTTTCATGACTTGTTCCATATCTACACCACTTGCACCCGCACCTGAGTTAATCAAGTAGTTCATAATCCCCACACCTAAAATCGAACCGATTAAAGTGTGCGAACTTGAAGCAGGAATACCGAAGTACCACGTTCCCAAGTTCCAGACAATCGCGGCAATCAACATGGCAAAAACCATGGCAAAGCCTGCGCCTGAACCGACATTCATAATTAGTTCGACTGGAAGTAAGGCAATAATACCGTAGGCAACTGCACCACTGGCGACCATCACCCCAAGGAAGTTACAGAAACCCGCCCACATTACTGCCACAGGTGCAGACAAGGCATTAGTATAAATGACCGTTGCCACTGCGTTGGCTGTGTCGTGGAAACCATTCACAAATTCAAAGCCTAAGGCAATGAATAAAGCGGTCGCCAATAAAATCACCGAGTACATACTCAGCGCAGGCACGTGGGATAAGTCCGCAGACAATTGGAAACCAATATAAATAAGGGTAGAAACGATGATCGTTAAAAACACCGGCATAAAAAATTTCGGTGTAGGCACATGAACATTGGTCGATTTAGTGGTCGACTTGTGTGCTGAATCTACAGGAGTTGGATTAGAATTCATGCAAGCAGAAAAGAGGATTTAAAATCCCCTTATTGTTCAATTAAATTGTGACAATTATATGACAAAGAGCTGCTATATAAAGCAACTTTCATACTTTATTTTCACACTTTAAGCTGTTTTTTTTGTGCATAAAATTAAAATTAACATTTAAATTTAAACACTTAGAATAAATAAACCTACTTTTCTTATGCCATTCTCTCAAATTTAGATTGTTACACCTTTGTCATATTCGCCTAAAATTTCAGACAAAATTTACCGTGAGCCAATTTTGCCTGAGCAATATGACAAAGCGATGACGCATCAAAGTAAAATCAAAATTAGAATGTTCCTCATCACAACTTTTATTTAGGTTCAAAAGCTACAGCAAAATCCTAAAAATACTGCTTTATGCACTATTTTTACGACTTCCACTCTCTCTGGTCGCTTCAAGTGCACGAAAGCCGTGCGAACTCTGCTAAAATAGCGCTCATTTCGGATTCAGTCATAAAGGGTTTTTTATGTCCACGCTTACCACCCTGAAAGCGCTTCTTGCCCAAAGAATTTTAATTATCGATGGTGCTATGGGTACTATGATTCAACGCCATCAATTGGAAGAAGCCGATTATCGTGGTGAACGTTTTGCAGATTGGGCACATGACCTCAAAGGCAACAATGATTTATTGGTACTGACCCAACCGCACATTATTCAGGGTATTCACGAAGCCTACTTAGATGCGGGTGCAGACATTATTGAAACCAACAGCTTTAACGGCACACGCGTTTCTATGTCTGACTATCACATGGAAGATTTGGTTCCAGAAATTAACCGCGAAGCAGCGCGTTTAGCCAAAGCTGCCTGTGAAAAATATTCAACACCAGACAAACCACGTTTTGTGGCAGGTGTACTTGGGCCAACATCGCGTACCTGTTCAATTTCACCAAATGTAAACGACCCTGCATTTCGTAACATTAGCTTTGATGCACTCAAAGAAAACTATATTGAAGCTGCGCATGCCTTAATTGAAGGTGGTGCAGATATCCTGCTCATTGAAACTGTATTTGACACCTTAAACTGTAAAGCTGCGATTTTTGCGGTCAAAGAAGTGTTTAAACAGCTCGGGCGTGAATTGCCGTTGATGATTTCAGGTACCATTACCGATGCTTCAGGACGTACCTTAACGGGTCAAACTGCAGAAGCTTTCTGGAACTCGGTACGTCATGGCGATTTACTTTCAATTGGTTTTAACTGTGCTTTGGGCGCAGATGCCATGCGTCCACACGTTAAAACCGTTTCAGACGTTGCCGATGTGTTTGTTTCTGCACACCCGAACGCGGGCTTACCCAACGCATTTGGTGGTTATGATGAAACGCCTGAAGAAACCGCAGCTTTCCTCAAAGAATTTGCTGAAAGCGGCTTGATCAATATTACAGGCGGTTGCTGTGGTACAACGCCTGATCATATCCGCGCGATTTACAATGCGGTAAAAGACATTCCACCGCGTAAAATTCCAGAGATTAAACCTGCATGCCGTTTAAGTGGTTTAGAACCATTTAACATTTATGATGACTCTTTATTTGTAAACGTGGGCGAACGTACCAACGTCACAGGTTCTAAAAAATTCCTGCGTTTAATTCGTGAAGAAAACTTTGCCGAAGCCTTAGATGTTGCTCGTCAACAGGTAGAAAGCGGTGCGCAAATCATCGACATCAACATGGATGAAGGCATGCTCGATTCAGAAGGTGCTATGGTGCACTTTTTGAACTTGGTAGCATCTGAGCCTGATATTTCTCGCGTACCCATCATGATTGACTCCTCTAAATGGGAAATCATTGAAGCAGGCTTGAAATGCGTACAAGGTAAAGCCATTGTCAACTCTATTTCCTTAAAAGAAGGTTATGACGAGTTTGTCGAAAAAGCCCGCCTCTGCCGCCAATACGGCGCAGCTGTCATTGTTATGGCCTTTGACGAAGTCGGACAAGCCGATACTGTGGCACGTAAGCGCGAAATTTGTAAACGCTCTTATGACGTTTTGGTCAATGATGTTGGCTTCCCTGCCGAAGACATTATTTTTGACCCGAACGTGTTTGCAGTTGCGACAGGTATTGAAGAACACAACAACTACGCAGTCGATTTTATTGAAGCCACAGGCTGGATTAAACAAAACCTGCCGCATGCCATGATTTCAGGCGGTGTATCGAACGTATCTTTCTCATTCCGTGGTAACGAACCTGTACGTGAAGCCATTCACGCGGTATTCCTATATCACGCTATTCAGCAAGGCATGACCATGGGGATTGTCAACGCAGGTCAGTTGGCAATTTACGATGACATCCCGAAAGAACTGAAAGAAGCAGTTGAAGCCGTTATTCTGAACCAGAACCAAGGTGAAAGCGGTCAGGATGCCACAGAAAAACTGCTAGAAGTGGCAGAAAAATATCGTGGTCAATCAGGCGCACAAAAAGCCGAAGAAAACTTAGAATGGCGTAGTGAATCTGTCGAAAAACGTCTTGAGTACGCTTTAGTTAAAGGCATCACCACCTTTATTAATGAAGACACCGAAGAAGCGCGCCTGAAAGCCAAACGTCCATTAGATGTGATTGAAGGCCCGTTGATGGATGGCATGAACGTGGTCGGTGACTTGTTTGGTGCAGGTAAAATGTTCCTGCCACAAGTGGTGAAATCTGCCCGTGTGATGAAACAAGCCGTTGCATGGCTCAACCCGTACATCGAAGCTGAAAAAACCGAAGGTCAGTCTAAAGGTAAAGTCTTGATGGCAACGGTAAAAGGCGACGTTCACGACATTGGTAAAAATATTGTGGGCGTAGTCTTGGGCTGTAATGGATACGATATTGTCGATCTCGGTGTGATGGTACCTGCAGAAAAAATCCTGCAAACTGCCATTGACGAAAAAGTCGATATCATTGGCTTGTCTGGTCTGATTACCCCATCTTTAGATGAAATGGTTTTTGTTGCCAAAGAAATGCAGCGTAAAGGCTTTAACATTCCATTGTTGATTGGTGGCGCAACCACATCTAAAGCACATACTGCAGTTAAAATTGATCCACAGTTCTCAAACGATGCTGTCATTTATGTTGCCGATGCTTCGCGTGCCGTTGGTGTTGCGACAACCTTACTCTCCCCTGAAATGAAACCTGCTTTTGTTGCAGAGCATCGTGCGGAATACGCTAAAATTCGTGAACGTATTGCCAATAAGCAACCAAAAGCTGCGAAATTGTCGTATGCAGAAGCCATCGACAATGGTTTAAAAATTGATTGGGACAACTATACGCCTGCAGTACCAAACTTAATTGGAACTCAAGTGCTGACTAATTATCCGCTTGAAACCTTGTTGCCATACTTTGATTGGACACCATTCTTTATTTCTTGGAGTTTGGCGGGCAAATTCCCGAAAATTCTGGAAGATGAAGTGGTGGGCGAAGCTGCAACCGACTTATATAACCAAGCGCAAGCCATGCTCAAAGATATTATTGCAAATAATCGCTTTGATGCACGTGCAGTCTTTGGGATTTACCCTGCCAACCGTTCTGCGGCAGATTCAGTACAAGTATATGATGCAGCACGTAATCAAGTAACGCATACCTTCCATCATATTCGTCAACAGTCAGACAAAGTCACAGGTAAACCAAACTTGTCTTTGGCAGACTTTGTCGCAACTACAGAGCAAGGGCAAGATTACTTGGGCGGCTTTACCGTGTCGATTTTTGGTGCGGAAGAAATGGCCAATGAGTTTAAAGCCAAAGGCGATGACTATTCTGCCATTTTGGTGCAGTCTTTGGGTGACCGTTTTGCAGAAGCATTTGCAGAGCATTTGCATGAGCGTATTCGTAAAGAATTCTGGGGCTATCAGCCGAATGAGCAGCTAAGCAATGAAGAGCTGATTAAAGAGAAATATGTAGGGATTCGTCCTGCACCGGGCTATCCTGCGTGCCCTGAGCACTCTGAAAAAGCCACACTGTTTAACTGGTTAGGTTCGACTGAAAAGATTGGCACACAGCTTACGAGCAGCTTTGCAATGTGGCCGCCTTCATCTGTGAGCGGCTTCTACTATGCCAACCCTGCTTCTGAGTACTTTAACGCGGGTAAAATCTCGTTAGATCAGCTTGAAGATTATGCACAGCGTAAAGGCTGGAGTTTAGATGAAGCGAAGCGTTGGTTAGCTCCAAACTTGGATGATTCGATTAATTAAGTGCATTGCGCTGCATGGGTGGTTCATCTGCCCATGCGCTCTACATAATGTCATTTCAAAAACCAGTGAATTGTAAAATTCACTGGTTTTTTGTTTAATGGGACAGTTCGTTACTTAATCTAAATTTGTTGAGTAATTTGACTGTTAAAGGTGTTTTCTCACCTCTATGGGAAAGGTATTCAGCTAAACGAAACCCATAGAAAGAACAAAGCGACTACTATTTAGTTGTTAGTAGCCGCTTTTCCGCCTATTTTGTCTTATGATGAATGGGAAGCGATTGCTGTATTACATCAACAACAATTAGTTGACGATACTAGGAATTAATTAATCAACTTTTTACTTACCTTGAAAAGCATTCCAACTGGAGATTGCTTAACTTGTTTATTCTGATCAACCAAATCACGAAATCTTTCAGGTATTTCTCTCAATTTAGGAGCATCAAGTAATTGATCAGCTGCTAATACTGCTAATCCCCATGTAGGTGTTCCAGTTAAAGCTGCCCCTATTTCTATTCCTCCAGAAACAATCCAAGATCCAATATCGAATCCAGCAAATTTCCAATTTTTAGCTTTCAACTCATCAAGTTTTTTACGATGTTTATCAAAACTTTGCTCAATATTTTCTAATATTTGATCTCTAGTTCTAAAACAATTAGTAGGATTAGTTTCTACTAATTCCTTGATATTATTTCCTAAAATATTGCGGATTTCTTCTAAAGCTCCTTGCTTTCTAAGCTCCAACAATGATTCTGGAGGAATATTGCCTAACCAAGGTAAATCCGTTTGAGATAAATCTGTTAGTCCTTTCATTATGTGCAAATTTTCAGAACCGTAATATTCTTGAGCCTTATCGGCATCATATTCTAATTTCCAGTTAAAATATTGCCACGATGTTTCAGCTTCAATAATTGGGGTTCCTGAAAGCTGTCGTGCTTTGAGTAATAATTCATTACTCACCGACATTCTGCCAACAGCTTGCATTTGGAGTAACAAACCTGGCTCTGTTCTATTAAGAGCTTTTAGCTCATCTCCATTTAAAGCCCTATTTATTTGTTCCTCTAAAGAACCTTTCCAATTTGTATCAAATAAGACCCTATTCTTATCTTTAATTGCTCGAATTGTTTTTTCTACAGTATTAAGGCTTAAACAAAACTCATTAAATTCCTCAATACTCTCAAAATTTTGACCGAATAATTTACTACCATGAATTAATGCATCATTTTGGGAAAAGTTATAGATAAAATCTTTACCACCCTCTTCCAAATTTGATAAATCAGGGAGTATTACAACCACTGGCATTCCATCTTCAACACATGCTAAATTTTTATATTTGAGAATATTCATAGCATGCTTTATTAAGAAAAAGACAGCTTTCTCTTTTGGATAAAATTCAAATATATGCTGTGATCGTACATAAGGATCTGGTAGAACAATTGTGTCCGTGTAAATACCACATTTTGAAGCAATATTTTCATCGTGGGTAGGAAATAAATCTCCTCCATATACACCAGTAAGATTTGAGTGATTGTCTTCTAAATGCCAATAACCTATATCACCTACTTGTTTCCAAAATGATATAATTGCATCCATAAAACCAGGAATTTGTTCAAACATATTGTCAACAAAATCGGCTTTTGTTGATAAAAATTCCGCAATATGGTGAGGCGTAGAGTTCGCCTTAAGCATTTGTTGATAGATAAAATCAAAATTATGCTCTATCAGGTCAAAATATAATTTTTGAATTTCAACTAAAGAAATTTCTTTTTTTAATTTTTCCCTTGTGTCGAAATGTTCTATAGCCAAAGCCATTGAACGAATTCGCCCATCAACAGACTCTAAAATGATCTCGCCACTTTCATCATATTTGATATTTCGAAAACTCTCTTCGAAACCTTCAGCTAGGTGTGAAGCGATTTTTACTTTATCGGCTTTTAACTGTTCTGAAAGAATTTTAAGTCTATACCTTAATCTTTCTTCATAATCTTGTTGTTCTGATTCTAAGCTCATTATTCCAAAACTTTTTACTAATATTTAAAGTTTAATAGAGCTAAAATTTTTAATTTCAATAAGGCTATGTGGTTTTATTTTTATGCTTACTACAGGCTTACCTTGCATAAACCCCAAAAACAACAAAGCCCCGAGGATGTCAGGGCTAAGTCATTGATATTTGGCGGAAGCGGTGAGATTCGAACTCACGGAGGACTCACACCCTCGTCGGTTTTCAAGACCGGTGCATTAAACCGCTCTGCCACGCTTCCAATGGCGGCTATCATATAAAGAAAAATTCAGCTTGGCAAATATTTTCTAAAAATTATGATCCAAATGTTCAAAATAAAATCAAAAATCAGTCATTTTCTGCAATTTCAGGCTTTTCATAGCGTATCGAATTAATAAACCAGCTCTTTTTGCCTAACGGCGTCTGCACTTCCACCTCATCATCTACCTGTTTAGACAACAAAGCTCGAGCCATAGGTGAATCAATCGAAATATGTTGTGGATGATGATCATAAATTTCATCCACGCCCACAATTCTCAAGGTCTTTTGCTCGCCTTGTTCATTTTCAATTTCGACCCATGCGCCAAAATATACTTTACCCTCTTGTTCTGGTGCAAAATCGACAATACGCAGCTCTTCTAAACGCTTGCCCAAATAACGTACCCGACGGTCAATTTTACGCAAAAGCTGTTTGTTATATTGGTAATCTGCGTTTTCAGAGCGATCGCCGAGACTTGCCGCCCAGTTTACTTTTTTGGTGATTTCAGGGCGTTCTTCATGCCACAAATGCTGTAACTCTGCCACGAGTTTATCGTGTCCAGAACGTGTAATTAAGTTAGATTTCATGGTGTTTTTGCAGCCGGTTTTTTACATTTGGTTAACATCAATCCTATATTTTATTGCATTTTTATACACAATAAAAATTTATAAAATTTATTTCTCAATGAAATGAATATCTTATGTTACATTTTTCAAAAAATTTATGTACAAAATTTGACATCCAAAATTTTCATCTTTATTATTCGCACATCTTTTAGTTTTGATCACTTTTTAACCTGTGTATAAATTTTACACATTTCCCCTTTAATCCCAAGTCATTTTGAATGACGTCATGACTGCCCAACCCTTATTGAATTTATCAAACTTGAAAA
Source organism: Acinetobacter sp. YH12205 (assembly GCF_013418125.1). Classification (NCBI taxonomy): domain Bacteria; kingdom Pseudomonadati; phylum Pseudomonadota; class Gammaproteobacteria; order Moraxellales; family Moraxellaceae; genus Acinetobacter; species Acinetobacter sp. YH12205. Next base: position 223,625 of record NZ_VPCQ01000004.1, on the reverse strand, counting down.
AGTTTAAGGTGTGTTGCCTTTGCTTTTTAGGGCATAAATTACTTGTAGCGGAGCCAACATGCACAGTAGTTCAACGTCTGGGTCTAGGCTTAGCCTTCACTCATTTTTTAATCGCCTCCCATTCAAAGTCCTCGCTTTCAGTACTGTTCTTCTCCCATTCCACAGTATTAACGCAGGCAAAGCCGTTCATCAATTTGACAGTGTCGTCAATCAGAACAAATTGACCGTTGTGTCTGTGGAAAATCCAACCACAGTGTTTAAAGATGGACAACATTTACATGGCTTTGGTTATGACCTTGTGCGTAACTATGCCGACAGCATGAATGTGAAACTCGAATTTAAAACGGTAAGCGACAATGCGACCGCTTTAAAATGGGTGTCTTCTGGTAAAGCGAACTTTGCCATGACCACGTCGAGTATCCAAAGCATCGAAAAGCAGCAACTCACGGCATTTTCTGCCAGTTGTGGCGATTTAAATACTTTAAAGCGTAATGGTTTAAATAGTGAGCTGAACTGGGTGTTTAAACACGCAGATGATCCTCTTAGCCAAACCGCAAGCAACTTTGTTTGTCGTGGCAAGCAAAACGGCTCAATTACCCAATTGGCTTCATTTTATAATCGTAATGTGGTCAAACAAGAATCGTGGGATGTAATCCAGCGTGATTTGCGTAATCGCTTACCTTTATATAAGGCCAACTTTAAAAAGACTGCTACACAGTACGATTTAGACTGGCATCTTTTGGCGGCAATTGGTTATCAGGAATCTTACCTCAAACCCAACTCGGTTTCGCCAACAGGTGTGCGCGGTATTATGATGCTGACCAATAATACAGCCAAAGCAATGGGCGTAAGCAACCGTACCGATCCTGCACAAAGTATTCAGGGTGGTGCTAAGTATTATGACCAAATGCTGAGCCGTTATGAGCATATTCCATTTCCTGATCGTAACTGGTATGCCCTAGTCGCTTATAACATGGGTCCTGGTGCAGTCAGTCAAATTCAGAAGCGTATTCGCTCACAAGGCAAAAACCCGAACAATTGGGTTAACCTATATGCGTATTTAGACCGTAACAAAGCGAGCAACGGTCGTTATCGTCAAGCAGTGCAATATGTGACTCGTATTCGCGCCTACCTTGAGCATATTAAGACCACACCGCAATTGGTGAATATCTAAAATTTACCTCGCGTGATTGAGTTGCAGTGTATATCAGCTGCAATTCAAACATGAATAATGCGCTGTTAAAGCTGCAGTGCATAAAAAAGCCTAGTTGATACTTCAGCTAGGCTTTTTTGTACTATAGCGGGAAATTCGCCTGCTACAGCGTAAATCGCTTGAATTAAGCAGATTGCTCAAGAATCTTCTTAAATAAGTCTTTTTGTTCTTGGCTTGGTTTTGCAGTTTGTAATGCCATTAATTGTGACATATCGCCCTGTACTTTGATTTTACCTGTCATAAAGGCTTGCATAGCAGCCGCCATGTCAAACTCTAGGAATACTTTACGTAAAGTTTCCGCATCCATATTTAATGTTGTTTTTGCGTTGTCCGCCAAACCTTTTTGGATTTTACCGCCATCTAAAGACAATTCTGTGTTGCCTGCAGCATCAGTCACCACTAAGTTAATTGCCAGATTTGCAAGTGCTGGAGGTAGGTTTAAATCACCAGCTTGAGCCGTTAGATTTTCTACAGTTGCAAACCAATCATCAGTTAAAAAAGCAGGCATGATTTTTCCTCAATATATTTGTGCATGTGTGTTGTCTATCCAGACACCATCATTATTAAGCTGTTTTGCTTGCTGATTGTTATAGCATGAACCTTTCGTGAAAGGCTAAGAAATTTTGTACGGGACGTTCAGTTTTTGTATTTTTAGTCGAAATGACGACTTTCTCAAATAAATCAAATTCATAAAAAAACACCAAGCTCTGGCTTGGTGTTGATTACATTTTAAAGGGATTGACAGGCTGTTATCGCTTAGTCTGCAGCGTAGCCTAAATTGACCATATTGATGCGTTTGTTTTGCTCTGCTGCGTTTTGTTCGGCCTGATCGGCAAAATCAAATACGCGCTGGCTGTCTAACGCTTCAAAGTCGAATAATTCACGGTCTGCCAACTGCGATGGCGATACATTCTGTAATGCGCCAAAAATACTGTGCAAACGCTTAGGATGTGCTTTATCCCACTCACGTAACATGTCGTTAATAATGGCACGCTGTAAGTTTTCCTGTGAACCACACAAGTTACACGGAATAATTGGGAATTTACGCATTTCTGCATATTTAATGATGTCTTTTTCTTCCACATAAGCCAGTGGACGAATCAGCATATTTTTCTTGTCTGATGACAACAACTTCGGTGGCATGGCTTTTAAGCTACCGCCATGGAACAAGTTTAAGAAAAAAGTCGCCAAAATATCATCACGGTGATGCCCAAGCGCCACTTTGGTTGCCCCTATTTCCTGCGCAAAGCCATACAAAGAACCACGACGCAAACGCGAACACACTGCACAGTAAGTTTTACCTTCAGGCGTTAAACGCTTGGTGATGCTATAGGTGTCTTTTTCTAATATGTAATATGGGATGTTATTTTCTTCTAAATAACGCGGCAATACATCTTCAGGGAAGCCCGGTTGCTTTTGGTCTAAGTTCACAGCCACCACATCAAAATTGATGGGTGCGATGCGCTTGAACTGCAACATAATGTCCAGCAAGGTATAACTGTCTTTACCACCAGAAATACACACCATGACTTTATCGCCATCTTCAATCATGTTGAAGTCACGAATCGCATGCCCGACTTGGCGACGCAGCTTTTTCAACAAACGATAATACGCAGAGCTGGTTGGAAGTTCTGGTTTGAAATTAAAGCCTTGATCGGACTCAACTGGTGAGAACATAGACGCGATTAACCCATGAAAAAAATTACCGCGCAATTTTAGCCGATTCAGACCAATCCCGCATCAAAAGAATGTAATTTCATCGCAATCTTCCTTTTCGTCAAAGAACTTAATTTCTGACTGCGCGTTCATTTCTGTTTACACACTTTATTTCTATCTGCGCAGATCGTTTTTTTCTGCGGCAAGTTTGAACCCTCAGGTTCACTTTTTCGCCAAGATGCTTATCTTTTGGACTTTTCCACAGTTTTCCACAAAAGCTGTGGATAACTTTGTGGATTTAAAACAACTTGACAACGCCTCTTGCCGTTATTCTAAGGCTTCTCTTTAAATTGATCACTTTTTGATCTATTTTATTTTAATTCAAAATCATACACTTAAGTGTGTCAAGCTGATCCAATTAAAAAAAAATAAATATTTTTTTTGATTACTCTGTCAGCAATTAAGCTTGATTTTTTTCGACACTACTGTAAATGAATTTGTACAAAGCCTTTTCATCTGTGAGATTTTTGTTAAACTCCTCATAACTGTTTGGGGACAGCTTTTAGTGTATTCACAGCATGAACAATAAAATTAATGCCTTTTTACTGTATATTTTGGGGACTGCCAGCATCATGCCTTTGGCAACGACAACGCACGCAGGTCAAATTTATATGTATAAGGACAGCAATGGCAGTACCTTGCTGACTAACCGCAAAAGTGCAGATCGTTCACTGACAAAAGTAAAAGTCACATATTATCCAGACAGCAATATTCACAGTTATCGCAACTGGGGCAATTCCGAAGCGTCGGTATTGCCAAGTTATAGCCGCAATAAAAACGCCTTTGACCACATTATTCAGCAAGCAGCACAACAACACGGTGTTTCAGAAGGTCTAATTAAAGCAGTGATGCATACCGAATCAGGTTTTAATGTCAACGCCCGCTCGCCTGTCGGTGCACAAGGTCTAATGCAGCTCATGCCTGCGACAGCACGACGTTTTAATGTCAGCAACGCTTATGACCCGCATGAAAACATTATGGCGGGTGCAAAATACTTGGCTTGGTTACTCAAACGCTTTAATGGCAACACCACTTTAGCTTTGGCGGGTTATAACGCGGGCGAAGGCAATGTTGCAAAATACGGCGGTGTACCACCTTTTCGTGAAACTCAGGACTATGTACGTCGTGTGACCAGTCGTTATAGCAACCTGTATGCCAACGGTGTTAGTGCAAGTGCTAATAACAATGCGATTACGGCAAATAACAATAGCAATACTCAGAGTCAAAATACCCAAGTGATTGCGCAGTCAGACAATTACACTGCCAGTAATCATCAAGTCGCAGCAAACAAACGTCCACCACGTCAAATTATTATGGCTGCCGATGGTCGCTTTACCGATGCACCTGCAGGTTCATACGCGACAGGGAATGCCACAGCTTCGGCACGTATTTTTATTTCAGAATAAAAGCTAAAGCGCTTCATTTGAGCTTGCGGCAACGCAAGCCTTTTTGAAATGCCAATTGCAGTATCAGCGCAAAATATTTTTAGTACAGTTTTATTATTTTTTCTTGAATTTTTAATACATACACCGCATATTTACGGCATGGTTTATTAATAAATCAGATTACATTTTTAATATAAGAGGATTTACTCAATGATGCGGATTGGTTTGTTCTTGCTAACCAACCTCGCGGTACTGGTTGTAGCTGGCATAATTTTGTCACTCTTCGGTGTCGGTAGTTACCATGGCGCGGGTGGCTTAAACCTAGGCAACCTGTTGGTCATCTGTTTTGTCTTTGGTATGGTTGGCTCTTTAATTTCACTATTCATGTCTAAATGGATGGCGAAAAAAACAACTGGGACTGAATTAATTGACCCGAATGCCCCTCGTAACCAAGCTGAAGCGTGGTTATTAAATGAAGTTGCGCAATTGTCGCAGCGTGCTGGTATCAAAATGCCAGAAGTGGGTATTTTCCCTTCTTACCAATCGAATGCTTTTGCAACAGGTTGGAATAAAAACGATGCTTTAGTGGCTGTATCTACAGGGCTGCTTGAGCGTATGAACAAAGATGAATTACGTGCAGTTTTGGCACACGAAATTGGTCACGTTGCCAATGGTGACATGGTGACCTTGGCACTGATTCAAGGTGTGGTCAACGCATTCGTCATGTTCTTTGCCCGTGTTGCAGGTGACTTCATTGACCGTAACGTATTTGGTCGTGAAGATGGCGAAGCACCAGGCTTGGCTTATTTTGCAATTACCATTGTACTGGATATCGTATTTGGTATTTTGGCCTCTTCAATCGTGATGTGGTTCTCGCGTCAACGTGAATACCGTGCCGATGAAGCAGGTGCACGTTTGGCAGGTAAACAAGCCATGATTTCTGCATTATTACGCTTACAAGCAGAATCTGAAATGCCAGATGCAATGCCAAAAGAAATGAAAGCTTTTGCGATTTCTGCAGGTAAAGAAGAAGGTTTTAGCTTGGCAGCGTTATTCCAAACTCACCCAAGCATTGAACAACGTGTTGCAGCTTTACAGCAATTAAATTTACCTTAATACTGCTAGCAAGATATTGTAACAGCGACACCAAAAAGCTTCCTCAGGGAAGCTTTTTTCATGTCTGTAAATTAGATCTGCCAGATGGTTTTGTACTTTAAACAGGTTCATTTAAACAGCAAAACTTTGTGACCAGTGCCACAACCAACTTGCACCGAGCCATGCTGCCCAAATAAAGAAAATAAGAAAAATCACACCAAGCAAATCAGGCAAATGTAGCCACAGCCATGCCACTACAGGATTACGCCAAAATGCTGACTGCTGCTGTTTACGTTCCAATCGCTCATGTAAAAAAGGATGTACCACATGATGCTCACTGTGAATCTGATATTCTTCACGGATATGCGTATGCACTACATCTAAAGCTTTACGGCTTGGACGAATAAATACATCAAATACTGTGCCGACAATTGGCACAAAACCAACTACTGCATCCATCACAGCAAGTTTAATCACGGGAGTGAGTTTGGTTTGTGGTACACCAATTTGTTTGGCTTTATAAATCGCATAACAGGTCAGTGCAAAACCTGCGACATCCCCCGCGACAGGTACAGTGCCTAATGCGGCATCTGCTCCCACGCCCTGCTTGGTAAATGGAATACGCACCACAGAATCCATCATATTGGCAAACTTGGCTAAATCGCGCTCTAAGCGAATCACCTCTTGCTGGCTAAGTTTTTTTGAAGATGCAGGTTCTGGCATAGAAAACGTATCGTTGGGTAAATGCAATCTACTTGAGAATAAAGCAGTTTTTTACTCAGGTCTGTTATGATTTTATAAACAGAATTTTGATCAATGCAAAAAGTTTAAGATGAGGTCTTGAATAAGTCATCATCACCGACAGTGTTTAAAGTAACAACTGTGAAGCAATAAATAAGTACACCACCACGCCCGTTGCATCACAAATCGAGGTTACCAAAGGCGCAGAGGCACTGGCAGGGTCTAGTTTCAGGCGATGCAAAATAAAAGGCAAACTCATGCCAATTAAACAGCCCATCAGCACAATGCCCAGCATACTCAGTGCCAATACCACAGACACCATCATATCGCCACGGTAATAGCCTAAAATTGAAACCGCAAAAGCCATAGTTCCACCCAAACATAGCGCCACCAAACTTTCACGTCCGAGTAAATGCAGCCAATCTTTAAATTGCACATCACCTGTAGCCAGTGCCCGTACCATTAAGGTCGCAGACTGAGAACCCGCATTACCACCACTACCGACCAAAAGCGGCAAGAAAAAAACCAGTACAATATGTGCTGCAATAATGTCTTCATAATGCGCAATGCCAATTCCAGACAATAAACTGCCAAATACCAAAATCACCAACCAAAACACACGTTTGCGATATAAAAATAAAATTGGCGCAGTTTTTATACTCATGCCAGGTGAAGACGCTACCGCACTGGATTTTAAAAAGTCTTCTGTAGTTTCTGCCTGTACCACGTCCATCGCATCATCATAGGTGACAATCCCCAGTAAATGCTGTGCATCATCTACAATCGGTAAGGCCAAAAAATCATAATGGCTGAGTTTTTGCGCGATACTTTCCTGATCTTCAGTCACCAAACCTGTGACCAAATCGGTGCACATCACATTTTTAATTTTTTGTTCAGGCGGGTTTTGAATAATTTCCCTTAAAGAAATAACCCCCAATAGTTTCATTAGTTCATCGACAATATAAATCAGGTACAAAGTTTCCCGATCTGTGGTCATTCTGCGCAATTCATCTATAGCTTGCTGCATGTTCAGTTCTGGCGAGAGCACCACGAAATCCGAACTCATAATCGCGCCCGCAGATTCTTCAGGATAGCGCGCTAAAGTCTGAATCTGTGCGCGTTTTTCTTCCGTAATGTGTAAGCTGACAAAACGCTGTAAATGCGGAGAAAGTAACTTAAATAAGTCGGTGCGGTCATCTGAATGCATGGCTGAAATCAGTTTGACCAATTGCTGCGGTGCAATCGCTTCGGCAATTTGAAGTTGTGAATGCAGTGGTAAAAATTCCATCACCAAGGCAGCACTGTCAATTTGTTCAATTAAACTCAGCTGTGCTTTCAGGCTTAAATACTGCATCAAGTCGGCTAAATCGGCAGGATTGATACTGTCGATCAGGCTGTGTACTGTGCTTGGCTGATGCAATTGTAAGGCTTGTTCTAACTGTTCAGCGTGCAGATTGGTCATTGCTCTCACCCACTCCATCATTCCAAAAACGTAAAATGAAGAATGGGCGCAGTGTCTCGGCCCAAACCAACCCTTAAAAAACCGAAAATCTGTAGATTTATGCAAGATTTTTAGCGTTTCATATCATAGCCTATAATCTTGCTAAGTGCCTAATAAAAAACATCTTTAGTTTATGGGTGATGAACGATTCACTTGAAATATAGAACGAATCAGCACGTACATAAATGGAATAAAAACGAGCACTAAAATTGTGCCAAAAATTACCCCACCCAAAACACTCACCCCAATTTCCTGACGACTTGCTGCACCTGCACCATACGCAAATACCAACGGTAAAATACCTGCACCAAATGCCAATGAGGTCATTAAGATTGGTCTAAGCCGCAAACTCGCACCTTCCAAAGCGGCTTGGATGACTTGTTTGCCTTGATGCTGCGCAGCCGAAGCAAATTCCACAATTAAGATGGCATTTTTACATGACAAACCAATGGTGGTAAGCAAGGCAATTTGGAAATAAATATCGTTCGGGAAACCTGCCAAATAGCTGAAAATAATATTTCCACCAATCCCTAAAGGAATGGCGCTCATCACGGCTGTTGGAATACTCCAACTTTCATACAAGGCCGCAAGGCACAAGAAAATAAACCCGATGGAAACCAAATACAGTAACAAAGCCTGATTGCTAGACTGATTTTCTTCAAAAGACAACCCACTCCATGCCAAGTCAATGCCCTGCTGCTGTGCCACCATCTGTTCTAAATCACGCATCGCCTGCCCTGAGCTATATCCTTCGGCAGTATCGGCTTCCATTTGCACGGCGCTATACCCCATAAAACGATTGACGACTTCTGGCCCACCGCTCCAACTGAGTTGAGCAAACTGGCTAAAAGGTACCATTTGATTTTGCTGACTGCGTACCGACCATTGATTCAAATCTTCAGGTTTACCACGAAATTCGGCATCACCCTGCATAATCACACGTTTAATTCGACCACGGTCAATAAAGTCGTTGATATAACTACCGCCCCAAGCTGCCGCTAAGGTACTGTTAATAGCCGTTTGATTTAAACCTGCTGCCATCGCCTGTTTCTGATCAATCGTGACGTTTAACTCCGCTTTTTCAGGATTGGCACGTTGATCTAAATTTTTAAAGCTTTGATATTGAGCGGCTTGCTGCTGTAAATTTTGAAATTGCTGAATTAAAAAATCGCGTCCTGTACCATTCACATCGCGCATCCAGAACTCTAAGCCATCGGTTTGCCCCAAACCACGAACTGCTGCGGGCATGCCAATGGTAATTTGTGCATTGGGATGCTGTCGAAAATGCTGCATGGCACGTTCACGAATAGCTTGTGCGGTATGCTGTTGCCCTTGACGCTCATCCCAATGTTTTAGCGCAATAAAACCCTGCCCTAAATTCTGCCCTGTTCCCGAAAAATTACGTCCATAACGAATCATCACCAAATCAACATTGTGGGCTTCATGCTGCATAAAGTATTCACGTATGCTTTCGCCCACTTCACGACTTTTAGACAACGGCGCACCTTCCTGTAATTTAAATTGCACCGACAACATGCCCTGATCTTCATTCGGGATAAAACTGGTAGGTAAGGCACGGTAAAACAAGGCAAACACCGTCAGTAAACCTGCAAAAATAACCAGACACACCGCTTTATGCTGAATCGTCCAGCCTGATAATTTGAGATAGTGTTGTTTTAAGCGTTCCAGTTTTTGATTAAACCAGATGGCCCATTGGGCTGGTTGTGGATTGGGTTTTAAAATCAAGGCACACAAGGCAGGCGTTAAAATTAAGGCCACACCTAAAGACAGCACCATCGCAGTGACTAAGGTGATGGAAAACTGGCGATAAATCACCCCAGTCGAACCACCAAAAAATGCCATAGGAATAAATACTGCGGTCAAAACTAAGGTAATGCCGACCAAAGCACCGCTAATTTCCTGCATTGATGCGATGGATGCCTGTTTAGCCGAGAGCTGCTGTTCGTGCATTAAACGCTCGACGTTTTCGACCACGACAATCGCATCATCCACCAACAAACCAATGGCTAAAACCAAAGCGAATAAGGTCAGCGTGTTAATACTTAGGCCAAAGAGTTGCAACACGGCCATAGTGCCTAAAATCACCACAGGCACGGTTACGGTAGGAATGAGCGTCGCGCGCCAGTTTTGTAAAAACAAGAACATCACAATGACAACTAAAATCACCGCTTCAATTAAAGTTTTCACCACTTCATTAATTGATTCCTGCACGAAAGGCGTGTTATCTCGTGGATAGACAATTTGGTAACCTTCGGGCAATTGTTGTTTTAAATGCTCAATTTGTTTTTGAATTAAGGCTGAAGTTTGTAACGCATTGGCACCAGAAGATAATGAAATCCCCATCCCTGCCGATGGAAAACCATTAATGGTATTAAAGCTTTGATAATTTTCTGCACCAAGTTCAATACGTGCCACATCTTTTAAATAAACAAAGCCACCTGCCTGATCTGCTTTTAAAATAATATTTTCAAATTCTTCTACCGTTTTTAAGCGTGAACCTGAGGTGACTTTGGCATTGAGATATTGTTCTTGTGCTATGGGTAATTCACCAATTGCGCCTGCTGCGACTTGGGTATTTTGTGCCAATACTGCAGCACGTACATCACTTGGCATGAGTGCGTATTGTTTTAACTTTAACGGATTCAGCCAAATCCGCATTGCATATTGTGCACCAAAAACATCGACCTCACCCACACCTTCAATGCGTGCCAACTCTTGCTCTAAATGACTCATCATATAGTCAGACAAGGCAATATTGCTGCTTTTGGCTGTGGCATCGTACAGCCCAATGACCATGTGGGTATCACCCAATGATTTAAAGACATTTACCCCCTGACGCTGTACATCTTCAGGTAAGCGGTTAATTGCGCCATTAATCGCATTTTGTACCTGGACTTGTGCGGTATCGGGGTTGGTACCATTTTCAAAGCTAATGCTGATTCGACTTCGTCCTGAAGAATCACTGCTAGAACTAAAATACAGTAAGTGATCTAAGCCTTTAATTTGCTGTTCTAAAACCTGTGTGACGCTTTCTTCAACCGTTTCTGCCGAAGCTCCCGTATACGTTGCGCTGACAGTGATACGAGGTGGTGCAATGTCTGGATAGCGTTCTACTGGTAAATTTAATACTGAAAAAATCCCGAGTGCCATCACTATAATAGCGAGCACACCTGCAAAAATAGGACGTTCAATAAAAAATTTAGACAGCATAAAACTGGATCACTTATAGATGGCAATGTTGATATTTAAATATGAAATGAATCAAGTGGATGAAGATCATCAAAAAAACTTGAAACCGTGTTTCAAATTAACACAGCAAAATAGAACTTGGATGACTGCACATCAAAAAATCTAGTTTTGTCACAAAAATGTTGATTGGTCTTCATTTTTTCTCACAGATTTTTGTGTTTACCCTCCCAATTTTGGGATAGCACCAAAACTCATCTAATTTCTATACTGCAGACATGACAATTTGAATAACAAGGAATTCGTGATGAAAAAAACTTTATTATGCTTAACTTTAGCAGGCTTACTCAGTGCATGTGGCGGTTCAGACAATGATTCTGATAGCAATTCTAATCCTCCACCGAGTTCAACAACACAAATTGGTGTACTAACCGATGGACCTGTAACTGGGGTTAAATATCTCAGAACCTCGAGTTCAGGTGAAAGTATTGAAGACTTCACCAATGATAAAGGTGAGTTTGAATATGCAGAGGGTGATACTGTCCGCTTCTTTATTGGCGATGTCCAACTGGGTGAAGCGATTGAAGCCAAAGCACGTATTACACCACTAGATTTAGCCGAATCAGAAAATGCCCGAACAAATTTAATGGTGTTTTTACAAACGTTAGATCATGATGGCGACCATAGTAATGGGATCGAAATTAAACCAGATATTCAAACAGCCTTAACCGCTGTGAATATGAATTTCGAGCAAGCACCCGCAGAGTTTTCAACTACGTTTGTCAATGAAGTGATCCCTAAAACCGATATCCCATTAGATCGAATCGTGACACCAGAAAAAGCTGCAGAAAACTTCCAAGCCACCTTTTATAAAGATATTGCTGGAACTTGGGAAATTGGACGCACCAACACATCTGCTGTTTTATTACATATTTTAGCAGACGGACGTTATGCGCTAGGTGAAGCAGATGTAGCTGATGAAACAGGGAAGTCTGGTATCGAAACAGGACGACTAAATTGGAATGCTTTAACTTCAGCGCTGAGCCCTGTGATCTCAGTAGATACTAATGGAGACTACGGGCTTTCACATCCAGACAATGATGGTCATTACCGCCTAAGTTATAACGGTACAGATTTAGTGCTGACTGATGTAGGAAGTAATAGCACCTATATTTTAACTAAAGTCAAACAATCATCAGGTTTAGTCGGCACTTGGCAATTTAATCAAACTCATTTATTTGCTTTCTTTGACACAGGATTCTATTTCTTGTTAGACACTGAAGGCGATGATGATTGCGCTAACCCAGGTATTGAATATGGCAAATATTCAATGACAGCCAATACACTTGCCGCAACAGAAGTGTTATATGACACCAACGATTGCGGTGGCTTACAAGACTCTTGGGATGGCAGTAAAGTGAATGCAACTTACAGCATCTCAGGAACAAGCCTGACCTTGCATCCGCAAGGCGAAGACCCTGTTACACTACAACGTAGTAACTAAAATACTCAGAAGCAGCCTACGCCCGACTTAGGCTGCTTTAACCAATATGCTCAAAATGAATGGTACAGCCCATTAATAAATGCATAAGTTCAATCTGCGAGTTGCATTGGGTTTTTTCATAAATATTTTTAAAATAAGTGCGCACCGAACTGAGGGTAATTCCACAATGTTCAACGATTTCTTCTAACTTACAACCATTCAACAACAACTCACACAGCTCAAACTCACGTTTAGACAATTGATAAGCTTGCTGCAAATAGGCTTTTGACAAGGCGTAGAGTTGATGTTTATCGGTCAGAAATACCGCTATTTGATGTTGTCCTGCATCTTGATGCTGCATATTTTTTAATTTAGAAAAAGGCACGATAGTCAGCATTAATTCTCGTCCTTTCAGATCTGACAAAGCCAATACACCGCCTACATCTGCATTTAATGCAGACTGTCCTAATAAGGCTGAATTTAATAATTGATCTAAACGACTTTGATCATAAGCATGGGTTTTTAAGCGATTATACAAATCCAAATCTAAACATGAATCGTGTTCAATCATGCTTTGAGCTAAAGGGTTTGAATAAGTCAAACTCAGCTGATGATCAAGCAAAATTACACCTGTTTTTAAATGATCGAGCACACTATACAAACTTAAATTTTCTTGTTTAACCAAACTAAACTGACGATGGATTTGTAAAGCACGGCGCAAATGCACCCCCAATTGCTTTAAAAAATCCAACTCTTTTTGTTGATACGGCGCTGCATCAGGCGCACGGTGTAACCCTAAAACCGCCCAGCGATGTGAACCCTGATCGAGCAAAACAGCCGAGATATAACTAATTCCCGTCGGATTCAAACACCGTTCATAAAAGATATATTCATCACTTTCAGGGTTTTCCCCATAATGCGATAAATCCGAGCTCGCTACTTGGCCCACACCTAAATTTTCCCACAATACTCGGTGTAACTGCATGTCAATCACACGAATCCGCTCATCACGATAGGCATGCAAAGCTTCATCTGGAATATTGTGACTAAATAAAAAATCGTAACTTGGACTAAATTGATCTAAGGCAGTAAAAATGGCGGTTTTACTGTCTGTATATTGAACAATTTTTTCAATTACTTGCGGCCATAAATTCACATCTACAGCGGCATCATAAATACTGCCTATAATTTCGTGTTCTCGGTTATCCATTTTTATCCCCTTTATGCCTACTCCAATCTGCATTACATTTATTTAATCATTTGTTTTTCTTATTGTTCTAAAAAGAATAATGAGTTTTATTCACAAAAAAAAGGAGTTTAGATACATATTACACATTTAATGTGTAAATAAAAAATAGCTAGGTGATTTTGTCTTTTCATGTGTGCAATCTCTACATTACAAAAACTACGCCATAAAAAAAACCCCGTATCTGACGATACGAGGTTTTTGAAGTTTGGGTACGCTGAGGTTTACATCATACCGCCCATACCACCCATGCCACCCATATCTGGCATTGCTGGCTTGTCTTCTGGAATTTCAGTAATCATACATTCTGTTGTTAACATCAGGCCAGCAACAGACGCTGCATGCTCAAGTGCAGAACGAGTTACTTTTGCAGGGTCAAGAATACCCATTTCCAACATGTCGCCATATTCACCAGTCGCAGCGTTATAACCATAGTTACCTTCACCGTTCTTCACAGCATTGATTACTACAGATGGCTCATCACCAGCATTGGCTACGATTTGACGAAGCGGAGCTTCAATTGCACGACGAAGAATGTTGATACCTACGTTTTGGTCATCGTTAGCACCAGTCAGACCATCAAGTGCAGATGCAGCACGCACCAGTGCAACACCACCACCTGCAACAACACCTTCTTCAACCGCAGCGCGAGTTGCGTGAAGCGCATCATCCACACGGTCTTTCTTCTCTTTCATTTCAACTTCAGTTGCAGCACCAATTTTGATGACTGCTACACCGCCTGCTAATTTAGCAACACGTTCTTGAAGTTTTTCTTTGTCATATTCAGAAGTAGATTCTTCGATTTGCGCACGGATTTGCTGAACACGCTCAGAAATCTGATTTGCATCACCAGCACCATCCACAATCACGGTGTTTTCTTTAGAGACTGTAACTTTGTGCGCGCTACCCAAATGCTCTAGTGATGTTTGCTCCAAAGACATACCAATTTCTTCAGAAATAACCGTACCGCCTGTCAAGATTGCAATATCTTGAAGCATTGCTTTACGACGATCACCAAAACCAGGCGCTTTCACCGCACATACTTTGATGATGCCACGCATGTTGTTCACAACAAGCGTTGCCAGCGCTTCGCCTTCAACATCTTCAGCGATGATCAGAAGAGGCTTACCTGTTTTTGCAACCGCTTCAAGCACGCTAATCAATTCACGAATGTTGCCGATTTTTTTATCAACAAGAAGAATGAACGGATTTTCAAGTTCTGCAGTCAACGTGTCTTGTTTGTTGGCGAAGTATGGCGAGATATAACCACGGTCAAACTGCATACCTTCTACAACGTCAAGCGAATCTTCAAAGCCTGAACCTTCTTCAACAGTGATTACGCCTTCTTTACCAACGCGTTCCATTGCTTCTGCAATTAACTTGCCCACAGTCGTGTCCGAGTTTGCAGAAATAGAACCTACTTGCTCAATCGCTTTCGTGTCAGAAGCAGGTTTAGCCGTTGCTCTAATGTCTGCAACGACTGCCTTTACAGCAAGGTCGATACCACGTTTCAAATCCATTGGGTTCATGCCCGCAGTTACAGATTTGATGCCTTCATTTAAAATGGCTTGTGCAAGTACTGTTGCAGTGGTCGTACCGTCACCTGCGATATCATTGGTTTTGCTAGACACTTCACGTACAAGCTGAGCACCCATGTTCTCAAACTTGTCTTTCAAGGTGATTTCTTTCGCAACAGATACACCATCTTTAGTGATGTGCGGCGCACCGAAAGAACGGTCAATCACTACGTTACGACCTTTAGGGCCTAAAGTTACTTTAACTGCGTCTGCAAGTACGTTTACACCTGCGATCATTTTTGTGCGAGCTGAATCACCAAATTTTACGTCTTTAGCTGACATGTTTAACTCCAAATATTTTTAAATAATGTTCAAATTTGCTTTGAATATGAGTTCTAAACTTAGCCTTCAAGTACCGCTAAAATATCAGACTCTTTCATAATTAGAAGTTCTTCACCGTCTACTTTAACTGTGGTGCCTGCATAAGTACCAAACAAGACTTTGTCGCCCACTTTTACGTCTAAAGCGCGTACGCCATTGTCTGTAATTTGACCATTACCTACTGCAATCACTTCACCTTGCGCTGGTTTTTCTGCAGCAGAACCTGGAAGCAAGATACCGCCAGCTGTTTTTGTTTCTTCTTCAACACGACGAATAACTACGCGGTCATGTAATGGACGAATGTTGCTCATAAATAACTCCATCAGACTAGGTCTATGTACAGATTCCTGATGACGACTTATTTATTCCTTTGGTCATCATCAAAATAAATTTTAGATGACACAGTTGTGGGGATGGAAAAAAACGCTTCAAGGGGAAAAGCTAAAAATTTTTCAATTTTTGTTGTTTTTTTAGACAAGTTGGCTAGATCGGTGATTTATTCTGCATTTTGTTGCCACAACACAAATTGCTTTTTTTCAGCATCAAAAATGTAATGCTGCACATCACCATTGTTACACAATACATTTAAGCTATTCGGCATACCTTGATGCAAACGATATGAAATTGCAGTACCCGCATGAATATCCAGCACAGGATGCGCTGCGCCTAAGGCATAAATTTGATTTAAGTCATATACTGCGGGTTGGTGTAAATGCCCATGCAGCAAGGCATATAAACCATTTTTACTCCACTGCTCTAAGGCAATTCGCCCCAACACTGGGCAATCTTTAATGCTGTGGCGATCATCTGGTGGTGTATAAAATGGTTGATGCGCCACCAAAATTTTAAACTTATTACTTGGCGCAACTTGTAGCAAAGCTTCAACTTCCTGAATTTGACTTAAAGAAATATGCCCGCGAGTATGAAAACGGCGTCGAATACTATTTACGCCTATCAGATAAAAATGTTGCGTTTCCAACACACTTTCCATGCGCCCAAAAAACAACTGATAACGGGCGAATGGACTCAAAAACCTTTTCCAGAGATGATACAGCGGAATATCGTGATTACCTGGTACTACCAAATACGGCACATCTAAACTGTCTAAAAAATGCTTACAGGCATAAAATTGTGCATAACGTGCGCGTTGAGTTAAATCGCCGCTCACCACTACCGCTTCAGGCTGCAATGATGCACACAACTGTTGAATCGCCTGCATACACGCGATATTTTCGGTGCCGAAATGCAAATCAGACAGATGCAATAACATGCGGCACCTTAATGTTGAGTGCATTCTTCTGCACCGAAATATGTAATGGCGGACGCATTTTGACAATTTCCCCATCTATCGCCACGGTCAGCTGCGTCTGTGTACTGTGAATTACCACCTGATCTGCAGCAAAACTATAAACATCACTGGCTTGATCTAGTTTGCCCTGAATCATTTGCCATAAAATTTTAAATAAAGTCAGCTTATCGCTTTTGGCAACCACGACACCCGCAACTTTGCCCTGTTCTGCCGCTTGCGCAATACGTAAATTCATTTCAGATAATTGCAATTGATTATTGCCAAAGAAAATCAACGGGGTTTTTAAGGGATAAAGTGTGCCATCGATTGCAATTTTTAATTTTAACTCTTTACGGTCACGAATCAGCACATCCAAACCTGAAGTATAGGCATGCAAAGGTAAACGTCCTAAATATTGGTTATAACGCTCGCGCTTTTGAATGAATAAAGGATACAACCCCAAACTGGCATTGTTTAAATAAATATGTTGATTGATTTGTGCCACATGCACAGCTCGCGTCGTGCCTGTGGCAATGACCTGTGCGGCTTCAATTAAATCTAGCGGAATATTCAGTAAGCGCGCCACATAATTAAACGTGCCCAAAGGCAAAATACCCATGGGGATAGATGTCCCTTTTAACTTTGCAGCAACCGCATTTAAAGTACCATCTCCACCCGCTGCAACCACAACACCGCTTAACTGCGCTGCTTGATGCCGTGCTAACACCTGTTGCATCAGTTGATC
Source organism: Acinetobacter sp. YH12205 (assembly GCF_013418125.1). NCBI lineage: Bacteria > Pseudomonadati > Pseudomonadota > Gammaproteobacteria > Moraxellales > Moraxellaceae > Acinetobacter > Acinetobacter sp. YH12205. Next base: position 206,107 of record NZ_VPCQ01000004.1, on the reverse strand, counting down.
AAAATTGGCGATTTCACCCATTTCAAACAATTGGATTTCAAAACCATGCTGTGACAAAACATGCAACAGTTCTTCATATACACCTTCTTGCTGTGTGGCATGAAATCCTGATTTTTGATTATAAATAAGAGATAAAGGCTGTAATGTTGTCGACATTTTCTTCAATCATTTTAAAGCTTTTGCTCTAATTTCAACCAATTGATGCAGAATGAAAAGCAGCTTTATGTAAAAATCGAATGACGACCATTCATTAAATCAATAATCATTCTTTATAAAATTTAAGATATAAGTACATGTTTTAATTAAAAATAATTAAAATAAATAATGCCCATAATTTTTTTAAATAATGATAAATGGAACACAAAAAAGTTGTAAGCCCATGTTTCATATATGTTATTCATTATTTATATGGGTATTTTTCACATAAAGCTAAATCAAGCCTATGTCTTATTTTTTTTATGTTTTTGTGCTTTAATACAGCCACTTTTTTTTCATATTTCATCTGAACCATGTACCCCATCGTTCAGATTGTACTTTGTACACGATTTGTACACATTTAAGATAGGCCTCACCATGACCCAAGTGAACGCACCAGAATTCGTTCGTCACCCTAAGCTTATTGCATGGGTTGAAGAAATTGCAAAGTTAACGAAACCAGCAAAAATTGAATGGTGTGACGGTAGCGCAGAAGAATATCAACGTCTAATCGACTTGATGATCGCTAACGGCACCATGCAAGCATTAAACCAAGAAAAACACCCTGGTTCGTACCTTGCAAATTCAGATCCTTCTGACGTTGCTCGTGTTGAAGACCGTACTTACATCTGCTCTGAAAACAAAGAAGATGCTGGTGCGACGAACAACTGGGAAGCGCCAGCTGAAATGCGCGCTAAATTAAACGGTTTATTCGACGGTTCAATGGCTGGTCGTACCATGTATGTGGTTCCATTCTCTATGGGCCCATTAGGTAGCCACATTGCTCACATCGGTATTGAATTAACTGACTCTCCTTATGTTGCTGTCAGCATGTCTAAAATGGCTCGTATGGGTAAAGCTGTTTATGACGTATTGGGCACAGATGGCGAATTTGTTCCTTGCGTACACACTGTGGGCGCACCATTGGCTGAAGGCGAAAAAGACGTTGCTTGGCCATGTAACAAAGAAAAATACATTGTACATTATCCAGAAACTCGTGAAATCTGGTCGTATGGTTCTGGTTACGGCGGTAACGCATTATTGGGTAAAAAATGCTTAGCGCTTCGTATTGCTTCTGCAATGGGCCGTGAACAAGGCTGGTTAGCAGAACACATGCTAATTTTAGGCGTGACCAACCCACAAGGCGAAAAACACTACATCGCAGCAGCATTCCCTTCTGCATGTGGTAAAACCAACTTTGCGATGTTAATTCCACCTGCAGGTTACGAAGGCTGGAAAATTGAAACTGTAGGTGACGATATTGCTTGGATCAAACCAGGTGAAGATGGTCGCTTATATGCAATTAACCCTGAAGCTGGTTTCTTCGGTGTTGCTCCTGGTACAAACACCAAGACTAACCCGAACTGTATGGCAACTCTGCACAAAGACGTGATTTATACCAACGTTGCTGTGACTGACAACGGCGAAGTATGGTGGGAAGGTCTATCTAAAGAAGTTCCTGCAAACCTAACCAACTGGAAAGGTCAACCACACACTGGCGCAGAAAAAGCAGCTCATCCAAATGCGCGCTTCACTGTTGCAGCAGGTCAATGTCCTTCTATTGATGCTGACTGGGAAAATCCAGCAGGTGTTCCAATTTCAGCGTTCATCTTCGGTGGTCGTCGTGCAGACACAGTGCCTCTAATTTCAGAAGCATTTGACTGGGTAGATGGCGTATATAAAGCTGCAACGATGGGTTCTGAAACGACTGCAGCAGCCGTTGGTCAACAAGGTATTGTACGCCGCGACCCATTTGCAATGCTTCCATTTGCTGGTTACAACATGGCAGACTACTTCTCTCACTGGTTAGAAATGGGTGAGAAAGTTGGCGAAAAAGCAAAAGCTGCAGGCAACAAATTACCAGGTATTTACAACGTAAACTGGTTCCGTCGTGATGCAGAAGGCAACTTCGTATGGCCTGGTTTTGGTCAAAACATGCGTGTGCTTGAGTGGATCATTGATCGTTGCGAAGGTCGTGCAGAAGCTGTTGAAACTCCAATTGGTTTTGTTCCAACGTATGAGCAATTGAACTGGACTGGTTTAGATTTCTCTAAAGAGCAATTTGAAACTGTAACAGCGCAAGACAAAGAACAATGGATCAAAGAGTTAGAAAGCCACACTGAGTTATTCAACAAACTTGGTGAGCGCTTACCTGCTGCATTGAAAGCACGTCAAGCTGCTTTACTTGAAGCGGTTAAGTCTGCGTAATTCAACGCTGATGGCTAAAAAAAGGTCACTTCGGTGACCTTTTTTATTGCCCTAATATTTTATGTGTTAAAAGCACCGAAATCCGCTCTTCAACAATCCCACCTGATGTGTAAATACTAAATAATACGAAGATTCAAGGTAAAAACATGACATCACAAGCACACGCTTATCAGCTCAAATATAGACAGCCTGCTACACCGCCAACAAAGCCATGCTTTGTCCTCTCAGCTATGGCATACTTAAAACAAGAATGAAATGACATCAAAAACATGGGACATGATCATGAATAAAACCATGAAGAATACAATGATTATTTTGGCTATGACGGGACTTGGGTTAGGTTTATCCGCTTGTCAAAGTTTGCCAGAGCAAAACGAGAATAGTTTTGTTGGCTATAAAGTCGAAAGCAAAACTGATCGCACTGCCGTATTGGCTTATACGCTTGCAGGACGTCAAAACCAACAGCGCGATGAAAGTAAATTACAGCGTGCCTGCCAAAAAGAACTTGGTGCGCATAAAACTTATCAATTGCGGATTTTAAGTATTAATGAAGTGGTGAATCCTGCAGCCAACCAACAAGACCCGTATGGTCGCCAACTTGGGCAAAGCCGCACCTCTATTGGCTTATCGAACACACCTGAGCTACATAGCAGTGAAAACTATGCTACACGTCAGGCCTTAGATGCTCGCCCAAGCACACTGCGCATTGTGCGTTATAGCTGCAATTAATTCGCGCCACAAAACTGGCTTCCTATAAGACGTGATGAGTTATCGCGTCTTATAAAAACTCACATTACGGAACTCTTTGGCTTCATCCAAATCTGGCCATGTGGTCGCGCTGCGTTCATCTATTTTTATATATTGTGGATGACTAAAGTTTTTCACTCGGCTGTCTGCCACCCAAACTTCTGGGGCGAACTTTAAGAACTCATCTAAAAAAAAGCGATTGCATTGATCATAAAGTACATCGGCAGCCAACAATACATCCACTTGTTCTGCTTTGTATAGATCATCTAAATATTCAAGCACCACATCATTCAATTCAGCATTGGCTCGACAGGCTGCAAGGCTAATGGGGTCAATATCACAACAAATTACCCGTTTGGCACCTGCCATTTTTGCAGCAATCGCCACCACGCCCGAACCTGCACCAAAGTCTAAAACGACTTTATTTTTTACTTGCTGCGGTTCTGCCAATAACCATTGCGCCATTGCAAGTCCTGAAGCCCAACAGAAAATCCAGTACGGCGTATCATTCCAAATACGACGAATCACTTCATCATCTAGCTTGTCGGTAGGAAATACTGGTGGAATAAGCCAAAGTGAAATAGGCGTTTCAGGCAATTGCTGTGCCAGTAATTCACAATTTGGAATTACATCATGTAAAGCATCTAAAAGATGTTCAGGGGCTTTAGGAAATTGAAAGGTACAGCTCATTGGATTTTTATTCGTTCTAATTTAAAAAGTTCCCTCTGCTTTTTTAAAGGAGAGGGAGCATTCATTATTTTTACAATGAATTCCCCACTCTTTTTTAGGAGAGTTAGGGAGAGAATTTTTAAGCCCTCATCCCAGCCTTCTCCCTGAGCCGTATACGGCGCAAGAGAAGGAGCATCCATTATTTTCACAATGAATTTCCCCTCTCCTGAGCAAAATTTAAAGCACTGCTTTTAAATTGAAGCGCAAGAGAGGGTTAGGGAGAGGTCTTCATCAACCTAACGCTTTCTCAGCCGCTTCAACCGTTTGACGAATCAAAGTTGTAATGGTCATTGGGCCAACGCCACCTGGTACAGGCGTATATGCAGAAGCAATCTCTTCAATGCCTTGCAATTGGATATCACCAACACCACCGCCATCACGTGGATGGAAGCCTGCATCAACAACCACAGCGCCTGGTTTGATCCAGTCTTTTTGAATCAATTCAGCTTTACCAACCGCACCAACAATAATGTCCGCTTGTTTCACAAAACTTGCAAGATCTTGGGTACGTGAATGGCAAATGGTTACTGTTGCATTGGCTTCAAGAAGCATCGCAGCCATTGGTTTACCTAAAATTGCCGAACGCCCCACAACAACGGCATGTTTGCCTGCAATTTCAATGTTTTTTTCTTTAAGAATGGTCATAATGCCTGCAGGTGTTGCAGAACCATATGCAGCTTCGCCCATTGCCATACGACCATAACCTAAACAGGTCACACCATCTACGTCTTTTGCAAGTGAAATCGCATCAAAACAAGCACGCTCATCAATTTGCGCAGGAACTGGGTGTTGCAACAAAATACCATGCACATCAGGATTGGCATTCAATTTTTCAATTTCTGCCAATAATTGTTCTGTGGTGGTTTCTGTTGGCAATTCTACTTTTAAAGAATCCATGCCCACACGACGGCAAGCATTGCCCTTCATGCGTACATAAGTTGCAGATGCACCGTCATCACCGACCAAAATAGTCGCTAGAATTGGGGTACGACCTGATTTTGCTTTTAACGCTTCTACACGTGTTAACAGATCAGCTTCAATTTGTTTTGCCAATGCACGACCGTCTAAAATTAATGCCACGGCACATCTCCAAATGTTGATATGAATCAATTTTGCAAATAATACATGATTATTTAGACTATTTTATTCTATATGTCGAATTAATGTGCATCTGCTCATTTAATAGTATTGTTTTTTTTTCAGAGCTTGCTAATATACGCATCACAAGACGCGGCGGGGTGGCAGAGTGGTCATGCAGCGGACTGCAACTCCGTGGACGCCGGTTCGATTCCGACCTCCGCCTCCAATCTTGTAAAACTATGCCCGAGTGGTGAAATCGGTAGACACAGGGGATTTAAAATCCCCCGCCCTCAAAGCGTGCCAGTTCGAGTCTGGCCTCGGGCACCATTTTAAAATAGATTAAAATGGTGCAAATAAAGAACCCAGCATTAAGCTGGTTTTTTTATGCCTAAATTTTAGGTTTTCCCCTCTTTATTCAATATTCAATGATGCCTCTATGAACCCTAAACAAGCGCTTCTTGATTTGCAGCAATTGCAAAAACAATACCCTGCTGCATTTAAAAGAAATATTTTGTTTTATGGTTTTATTCAAAGCAAAGGCATGCTGGATGATTGGAAAGAAATGATTCCATGGGTCTTGGCCTGCCTGATTTTTATTCCTATTTCAATCAGTCTGGCGCACGGGATTCAAAACTTTGCACCGCAGTACGATGCCTTTCAAGCCAAGGCATTGGCGATTTTAGCCATCATGTTAGGTTTTATGCTGCTTCTACCTTATGTGTTGTATCAAATTAAACACAGTTCGGCATCGTGGTATCAACTACAGCAACATGCCACCATAAAAATAGCAGTATTGATTCTGCTACAAGCGGTAAATTTCGCCTATTTTCAGAGTGCAATTCTGCAAGGGATTTTATTCTTTTTCTGCATCAGTTTTGGTTTTGTACGTTTCTATAAAGAGAATATGTTCCGTGACCACATAAGCCTTGAACAAAAATATTGCTTAACGCAATTTCGCCGTGCTGCGTATTGGTCATATCGTCAAGCTGCTAAAATTCAATATCGGATGTATTTTTCCAATAAAAATAGCCCTCGTTTTGCCCAATTGAATCAGCAATATCAACATGCAATTCAGTTACATCAACAACTGATGCAGGCTGAACACAATTTATGTAAAAGGATTAAGTACATAGATTTAGATAGTTATATTCAAGATAAACTCGATTAAAACATCACGCCAAACATCAGAAAGATTATCAAAAAACCGAGCAACTTAGGCTCGGTTTTCTGTAAGTATCAGACTGATTTTAAGCAGTTTTAGCGACATCAATGATTGGTTTTAAGTCTACACCATACTTCTGTTGATGACCACGCGTATCATCGAGTTTGTATTCACGTGCCTTAACCGTATCTATAAACTTCCAATCTGCAACCACTTGCGCACGATCAAAAGTCACCGTTAAATAACCACGTTGATTTAAGTTGCAATAATCCAGTTCATCAATCAGTTCTTGAAAGGCATATTCCAACGCTGCCATTTCGTCTGCAGGCACATTTAAGTAATACTCAATTCCGGGCGATGATACCGAGCTGGTCGCGAATTCCAACCCAACCTCATGATTTGTTTCATGTGTATGCAAGGTTGCAGCCCAAGCATTGTGAGTATCACCTGCCAACACCACTGTTTTTTTCCCAAGTTGCTGCAATGTCCCATACACAACTTCTCGCTCGTAGGCATAACCATCCCAAGCATCGAGGTTATAAGGTGCAACCGCATACAAACGTGCCTTATCTACTGCTGTCAAAGTTGGATCATTCGCTTTTAAACGCAATTTCAGCGTGACCAATTCTGTAATTTTCTGCTTCATTTGTGCAAGTGTTTCAGGTTGCTGATCACCATTGGTGATTTTCGCTAAAGGCAATAACAGTTCTTGTGGAATCAGTATTTTCGCCATCAACACTTGTTGAGCCAAAACATTCCAAGTAGCCCTAGACTGCCCCAACTGCTTTTGCAACCATTCTCGTTGAACTCCACCCATCAATGTGCGTTGATCACTAAATAAATCTGCCTGAAATTTAGCAGCATCAATACCTTCTGCCGTCATATAGTTAGCATAATCTAATTGCTTATGACGCGCCAAAATACGCGTATCCAGCATCATCAGATTCACCAAACCACCAAAATCAAACTGGCGATAAATATTCAAATGATCATTTTCTGCAACTGGACGAATTGGCATCCACTCGAAATAAGCCTGTAATGCCGCAATTTTACGTTCTATAAAGCTGCCTTCACCTTCTTGATGATTATCTGCACCCGCTTCCCAAGTATCATTACTGAGTTCATGGTCATCCCAAATGACAATAAATGGATGGCGTTGGTGAGCAGTCTGCAAATCAGCATCGGTACGATATAAAGCATAACGTTTACGATAATCATCTAACTTGATAATTTCTTTATCATTGTCTGCAGCAAAGGTACGTCCTAACTGTTTTGCATCGTCAGTCGCGTAGCCACCTTGTCCATATTCATAAATATAATCACCCAAGTGAATAATCACATCCAGATTGTTTTCCTGTGCCATTTCTTTATACACATGAAAATAACCTGCGGGATAGTTCGAGCAAGAACAGACCGCAAATTTCACTTGATCGCTGCGTTGTGGCAAGGTTTTGGTCTGTCCTATAGCAGAAACCGTATTACCAAAGCGGAAACGGTAATAATATTTAGTCCCTGCCTGTAAACGATCTGCGTCCACTTTAACAGTAAAATCTTGCGCTGCGCTGGTTTGTACTTTGCCAGTATTTACCAATTGCTTAAACGCCTCATCGCTGGCAATTTCCCAAACCACTTCAATGCATGCTGCCATGTCACTTGGCGTTACACGTGTCCATAAAATGATACGGTCATGCAGCGGATCACCACTGGCGACACCATGCAAAAACTGCACTTTTAAAGCATTTTCTACTGTATTTTCATTGTCATCGCCACATGCAGTTAATGCGACTGGCAATGACAATGCCCCAAAACCAGCCAAACTTTTTTGAATCAGCTCGCGGCGAGTTAAGCGAATGTTCATGAATATTCCTTTTATTTTTCTTGAACGCTCAACATAGAAATTTATGATTTCGCTTTGATCTCAAATTCATGAAATATTGATGACAAACAGCAGAAATATGCTGCAAACCGAACTTTTTTCAAGCTAATAAGTTGAATTGATTGAAAAGAAAGCAATTGTAAATAAATTTACTTGCCAAGATTTATTTCGTCCTCTATTATTGCGCACATGCCCGAGTGGTGAAATCGGTAGACACAGGGGATTTAAAATCCCCCGCCCTCAAAGCGTGCCAGTTCGAGTCTGGCCTCGGGCACCATTTTAATGAATCAAATCATTCAAATGGTGCAAATAAAGAACTCCAGCATTAAGCTGGTTTTTTTATGCCTAAAAAATAATATTGAAAACGATAACACTTATGTGCCGATGATTTGAAATGTCTCTACAACGCTTTATCCTCTCTTTCAAATGGGTGATCTGTTTATGCTGCTTGCTCAGTTTTGCAAGCCATGCACAAAATCCCAGCCTTGAGTCAGCAACCGAATCCGTAAACCCAATTGAAACTGATGCAGAATTTTATGATGTTTTTGCAGGAACATTGCAATATAAAAATCAAGAATTACAATTACGTCGTTGCAGCTTAGGCAACAATTTATATTTATTAAATTTCCAAAATCCTGAAGAAGAAAAGCAACTCAAAACTTTGCTGCAACAAAATACAAAGTTTTGGGTCAATTTAATTGCACAGCCAAGTGAACACAATGGTCAATACACGCTAAATGTTCGGGAAATTGCAGAACTACATACACAGCAAAGTTGCCATTTGAATGATGTTTTGGATGATTTGTTAAATCATCTATAAGTGAAAGCTGAAAGAGAGTGTCTATCACCACTCTCTCGTTGCAATCAACTCTTCCGTTTCAATCTCGAAATAGCCTTGATCTTGCAACACCATCATCATCGCCTCAGCAATATAATCTGCTGCGGTATCGTCCAAATCTGAATCCAGATCTTCAAATTGTGGTTTCATTTTATTAATGGCTTGCACGGTCTGATCTGCAAAATGATAAATATCCGTTTCAGATAAATTGGATTTAGACACGTGTTTTGCAAACTGTTGAATCAGTTGTTTTAACTCAGCAACTAAAATATCAGGATAAAACTCATCATCAAACATCGGGAGAAGTAAATCTGCAAACATACAGGCACTCAAAAATACAGAGATTCAAGCGTGCCTATATAGCATAAGCACGGCTTTAATTCTAGCTTCACCCTAAATCTATAAACTGCAATTAATTTGCCAACTGCATTGCTTGCCAGACTTTAATGGCATCAGACATAGCCTTAACATCATGCGCACGCACAATACATGCACCTTGCTGAATACTGAGTAAATGAGCCGCTACTGAACCGACTGCACGCTGTGTTGGCTCTGCTCCGCCTAAAGCTTCACCAATAAAGCGTTTACGAGACAATGCCGATAACATTGGATACCCCATACCATTGAGTTGATGCAACTCATTTAACAATTTCAAGTTCTGCTGTGCATTTTTCGCAAAACCAAAACCCGGATCAATCATGATATTTTCAGGCTTAACCCCTACCGCCAAAGCATCAGCGACACGTTGCTGCAATTCTGCAATCACATCTGCAGTGACATCATCATATTGATCTAAATTGTTCATGGTGGTCGGTTCACCACGCATGTGCATAATAATCACGGGGATATTTAACTCAGCAGCTGTGTGCAACGCATTGGGGCGGGTCAGCGCACGTACATCATTCCAGATATGCGCCCCCGCAGCTACGGCAGCACGAATCACTTCAGGCTGTGACGTATCAATCGAAAGTACCACATCATAAGCAGATAAGGCTTCTACCACAGGAACCACACGACGAATTTCTTCTTCTACACTCACAGGACTAGCTCCCGGACGTGTTGACTCTCCGCCAATATCAATCACGGTTGCACCTTCGGCTATCATTTCCAAAGCACGCGCCACAGCAGCATCTTTTTCATTATGTCGCCCACCATCACTAAACGAGTCTGGTGTCACATTTAGAATTCCCATCACATGCGGCTGAGATAAATCTAAACGCAAACGTCCACATTGCAATACACGTTTGGGTAATGGCATTAGCTGCATGCTGGTCTTCCTTTCAATTTGAAAAGCTTATTTTAACAAGGCTAATTTTAAAGATGTGGAATTCTTTTCGATGAGCGTCAACAGACCCTAATATTCCGGTCACAACTGCACATAAACCACACGAATAAAAAAAGAGCCTTTATACAAAGACTCTTTTTTAACATCATGTGAGCTGATTAGCTCGCTGGTAATGGTGGCGGTGTGCTTGGACCATCGGTTGGTGTTACATCAATCACAGGATTGTCTGCAATATACACCTTCGGTGGCTGTGGCTCACGACCTTCCATAATGTCACGGATTTGGTCACGATCAATGGTTTCCCATTCCAACAATGCTTTTACCATTGCGTGGGCAATGTCTTGGTTATTTTCCAAAATATCGCGGGCAACTTTATATTGCTCATCAATAATACGACGAACTTCAGCATCCACTTGTTGCTGGGTGGCTTCAGAAATGGTACGGCTACCTAAACTACCCATGAATGATTGTTGTGTATCATCTTCATAGACCATTACGCCTAACTTGTCAGACATACCGTATTTGGTCACCATCGCACGTGCTAATTTAGTCGCACGCTCAAAGTCATTCGATGCACCTGTCGACATTTGATTAATAAAGACTTCTTCTGCAATACGACCACCAAACAAGATAGACAAGTCGTTCAGCATTTTGTCTTTATAATGGCTAGTTTGGTCATGTTCAGGCAATTGCCATGTCACACCCAATGCCCAGCCACGCGGCATAATCGTTACTTTATGCACAGGGTCTGTACCCGGCAGCATTTCAGCAACAATCGCATGACCTGCTTCATGATAAGCCGTTGCACGACGTTCTTCTTCACGCAGCACCATCGACTTACGTTCAGGGCCCATATACAACTTATCTTTAGCATCTTCAAAGTCGTGCATATCCACCGTATTTTTATTACGACGGGCAGCAAACAATGCAGCTTCATTCACAAGGTTCGCCAATTGCGCACCAGAGAAGCCTGGTGTACCACGTGCCAAGACTTTGACATCTACACCTGTAACTGAAGGCAGTTTTTTCAAGTGAACATTCAGAATTTGCTCACGACCTTTAATGTCTGGCAAGCCAACCATTACTTGACGGTCAAAACGACCTGGACGCAATAAAGCTTTATCCAGTACATCGGCACGGTTTGTCGCAGCGATAACAATAATGCCTTCATTGCCTTCAAAACCATCCATTTCAACAAGCATTTGGTTAAGTGTTTGCTCACGTTCATCGTGACCACCACCTGTACCTGAACCACGGTGACGACCTACCGCATCAATCTCATCAATAAAGATGATACATGGTGCATGGCGTTTAGCTTGCTCAAACATATCACGAACACGAGAAGCACCTACACCCACGAACATTTCAACGAAGTCAGAACCAGAAATGCTGAAGAATGGAACTTTGGCTTCGCCTGCAATGGCTTTGGCCAATAAGGTTTTACCTGTACCCGGTGGACCTACCATCAACACACCTTTAGGAATAGTTGCACCTAAACGCTTGAATTTAGCAGGGTCTTTTAAGAAATCTACAATTTCAACCACTTCTTGTTTTGCTTCGTCACAACCTGCTACATCGGCAAATGTGACTTTAATTTGGTCTTCAGACAACATTTTGGCTTTAGATTTACCAAAGCTCATCGGGCCGTTTTTACCACCTGCACCGCCACCCATGTTGCGCATAAAGAACATGAATAACAAAATGATTAAAAGTACAGGGAAACTTGCGATCAATAGTTGCATTAACAAACCTTGACGTTGAGGTGCAGTACCTTCAACAACAACGTTGTTTTTAATCAGATTCGGCATCAGTTCAGGATCTTGAACTGCTGGACGAATGCTTTCAAAGGACGAGCCGTTGACTTTTTCGCCACTAATTCTTTCGCCATCAATTGTGACTTGCTTAATTTGACCAGCATTCACCGCTGTAACGAACTCTGAATAGTTCATTGCAGTTGGCTTTTCACTGTTATTGATGTTGCTGAAAATTAGAATCAGCACACCAAGTATAATCAGCCACAATACGGCATTCTTGAAGAGATCGCTCAAAGCTTTATTCCCATATCAATCTAATTTGATCATGCCCGTTACTGGGTGACCTTTCATTCAAAAAGCTGAAGATCAGCTAGACAATTCATTAAAAACGTACAAAATGCACAATTTTTAACGGCTTGGCAAGTAAACTTTATTTAGACGCTTTTTTACGTCCTTGTCCAATAAGGAATACTTCTTTGGAACGCGCCCGTGAAGCAGCGGGTTTTGCTGTCTTTAGAACATCAAAACTGTCCACGACCTGTTTACGAAATTCGTCAAACCCCGAACCTTGGAACACTTTGACCACAAACTGGCCATTGGGTCCCAATACACGGTTGGCAAAATCGAGCGCCAACTCGCATAAGTAAATTTGACGCGGTTGATCTACAGCTTTATTACCTGATGTATTGGGGGCCATATCGGAAATTACAACGTCTACCGTGCGTCCGTTTAAAATATTTAACAATTTTTCGAACACTTCTTCTTCGCGGAAGTCACCTTGTAAAAAGGTCACATCTGGTAATGCGTCCATTTCCAAAATATCGGAAGCGATCACCAAACCTTTGTCGCCGACAAGTTTCCCTGCGATTTGCGACCAACTGCCTGGTGCTGCTCCCAAGTCCACCACCGTCATGCCAGGTTTGATCAGTTTATATTTTTCTTGAATCTCAAGTAGTTTGTATGCAGCACGTGCACGATACCCTTCTTTTTGCGCTCTTTTCACAAAGGGATCATCTAGGTGCTCTCTCATCCACGCACGACTACTTTTGGATAACTTTTGGTTGGTAATGCGTGTTGCCATAACTCTCTTAGTAACGAATAGCCATCTAAATTGCGATTGTACGTGAAAATTAGCAAGCTTGCAGTAGACATCTGTATCTAAATGCCAATAACTGACAAGTTTTTTCTATTAAATCCATCGCTTATTTCTGTACTGTGGCATAAAAAACCACACTCATCACTAATGGATAAACCTAAGCAAATGTTCAATTTTGATATTTTTGTACTGCTGCAAGATCGCGGATTATTTGCATAGAATTTACAGCGTTTCAAATTGGCTTTTGTTATACTAAGCCGTTTTTAAAATTAGGTTATCTTTATGGCGGCTCTCTCTATTCAGGAACGCAAGCGTTTACGTCAAATTGGTCATGCACTTAACCCTGTAGTGATGGTTGGCGGTCAAGGTTTGACTGAAAATGTAATTGAAGAAACCAACCGTGCTTTAAACGATCACGAATTGATTAAAGTTAAAATTGGTGGTGAAGACCGTGAAGTACGTGCAGCTGTAATTACTGAAATTGCTGCAGCAACAGGTTCTGAAGTGGTACAAACAATTGGTAAAATTGCTTTACTTTATAAAAAAGCAGCAAAACAAAATGCCAAGTTGTCAAATTTAGTTCGTCACGCTCATTTGTCTAACTAAGCTTATATGGCAAGTTACGAACTCAGCGCCTTTGATCGTCAGTTTCAAGCGATTTCTTTGGTCGGTGCAATTGAACAACAAAGTCCGTTTAGCTTAAATGTAGGTTATTGGCTGCGTGATCCGAATCAGTGGGTCGAATGGCCTGCATTGGTAGCTTCACATCCGCGTCAGGACTTTTTGTGGGAACAGACCTGCTTTGAAATTTTCATTGGCGTTCAGGGCGAAGATTTTTATCGTGAAATCAATCTCTCCCCTTCTCAAGCTTGGCAAGCCTATGCCTTTGAAGAATATCGTTATCCTGAGCAAATGCCACCTGTGGCCGCTTATGATATTGAGTTGAATCAGCTAAAACGTACGCATTACGGTTTAAATGTCAGTTTGGATTTAACCGAATTTATACTGAAACATAAACTGAAATGGACAGATTTGTTTATTGGGCTCACAGCTGTATTAAAAACCAGTCAGGGCGAGCAGTTTTATGCCATGCAACACAGCAGCCCTGCCGCCGATTTTCACAATAAGCGCGATTGGCTACATCAGTTCTAACTGTGATTAATAGTAGTTTAGATTGAAACAACTAGTTTTTGGTTTGAGCAAGAAATTTAAATAAAAAAGTGAGGCGCATGACCTCACTTTTTTTTATGGCTGAATCAGCAACAGATTAAACTGGATTATGCTTGATCAGTTTCATCATTAGTTTCAGTTTTTGATGGATTTACTTTTTTCCACGCTTCTAGTGTGTGCTCTTTAGAACGCTTAAACGTTTCAGCCAATTGGTCTTTGTGTTTCACTGAAATGCTGCTGACATCTTCTTTCAACTCTTTACCAAGTTTAGAAAGATCTTCAATAATTGCGCTAAATTCAGTTTTTACAAAGTCTTTTAATTCGCCCAAATCTTTAGGTGAACTGCCAAATTGTGCTTTTAAAGCTTCAATTTTTTGCAACACATCTTGCTTTAACTGACCCAATTGCTCTTGCACGCTGGCATTGAGTTGTTTTGCTTCGGCTTGAAGTTTTTCTTGCGTTTCTGCAACCACATCAAGCACCTGCTCTTTGGCATCATGCGTTACTTTTTCAAGCTTTTCAGCGCCTTCACTTACTGCTTTGATTGCACTGTTTTGTGGTTCAGTGGCTGATTTATCTTGTTCAGTCATTCGCTTTTACCCAAGGTCGTTGTTGTCTATAAATTAAGCATAAGGCAATTTAGACTCAAATGGGTTTTGGATTGTCTAACAATCGTAGATTGCTTACATTTGGACTACACGCTAAAACATAAACCTAGCAAAAAAAGCAAGTCTTTTATCTTACATATTCGTTAGATTCACAATGGACTTTTGGCGAGTTCATGCGTATAATGCAATGTTAAGTTCAAGCGAGCAGACATAGGAGGGTAGGTTTAAATATTGACCTTCCTTTTTTTTCGTCTACTCGCTTTTTTACAGCCCTATTTTTGTGGTTTTAGTTCAGGAGCTTTGGTTTGAGCACCCCCGCCATTTTAGCCCTCGCCGACGGTACAATCTTTAAAGGTACGTCTATCGGTGCAACGGGAAGCACGACTGGTGAAGTCGTTTTTAACACTGCCATGACTGGCTATCAAGAAATTTTGACCGACCCGAGTTATGCACAACAACTTGTGACTTTAACTTACCCACATATTGGGAACACTGGTTGCAATGATGAAGATGTTGAGTCAGGTCGAATTCATAAAGTATGGGCAAACGGTTTAATTATCCGTGATTTGCCTTTATTACACAGTAACTTCCGTTCTACTCAATCTTTAGGCGAATACTTACAACAACACAATGTTGTTGCAATTGCCGATATTGATACCCGTAAATTGACCCGTATTTTACGTTCCAAAGGTGCGCAAAACGGTTGTATTCTTGCTGGTGAAAATATCACTGAAGAAGAAGCAATTGCAAAAGCACGTGCATTTGGCGGCTTAAACGGCTTAGATCTTGCAAAAGTATGCTGCGACCCTGAAGGTTTTGAATGGACTGAAGGTTCATGGGAACTTGGCAAAGGCTTTACTCAACCTGAACTTAAATATCATGTGGTTGCATACGATTACGGTGTCAAAACCAACATCCTGCGTATGCTCGCAGACCGCGGTTGCAAATTAACCGTTGTTCCTGCACAAACCCCTGCTGAAAAAGTCCTTGCGTTAAACCCAGATGGCATTTTCTTGTCAAATGGCCCTGGCGATCCTGCTGCATGTGACTACGCAATTGAAGCTGTAAAAACAATTGTAGAAACCACGAATACTCCTGTATTTGGTATCTGTTTAGGTCACCAAATTCTTGCACTTGCATCAGGTGCAAAAACAATGAAAATGCCGCACGGTCACCACGGCGCAAACCATCCTGTACAGAACTTAGAAACTGGTACAGTGATGATTACTTCTCAGAACCACGGCTTCGCGGTAGATGAAAGCACCTTACCAAGCAATGTATGTTCAACGCATCGTTCATTGTTCGATGGCACAAACCAAGGTATTCATCGTACAGACAAGCCTGCATTTAGCTTCCAAGGTCACCCAGAAGCAAGTTCAGGTCCACATGACTGCGCACTCTTGTTCGATCATTTCATCGAACTTATTGAAGCCGCTAAGAAGTAATTAAGGAGCGAAATAATGCCTAAACGTACGGATATTAAAAGCATCTTAATTATTGGTGCTGGTCCTATTGTTATTGGTCAGGCTTGTGAGTTTGACTATTCTGGTGCTCAAGCATGTAAAGCGCTGCGTGAAGAAGGTTACCGCGTTATTTTGGTAAACTCGAACCCTGCGACCATCATGACTGACCCTGCAATGGCAGATGCAACTTATATCGAGCCAATCACTTGGCAGACTGTTGCAGCAATCATTGAAAAAGAACGTCCAGATGCAGTACTTCCGACCATGGGTGGTCAAACTGCATTGAACTGTGCGCTTGCATTAGATGCCAACGGTATTTTAGCCAAATACAATGTTGAATTAATTGGTGCAACCAAAGACGCGATTGAAAAAGCCGAAGACCGTAAATTGTTTGATGAAGCAATGCGCAAAATTGGTCTTGAGTGTCCAAAAGCAGCAATTGCTGAATCTATGGAAGAAGCACTTGAGATTCAATCTCGCTTTGGCTTCCCTGTGATTATTCGTCCATCATTCACCATGGGTGGTTCTGGTGGCGGTATCGCATATAACAAAGAAGAATTCCTTGAAATCTGTGAACGCGGTTTCGATCTTTCTCCAACCAAACAATTATTGATTGATGAATCACTTATTGGTTGGAAAGAATATGAGATGGAAGTTGTACGTGATAAAAACGACAACTGTATCATCGTATGTTCAATCGAAAACTTTGACCCAATGGGCGTGCACACTGGTGACTCAATCACCGTTGCTCCTGCGCAAACTTTGACGGACAAAGAATACCAATTGATGCGTAATGCATCTTTAGCGGTACTTCGTGAAATTGGTGTAGAAACAGGTGGTTCTAACGTTCAGTTCGGCATTTGCCCGAATACTGGTCGTATGGTTGTGATTGAGATGAACCCACGTGTATCTCGTTCATCTGCACTTGCATCTAAAGCCACTGGTTTCCCAATTGCAAAAGTTGCAGCGAAATTGGCTGTGGGTTATACCCTTGATGAACTGAAAAATGACATCACAGGCGGTACCACTCCTGCGGCATTTGAACCATCAATTGACTACGTTGTCACTAAAGTTCCACGTTTCAACTTTGAAAAGTTCCCGCAAGCAGACGCGACTTTAACCACACAGATGAAATCTGTAGGTGAAGTCATGGCAATTGGCCGTAATTTCCAAGAGTCTGTAAATAAAGCGCTTCGTGGTTTAGAAACTGGTGCGTGTGGTTTTGACGAACAAATTGAAGTGGGTGCTGAAGGCGCACACGACAAAATTTTAGTTGAATTAAAAGTTCCAGGCCCTGAGCGTATTTGGTACGTGGCTGACGCATTCCGTCATGGCTTTAGCTTGGACGAAGTTTTTGAAGCGACCAAAATTGACCGTTGGTTCTTAATTCAAATTCAAGACATCGTGAACACTGAAAATGAAATCAAAACTTTAGGTTTTGGTGATCTAAACGCTGACAACATCCGTTCGTTCAAACGTAAAGGTTTATCTGACCTACGTATTGCGAACTTGATGGGTATTTCACAAAAGCAATTCCGTAAACACCGTTGGAACTTGGGCGTAACCCCAGTTTATAAACGTGTAGATACCTGTGCTGCAGAGTTTGAATCTGACACAGCATATATGTATTCAACTTACGATGAAGAGTGTGAGTCGAATCCTTCAGCGAAAGACAAGATCATGGTGATTGGCGGTGGTCCAAACCGTATCGGTCAAGGTATCGAATTCGATTACTGCTGTGTACACGCTGCGCTTGCAATGCGTGAAGATGGTTTTGAGACCATCATGGTGAACTGTAACCCTGAAACAGTATCTACCGATTACGACACTTCAGACCGTTTGTACTTTGAACCAATTACTTTGGAAGATGTACTTGAAATCGTACGTACTGAAAAGCCAAAAGGCATTATCGTACAGTACGGTGGTCAAACTCCATTGAAATTGGCACGCGCTTTAGAAGAGGCAGGTGCGCCAATTATTGGTACATCACCAGATGCAATTGACCGTGCAGAAGACCGTGAGCGTTTCCAGCAAATGATTCAACGTCTGCAATTGCGTCAGCCTAACAACAGCATTGTAAAATCTGCTGAAGAAGGTATCGCAGAAGCAGCGAAAGTGGGTTACCCGCTCGTTGTTCGTCCATCTTATGTATTGGGTGGTCGTGCAATGGAAATCGTGTATAACGAAGAAGAATTGAAACGCTACTTGCGTGATGCAGTTCAAGCATCTAACGATGCACCTGTACTGTTAGACCGTTTCTTGGATGATGCGATTGAAGTTGACGTAGACTGCGTATCTGACGGTAAAGATGTGGTGATTGGCGGTATTATGCAGCACATCGAACAAGCAGGTATTCACTCTGGCGACTCAGCATGTTCAATTCCACCTTATTCATTGTCAGATGAAGTACAGGACGAAATGCGTCGTCAAACTGTTGCAATGGCAAAAGAGTTGGGCGTTATTGGTCTAATGAACGTACAGTTTGCAGTGAAAGGCAATGACGTTTATATCTTGGAAGTGAACCCACGTGCATCACGTACTGTTCCGTTCGTTTCTAAGTGTATTGGCGAATCATTGGCTAAAGTTGCAGCACGTTGTATGGCAGGTCAATCTTTAGAAGCACAAGGCTTTACTAAAGAAATTATTCCGCAACACTTCTCTGTGAAAGAAGCTGTGTTCCCATTCAACAAGTTCCCTGGTGTAGACCCTGTGCTTGGGCCTGAGATGAAATCTACAGGTGAAGTGATGGGTGTGGGCAAAACTTTTGGTGAAGCATTCTATAAAGCTGTGTTAGGCTCGAATGATCGCTTACCAGGAATCCCAACTGAAGGCGAAGTAAAACATGCATTCTTATCTGTACGTGAGTCAGATAAACCGCATGTGGCGCGTATTGCAAAACAATTGGCTGATTTTGGCTTCAAACTTGTTGCAACGGGTGGTACGCATAAAGTCATCACCGATGCAGGTATTGAGTGTGAACGTGTGAATAAAGTGACTGAAGGTCGCCCACACATTGTAGACCGCTTGAAAAATGGTGAGATTCACCTCATCATCAATACTTCTGAAGGCAAACAAGCTCAGCAGGATTCATTCTCAATCCGTCGTTCTGCATTGCAAGGTAAAGTGTATTACACCACGACCTTGAATGGCGCAGATGCTGTATGCCAAGCCTTAGCGATTAAATTACCAATGGATGTATATCGCCTGCAAGATCTTACTGTAGGTTAATACATTTCAATAAAGTCCCGTCACCTTTCGGGTGGCGGGCTTTTTTCATTTATAGACTTCAATATTTTTAAAGAGGGACAACATGCAACGTTATCCTATGACGCCTGAAGGTAAACACGCTTTAGAGCAAGAATTACAACAACTTAAATCGGTTGAACGTCCACGTATTACTGCAGCGATTGCAGAAGCGCGTGAACATGGCGATTTAAAAGAAAATGCTGAATACCATGCCGCACGTGAACAGCAAGGTTTCTGCGAAGGTCGTATCCAAGACATCGAAGGTAAATTAGGCGCTTGCCAAGTAATTGATGTTAAAGAATTGGAACAAAACGGACGTGTGGTTTTTGGTGTGACTGTGACCATTGAAAACCTAGACACCGAAGAGCAAAAAACCTACAAAATTGTAGGTGATGATGAAGCTGATTTTAAAATCAATAAAATTTCAGTGAATTCGCCTATTGCACGCGGTTTGTTGGGCAAAAATGAAGGCGATGAAGCCAAAATTGTCACTCCGCAAGGCGAAGTGGAATATGAAATTGTGAATGTAGAATATCTTTAAGTTTTAATAAAGATGACTACACGCGATGCCCCTCTTTGAGGGGTTTTTTATTGTCTATAAATCATACAGCCGAGCTTATAGATTATACTGCGATAAAAATAGAGGAAAATAAGATGGAAAATCGCATCATTCATGCATTTGTTTATGCGCTTTCTGGGGCTGTGTTAGGACTGATTTTAATTCCAGTCTGGGGACTCTTTATCAATCCACAAACCAGTCCTGTCAGTATCGTATTGGCATCATCACTCTTTTTTGCTATTTGGGGATTCTTATTTCCAAACAGTGTTAAAAATGTTTTTATGTATTTGTGGAATTTTTTAAGATAGATACTTTAAGCTTTCAAATCACTAAAGTGTAGTGGTCAACTAATATTTTGAACATTCCCTCTCCTTCTAGGAAAGGGCTAGGGAGAGGTTCAAAATTTCAGATATAATCCCCTCATCTCTCCACACGAAAAAACCATGTCCGAAACGCTGATTAATTCCCCTGTTAAACACTGGTGCGAATTTGAGTTCATCTCCAAAACTGTGAAAAACCCCAACATCCACATCAAAGGCAATTACTCTTATTATTCAGCCTATTGGGATCAGGGTTTTGAACGTTGTGTGGTGCGTTATTTACATGACAAACCTGCAACAGCAGACAAGCCAATTGATCAATTACATATTGGCAATTTTGTCTGTTTTGGTGCGGAATGCGTGATTATGATGGGTGGCAATCAATTGCATCGCAGTGACTGGGTTTCGGCTTTTCCGTTTGATACTCGCAGTTTTGTTGCGGCAGGTGATACCACAATTGGCGATGGCTGCTGGATTGGCAGTCGCGCCATGATTATGCAAGGTGTTGAACTAGGCGAAGGTGCAATTGTGGCGACAGGTGCAGTGGTTACGCAAGATGTACCGCCTTACGCTATTGTGGCAGGTGTGCCTGCCAAAGTAATTAAATACCGCTTTAGTGAAACAGAGATTGCTCAACTTTTGGCGCTAAAACTGTATGATTTTGATGAAAAATATTTACTGAAAATCCGCGAACAATTGCAGAGTAATGATGTCAATCAACTGATCGATTTTTTGACAAACACGCAAACAAAAAATGACTAAAACTTTAGTTGAATTGAAAGCACAGCTTCATAATTTCATGCTAAATTAAGGTGAAATAAGGACTTACAGCACTCAATTATCTTTATGAAATTACTGGGTTTTATTCTATATGAATTCAGCGTAAGATAAGACAGGACTCAGAGCGAATATTTTATTAAAGTATTGAAATTACAATAAGGAGAAACACTCATGGCTTACCAAAACATCCTCGTACCAGTGGACGGTTCTGAAACTTCTTTTGCCGCTGTTGCAAAAGCTGCTGAACTTGCAAAAGCATTTGGTAGTAAAATCACTGTGGTACAAGTACTTACACTTGACCCGTATATTGCTGCAGAATACATCACTGCAAACCAAACCAATGACTTGATTGAACGCGCTCGCGCTTCTATCGTAAAAACTTTAGAAGAAGCAAAGCAAAAATTCACTGAACAAGGTGTTGAAGCTGAAACTAAACTACTTGAAGGTCAAGTAATTGCACGCGAAATTACCAATGCTGCAAAAGACTTAAATGCTGACCTTATCGTGATTGGTTCACATGGCCGCACTGGCTTGAAAAAATTATTCTTAGGTAGCGTTGCGCAAAGCATCCTAAGTGAAGGTACAACACCTGTATTGGTTGTACGTCAATAAGATTGCGTGTTCCTCATTTCTACGGAAGTGAGGAACTTCCCCTCTCATTTAGATTTCTTTGTTTGTTCTAAAATTTTTATTTGCAGCACTCTATTCAGCAAATTTTCTCAGTATCACCATATCTCAATATTAAACGCTCGATTTAGCAGCTCAGTTTAATTCTGCCATTGGTATTGTTTTAAATTCACCTTTTCTGCAATTACCACAATCCCTTCTTCCTGTAATTTTAAAGTTTGTATATTTTCTCCTTGGGCGTTTAGTTTGCTTAGGCTAATTTTTCCTTGCGCATTAATCACCCGATGCCACGGCACAGTATGTTCTGCCGATAAATGCCTGAGGACATAACCGACCAAACGTGCATGTTTGGGCAGACCCGCTAGGCGTGCCACTTGCCCATAGGTCGCAACCTGACCTGCTGGAATCAAACACACCACGTTCAAAATCATGTGTGCTAATTCATCACTCAGTTTACGGCTTAACGTTGTTTGCATCTATCCACTCGCATTCATTTAGCCTATAAAAAAGGAGCGACTGGCAGCACTCCTTTTGTTTATAAAACTTGATTTTTAAGTCAGTTAAATTGCGGCATTGAATGTATCACAATCACTGATCAAGCCTGATTTTAAGCCAGTCTGGAACCATTGTACGCGCTGTGCACTGGTACCATGCGTAAAGCTATCAGGCACGACTTGCCCACGTGCACGTTTTTGTAAATAGTCATCGCCAATTTTATGTGCCGCATCCATTGCTTCTTCAATATCACCTTGTTCGAGGAATTGAGTACGTTGATGGTTATGATGCGCCCACACTCCCGATAAACAGTCCGCTTGTAATTCCTGACGTACCGAAAGCTGATTACCCTGTACTTCGCTGACTTGCTGACGTGCTTTATGCACTTGTTCTGAAATCCCTAAAATGGTCTGAATATGATGACCAACTTCATGCGCCACCACATAGGCTTGAGCAAAATCGCCCGCCTGATCATTTCGGCTTAATTCAGTCTGATTTTGTTCACCACCAATGCCCATTTGCTGACGCATGGCTTGGAAGAATGAAGTATCAATATATACTTTTTGATCGGCAGGACAATAAAATGGCCCCATTGCCGATTGTGCCGTACCACAGCCAGAATTGACCACACCTGTAAATAACACCAGTTTAGGTGGTATATATTGGCTATTTAACTGCTGCTGAAACACTTGTGACCACGTATCTTCTGTATCGGCCAAAACAGTGCCCACAAACTCCATCGCCTCTTGTTGTTCAGGAGTTGGATTATCTAAACCTTTAGTTTCAGCACTTTGCGCATGTGAGGTGACTTGCTTGGTCGCTTGATAAGCCGATTGCGGATCGATGCCAAAGAACTTCCATGCAACAAAGGCCACCACTAAGCCCAAAATACTGATACCGCCCGCTTTTGCTCCACCGCCACCACGGCGGTCTTCTACATTCGTGCTAACTCGACGACCTTTCCAACGCATTATTCTTATCCTTCTCTTAAACTCTGATAATAGATTAAGCCGATTTAGACTTTGACCACACTTTTTGAACAAGTGCGACCACAATCACCACCAAGATGCCTGCCAAAATACCCACGACAAGGTTCATCAACATTGGCGTGACTGAACCTACAATACTGCCCATCGTTGGGATGTCTTGTACATACTCTACCGTATCTTCTGTGAAATGGTGCACAAAAGGAATAGCATGATTGATAATTCCTCCACCAACCAAGAACATCGCTGCAGTACCCACCACAGATAAAGTCTTCATTAAAATTGGAGCAAATGCCAGTAAACCACTCCCAATACGTTGTTTAAAATTGGCAGCTTGTTCTGTGAGGTATAAACCAATGTCATCAATTTTGACAATTAACGCAACGAACCCATAGACACCCACCGTCATGGCAATCGCAATTAAACTTAATACTGTCACTTTGGTTAGAAAGCCTGCCGCAGCCACAGTCCCCAAAGAAATCACCACAATTTCCGCCGATAAAATAAAGTCAGTACGCACAGCACCTTTAATTTTTTCGGTTTCATAAGCCGCAAGGTCTTGCTCAGTTTGAATTAGCTCAAGTTGCGCTTCTTTAGCCGTTTGGGCTTTTTTGTGTTGTAAGGTGTGCATGATTTTTTCCACACCTTCATAACTTAAAAATAGACCACCAACCACCAATAAAGGATTGATTAACCACGGCGCAACGACACTAATTAATAACGCGAGCGGTACTAAAATTAGCTTATTGATGAATGAACCTTTAGCCACACGCCATACCACAGGCAACTCACGCTCTGCACGTACACCACTGACTTGCTGCGCATTCAACGCCAAATCATCGCCCAAAACCCCTGCGGTTTTTTTTGCAGCCATTTTGCTCATAACTGCCACATCATCTAAAACTGTTGCAATGTCATCTAATAAAAGTAATAAGCTGCTCGCCATTGCGTTGTTATCCTTATATGATTTTCAAGTTATTTTAAAACTGAATTTATATAGGGTCTGTATTTACTTCATTAATTTTTACAGCAAAATTTTTTACAGCAAATTCTATTCAACTCACTTAAGGAAGTGACATTGAAAAATGTTATGCCTTACAATGTAGCAATTCATCGGTACATAGATGTCGTAGATACGACTTGGAATAAAAAATGAGTAATCAAGATAATCGTCCTGTGATTTTGACAGGCGATCGTCCAACTGGACAACTACATTTAGGTCACTTTGTGGGTTCTTTACGTTCACGTGTAGGTTTACAAGACTCACATCATCAACACCTGTTACTTGCCGATGCTCAAGCCTTAACTGACAATGCCGATAACTTTGAAAAAGTCCGTCGTAATATTATTGAGGTAGCAACCGATTATTTAGCGGTGGGGATTGATCCTACAAAAACCACCATTTGCGTGCAATCTTGCCTGCCTGCATTAAACGAACTCACCATGTTGTATTTAAACTTCGTGACTGTGGCACGTTTGGAGCGTAACCCAACCATTAAATCTGAAATTCAGATGCGTGGTTTTGAGCGTGATATTCCTGCAGGTTTCCTGTGCTACCCTGTAGCTCAAGCAGCCGATATTACTGCATTTAAAGCAACGGTCGTTCCTGTAGGTGAAGACCAAATTCCAATGATTGAACAGACCAATGAAATTGTGCGTCGGGTGAATCGTCAAATTGGTCATGACTTACTACCTGAATGTCAGGCATTGTTGTCAAATGTCGGACGTTTACCTGGTTTTGATGGTAAAGCGAAAATGTCAAAATCACTGGGCAATACCATTGTGTTAGATGCCACAGACAAAGACATTAAAAAAGCTGTCAATGCAATGTACACCGACCCAAATCACCTGCGTATCGAAGACCCAGGTCAGGTTGAAGGCAACGTAGTATTTACTTATTTAGATGCCTTCGATACCAACAAAGAAGAACTTGAAGAACTGAAAGCGCATTATCGTCGTGGTGGTTTGGGCGATGGTACGGTGAAAAAGCGTTTGGAAGGCATTCTAAAAGAATTGATTGGGCCGATCCGTGAACGTCGTATCGAACTTGCTAAAGATCCTGACTACATTATGGATATTTTGAAAACAGGCACCGACAAATGCCGTGATATTACCCAGCAAACTTTAGAGGAAGTGAAAGCTGGCTTGGGTGTATTCCGCTTCTAAGCATTTTGTAGATACAAATATTTTAAAGTCTCTTATTCACATGAATAAGAGACTTTTTATTTGAGTGAAAAATCAACACAAGCTGACTCGACTCACAAAAAACACTTATTACTTACGTGATTTAACATCACGTAACCTGAATACTGCGGAATAGTATTCATTCTCAGTTTAGTATACTTACATGCTTTAGGAGCAATCCTAATTTCATAACATTTCTCCGTTATCGAAGCTGTGAAAGCAGATTCGTTTTTCATACGCAATGATCACCCCAATCATTGCGTATTTTTTTATTTGAATCAGCTATTTATACAGCTTGTACAACAATAAAAATAATTTCCCGAGATGCAAAAAATTACTTGAACTATCCGCTATTGTGATTAGAGTAAATCTATTCTGTGCTGCTTGATGAAAGTCTTATGTCTGTATTTCCAAAAAAATTTAGCCAAGCCTTGAACCGAGTATGTCAAATTGGACTATTCAGCCTAACCCTGCCTATGGCGGTACATGCACAAAGCTTACCCGTGATTACTCAACATCCTATTGAAAATGTCCTAAAAAACTTGGAACAACCCGCTACACAACAGACTCAACAAAAAGCAAAACAGATTAAGCCTATTGCGCAAATGCGGATTATGCATATTGATTTAGATTATGTTTTCGATACAGACAAAGCCCAGCAACAACGTAATATTCAAGCCTTGATTCAACGCATTCAAAACATTCGACCAAATACGATTTTTTTACAGGCCTTTGCCGACCCAGATGCCAACGGCTCTGCAGATCAGGTGTATTTCGAAAACCGTTATGTGCCTGTGCGTGACAACTTATTTCCACAGCTACTGCAGCAAATTCGTCAAAACACACAAGTGCAGCACGTCTATGCATGGCTGCCTGTTTTGGCGTGGGAATTGCCGAAAAATCAGCAATTCAATTATGTACAACATCGTCAAGGTGGTCAAAAAGGCTATATTCGCCTTTCACCTTTTGAACAGAAAAACCTAGAAATTATTGTAGATATTTACCGTGATTTCATTCAACACAATCCTGTCGATGGTGTGTTGTACCATGATGATGTGACCTTGTCAGATTATGAAGATTCTTCGGCTTTGGCACGTAAATATTATCAGCAATGGGGGTTTTCACATCGTATTTTTAAAGACCTCAGACATCCCAAACAGGCACGTTTAGCCAAATATAAAACCGCTTATTTAGATCAATTGGCAGCAGGTATTACTCAAGTACTCAAGCAATACCAACCCAATTTATTGGTAGCACGTAATATGTATGCACCTGTGGTCACGCAACCCCAAAGTGAACAATGGTTTGCACAGTCCATGCCAAGTACCTATCGTTATTATGACTACAATGCCATCATGGCCATGCCCTATATGGAGCAAGCCAAAAACCATAAAAAATTCTATTTGGATTTAATTCAGCATGCAAAAAAATACGACCCAAATTTGGATCGTACTATTTTTGAATTACAAACGGTCAATTGGCGCAACCAGCAGAAAATTTCAACTCAAGAATTGCAGCACAGCATCCAACTTTTAGAGCAGCATGGTGTGAAACATATTGGTTATTATCCTGATGACTTTGTTGCACAGCATCCACAAGTCAAACCCATGCAGCTTAGTTTTCAGCTTGAGGCTGAACCTGATTCAGCCCAGTAGCGACAGACGCTACTGGCAAAGTTTGGTTGATGGCGTACTGTTGCAAAACACCGTCTTCGTCATAATGCAAAGTCACATTTTTAGCCTGTTTTAAAGTTTCAATATCTGTAACTTGTAAAGCAAAACTTTTCGCCATGTGTTCCGCAGTCACAGGGATCGGTGCATGACGACGCTCTTTATTACGAAAGCGAATCCAGTTGTAACTTGCCCACACCAACAAGAACAGAATAAAAATGTCGATGGCTAAAGCAATATGCAACAAACTGATCGGGCCATCTGGGCCATTGCCAATAATTAAGTGGTGATAAACGGTATAACCTTCATACCACCACAACAGCAAGGTAATCAGCGGCAAGAACAGCCAAATCCAGACCAGCCATCCTAAAAAGAATAGACCATAGCCCGCACTTTTATTGCGCACATATTTTGGCTCATCAATATATTGAGGAATTTCGAGCTGAGATTCATCCTGAATCATTTCATATTTAGGCATGTTCATCTTCTCCTCTAAAACCACGGTCTGGGCTGACCCAACGCGCACGTTTATTCTTTTTCAGAATGGTTTTAGGCAATGCCACCACTGTCGTCAGCATCATTAAAATCCAGAAAAATAATGGATACCAAATGACCCAAAAGTAGGTTCTGAATGTACGGCTTTTATCGTATTGATGGTCAATACAGAGGCTGACAAAGAACTGAATCAAACAAGTCACACCCAAAACTACACCATACCACTGTGGAAAAATAGTCTGGATGTACCATTCTGTTGGTACAGGAAAAAATAAGCCATACAGATATAACAGGAATATCCCGAAAATTACGTATGCCCAAGTAATACTGATTATGGCTTCAATCGCAATCGGCCACATACGGCGCAAACGCCATTTGAACATCTTACGCACATAGGCAAACAGGACTTCTACCCCACCTTGCGACCAGCGCAGACGCTGCTTCCACAAACCTTTAAAGGTTTCGGGCATATAGATGTAGCACAAAGCTTTCGGCACGTATTGCAAATCCCAGTGGTCAAACTGCAAACGCCAAGATACATCAATATCTTCAGTGATCATGTCATCGCGCCAATAGCCAATGCGGTCTAAAGCGGTTTTACGAAAACCTGCGATCACGCCCGACACAGTAAAAATACGTCCATAGGTACGTTGAGCACGTTTAATTAGACCAATAATTGATGAAAACTCACCAACTTGTAACTTACCTAAAATACTAGAACGGTTAATAATACGTGGATTTCCTGTCACAGCCCCCACACGCGGATAACTGGTCAATTGGTGCATCATCCAGAATACTGCATGCGGATGCAGTAAGGCATCACCATCAATACACACCAAAAACTCATATTGGCTGACCATCGTTCCTGCCCGCAAGGCATAGGCTTTGCCCTGATTTTCAGCCAAATGGACTACACGAAGTTTTGGATATTGTGCTGCCAGTTCATCTAAAATTTCGGCTGTTCTATCGCTACTGCCATCATTGACTGCAATCACTTCAAATAGTGGATATTGCGTCTGCATGGCGTAACGAATAGTCGCACGGACTTGTTCTTCTTCATTAAAACAAGGAATAATGATACTACAGCCTTCCTGACTAGGTTCAGGCAAATCATTTTGACGATATTCGCGCTTAAAATAAAACCAGATTCCGCCTGCAATCCATAACCACGCCATAAACAGCGGATAGAAAAATGCAAAGCCAAAATATAAATCACTCAGATCAAATTGTGCAAAGTTCATCATAATATCAACGTCCTGTTCTGGTCTGGAATAGGTCGCGATATTCCAAAGGGCTTTCGTTTAAACTGAGCGGCGCATAAAGGTGTTGATGAACCTGCTCTCCCATATTCAAATGGTAATTTTCTACTCCTAATTTCTGTATAGACAACTGTCTGAGCGCAGCATAAGCATTTTGATAATGCTGCCATTGATGCGCAGTCGCTTGAGGATTCACTTCAAAAGTCACCATCAAATGCTGTCTTTCTTGTTCATTCAAATGCGCAATTGCATGTTTGAGGTCTGAAAAATGCGATGCAGCTTGAACAGGATCAATGCTGATATAGATAAAATCGGCATGATCTGGAATCAGCTGAACCACTTGTTTTAAGCCTTTAAATGAGGTTTGGTTACCATCTACTTTTAAAGCTGTTTGGTAGTTGTTACTGATATTGGTGTAATATTTAGCCGCTTTTTTAGTCTGGTTTTTAATGTCGATAATCTGCTGCACAGCGGCTTGGCATTCTGCTGTCCATTTCTCTTGCGCCAAAGCACAATTCAGACTAGAGCCTGTATCTAACATTAAACCTTCAATCGAGCTATTATTTTTCACCAAATCTGTAGTGAAGTCTGCCAAGCTATAGCCCTGTTGGGTTTGCAAACTGAGCGGTAACTCGGCATATACGCGATGCCCAACCCGTGTGCGTGCTTGCCACACGGTACGGTTGAGTAAATTCTGCTGCATTTTCAGTTGGCGGTTTGGAAAATACGCAACATCCACCTTGCCATCGGCATTGCTGTCTGCTACCACTTTTAATAACAAGGTATTGGTTTTAAGTGCATTGACCTGATTTAAAAGCTGCCCCAGTTTTTGATCGGCTTGGTCATAACTTACAGCAGCCATATCGGCCAAGTCATAGCGTAAAATACTTTTGCGTTGCTTATACGGCGCACGGGTATAAGTTAAAAATTCACGCATGCCTTCATGAATCACTTCTGGCGTTGGGTTATCCATAATCAAGGCGCGTTGATAGGTCTTTTCTGCATCAGCGAGGGTCAAAACACTCCCCAAACTGAATGACATTGGAAAACCAGCTTCTATTGCAATATCTTCGGTTTCTTTACTCGCTGCACCGTAAGGCCAGAAAATTGCTCGGCTTTCTACACCTAATTCTTTTTCCAGTACCTGTTTAGAGCGTTTTAAATCTGCCAGAATACGTTGCTTATATGCTGCGTCGCTTTCATAGCTTTGGGTTTTTTCATCATACAAACGCGCAATTGCCGCAGGCTGCTTATTTTGTTGCGGATTCGACAAAATACCATAGTGTAAGTTGTCACTGTGCGACACAAACTCGACCAAACCAGAGCGCTGAATTTCACGCATCTGATCCCAGTTCATTAAGTTGCCAGAACCATAAGCCTCATAGGCAGCTTGGGTATTACCATTAATCCAACTGGTTGGAATGGCAAAAACCGCAGGCACTTGGTACAGCTTGAGCAATGGGAAAATTTTGGTATAGCTGCTGAGCGCACCGTCATCTACCGTAATTAATACGGCTTTTTCAGGCAACGGTTTTTTAAACTGACGCGCTTGCCATACATCTTCTAAACGAATTGGCTGCCAGCCATTTTTCTTAATCCACGCTAAAAATTGGGCAAAATTTTTGGTGCTTACCGCATACACATCACGATCACCTCTTTTTTTGACATCATCACGGACATCGTGAAAAGTCAGGGTGACAAACGAATAAGCTTGTTGGTTGTCTATATTGGTTGCAGCTGCGTCAGTTGCATTGGGTTGAGGCTGTGTTGCACTATTAGCAAATGCCGAAGCTGCGCCACCACTGAGCAATGCCAGACACATTGCACTTAAAATACTGATTTGTTTTTTCATTAGAAGCGTCCCTCAAAACCTAAAACTGCATAGGTTTTTTCTTCATCCTCACCATCGTAAGGATGTACTCCCCACCCCACTCCATAATTCAACTTCCAAGTTCTGGAAAGTTGCCATTCATGTCCATAAAAAAAGTTATAAATCGGATCATTTGAATAACCTTTTTGTTGATAGGTACCGACAGTCGCTTCAAAACGCTGATTCAAATGATGCTCATAATTACGCCACGTCATCCAATCGTGCGCTAAGCGCAATTCAAGACTGTGGCTTCGTTCAGGGTTAAAATAATTGGTCGCAATGTTATCGTTTTGACCGTAATAACCTGCAACAGTTGCTGTGGTTAAATGATGCGGAGCTGAATAAATTCGCTGGCTAAAAAATGCCGATGTTTCATGGCGTGTATTGCCATCATCAATATCCGTCAATTGGTATTGCCAGCCTGCTTTGCGTGATTCATTCTGTTGCCAGTTCAAACCAACCAAATACGACTCGCCCTCGTAACCATCCCGAATAGCTTGTAAGGGAATATTTGCCTGCGTATTAAAATTAAGACGATATTGCCAATGATCATTTAAGGCATGCGTCCAATCGAGTTCAACGCCAAAACGGCTATCGTCCACACTATCTGACAACAAAATGCTGGCTGCTTTACGTTGCTTGTTCCACTCTAAACCTAAACCAACTCGCTGATCATCTATTTTCCCTTCTTGGTATTTTGACCAGCGATAAGCATGATCGGCAAACAGACGATAATGATCATTCATCCACGGACTATTAAGACGCGTCCAATGATTCTGTTCATTGCTGCCTTTAAGCTGATTTAAAAGTTGTTGTTGATCAGACTTACTTTCCGACCAAGTACTTGAATGCTGAATCGAAAAATGTTCCCGATCATTCAACTCTTTGCGGCTACGTTGCACCGCAGTATCATCAGGTACGGTTTGGTATAAATATTGATTAATGGCACGCCAACGCTCAATTTCACCCAACATCTGTGCATTTTGCATCTGATTGATTTGCGTGGTTTGGCTAATTGGCGTCATGCCGTTCCATTGAGAAACCGTGTGTTCGGCATCTAAAGGTTTTTCACGCCAACGCTGAATGAGTGCCAAATTATTTTGGAAAGCGACATTGCTAGGTGCATGTTCAACCAAATCTTGAAAATACTGCTCGGCTTTGGCATGTTGATTTCGATAGGCATAATTCAAACCTTTCAAACTCAAATATTCCAAACGATCTGAATGTGTGGTTCGCTCTACACCTTTGGCATCACTATAACTAAAGGTCGGCAGCGTTTTATCCATCTCTTGAATCAGCTGATTGGCCTGTTTAAATTTTTCCTGCTCGATATAGGCATAATACAAACCTGCGTATACCGAATAATCGACATAATTCTTTTCTTTAAACAAACTCAAATACAGCGGTTCAGCCTTAGCAGGTTGTTGCAGTTTCAAATATGCATCGGCAATGGCATGACGTACATAAGCTGGCATCTCTTGCGGATTCATGTTGAGCTGTTGAACTGCAAGCAACACTTCTTTAGAGCGATTACGCTGATTTAGCGCATAGATATATTCATAATAAAAGCGGCGTTGTAAATCTGCTTGTTCTGGCAGTTCCGCAGATAAGGCTTTCATTTCTGCCAATACAGCATCTAAAGGATAAAAGGCTTTTTCGCCCTCATTCCGATAACTGGCAGATTTATAGAACTGCACTGCATTTAAAATTTTCTGTGAAAGTTCTTGTAATTTTGCAGTAAATACTAAATTACTTTGATTCAGTTGATGTTCTTGCATATAAGCTTCAGCACGTGGGGAGTCCCCATTCAGCATAAGTGCTAAAACATATTGTTCTTGCGCGTTGCTGGTCACCTGTTTCGCCAAAGATGCCTCTGCTGCTTGTAAGGCTTCGACTGGCATTTCTAAGAGTCTGTAAACATAAGACAATTGTGCTAAATAATCTGCACTTAGCGTAGCTAGATGGATACTTTTCACGTCTTGACGGGCTTGTTCAATTTGACTAGATTCTGCATGTAATACTGCACGCCAAACTTGCCAAGACTCAGCAGGTTTCAACTGTTGAAACTGTTGCACCAACGCCAAAGCGGCAGGATATTGTTTTAAATCACGCAAAGTTTTAATCGCGCTCACTTGCCCATATTCAGGAAATTGTGCTGCCTGAATAGCGTTCAAGTATGGCAGCTGATGCAGACCAATTTTATTGTGACTATACGCAGTTACAATATAATCTGCTAAAAGCTTTTGATTTTGTGGATATTGCTGCAGCAAGGACTCAAGTTGCTGAAAGCCAGCATCAATTTGCCCTGAACGTATCGCAAGAATGCTTTGTTCACGCAGTTGATCCACACTCTCTTGCGCATAAACCGTTGGAAACAGTGACATGCAAGATAATGCAGACACATAATAGATTGAAAATTTCTTTCTTCTTGTTAACACGCGCTACTCCGCACACAAAATGTAATTAATGTGAAATATTTCGCAATATTATGCCCATCTTTGATAGCAACACTTTTGGCAAAATGTTACCTGCTCACACAATTTATACCAAATCAACTCATAACAAATACTTTATCTTTTAAGTATGGCTAATTTTTCAGCATAAAAAAATCCCCAATATTGGGGATTGAGCGCAGAATAAAATCAAGCTCTTCAAAATTTGACTTATTTAAGCAAATCCTGATCTTTTAAGACTTGCCACATGGTAGAACCCAATTCAGCAGGGCTACGCGTATAAGCAATTCCAGCACGCTCAAAGGCTGCAAATTTTTCTTCCGCAGTGCCTTTACCGCCTGAAATAATTGCACCCGCATGTCCCATACGCTTACCTTTAGGTGCTGTCACTCCTGCAATATAACCCACCACAGGTTTGCTAACATTCGACTGGATATATTCCGCAGCTTCTTCTTCTGCCGTACCACCAATTTCACCAATCATAACAATCGCATCGGTGTCTGGGTCGTCTTGGAACAATTTTAAAGCATCAATTTGGTTCATACCTGGAATTGGGTCACCACCAATCCCGATACAGGTCGATTGCCCTAAACCTAATTTGGTGGTTTGTGCCACAGCTTCATAGGTCAAAGTACCTGAACGTGAAATAATGCCAATTCGTCCTGGTTGATGAATATGCCCTGGCATGATGCCAATTTTACATTCACCTGGTGTAATCACACCTGGGCAGTTTGGTCCCACCAAACGTGTACCATTGCCATTGGTTTCTAAATAACGCTTGGCTTTGAGCATGTCGATGGTTGGCACACCTTCCGTAATCACCACAATCAAACCTACTCCAGAATCGACTGCTTCTACAATCGAATCTAAAACAAACGGTGCAGGCACATAAATCACCGATGCATCTGCACCTGTTTCACGTACAGCTTCTTTCATGGTGTTAAATACAGGTAATTCCAAATGGGTTTGACCACCTTTTCCTGGCGTTACCCCACCCACCACTTTAGTTCCATAATCAAGTGCTTGTGCTGAGTGAAAAGTACCATTTTTACCAGTGAAACCTTGTACCAATACTTTGGTGTCTTTATTAATTAATACGCTCATCCTGATTCTCCTTAAGCTTTCACTGCAGCAACAATTTTTTCTGCGGCATCAGACAAGCCGTTTGCAGAAATAAGTTTTAATCCTGATTCATCGAGTAATTTTGCACCAAGTTCCGAGTTGTTCCCTTCTAGGCGAACCACTACAGGTACTGTCACATTTACTTCCTGAACCGCTGCAATAATTGCTTCCGCAATCATGTCACAACGTACAATTCCACCAAAAATATTAATCAGTACGCCTTTAACCGAGTGATCTGCCAAAATAATTTTAAAGGCTTCAATTACGCGTTCTTTGGTTGCACCACCACCTACATCCAAGAAGTTCGCAGGCTGACCACCATAGAGTTTAATAATATCCATGGTTGCCATCGCCAAACCTGCACCATTCACCATACAACCAATATTGCCTTCTAAAGCAACATAGTTCAGGTCAAATTCTGATGCACGCAATTCACGCTCATTTTCTTGTGACTTATCTCGCAGCGCCAATACCTCAGGTAAACGGTACAACGCATTAGAGTCAATTCCGACTTTAGCATCGACACATAAAATCTCACCATTTTCGCGCACTGAAAGTGGATTAATTTCAAACAATGCAAAATCATTATCAATAAATGCCTGATAAGCCGCAGTCATAATTTTTACAAACTGAGTGATTTGGCTATCTTTTAGTTTTAAGGCGAAAGCAACTTCTCGCGCCTGAAATGGCAATAACCCCACCAATGGATCAACTTCTACTTTAATAATTTTTTCAGGGGTTTCTTCTGCGACTTTTTCAATTTCAACCCCACCTTCGGTAGATGCCATAAAGGTGACACGACGGCTTGAACGATCTACCACAGCACCTAAGTACAATTCGCGTTCTACAGGATAGACATCTTCTGCAACCAAAATACTGTTTACCGGCTGACCATAAGCATCAGTTTGATAAGTGACCAAGCGTGTACCAATAATTTCATTGGCATAGTCTGCAGCTTCCTGTGCAGATTTCACCACTTTTACACCACCCGCTTTACCACGGCCACCCGCATGTACTTGCGCCTTCATTACGGCAAATTTTCCGCCCAGTTGCTCAAAAGCTTGCACAGCTTCTACGGCTGTAGTTGCCAAAATGCCTTCTTGTACTGGCATGCCATATTTTTTTAATAGCGCTTTCGCTTGATACTCATGTAAATTCATTGACTAACCTTTTACTACTTCTTTTATTCAGTTCTCACCACCCGCATCAAATCTGGGTTTGATCTTGGTCTTCCATGGTGGTGCTATTTTCTATGCTCTTTATTTTTAGATGATTATTCCCACAAACACAACCATCAAATGTAAAAAGAGCGGCCTAAGCCGCTCTTTTTAGTGTTATTTGCGTTTACGCTGAATCGCGTGAATCGCACGCCCATCCACCGCTAAAGCAGCTTCATGCACTACTTCAGAGAAAGTTGGATGACCAAATGTCATTAATTGTAAATCTTCAACTGAAGATACAAATTCAAGTGCAATCATACCTTGGTGAACGATGTCAGACGCAGCAGGGCCAATCACGTGCATACCCAATAAACGATCTGTTTTTGCATCTGCAACAAACTTCACGAAACCAGCACCTTCGCCTGCAGCTAAAGCACGACCATTTACCGCGAAACCGAATTGACCAGTTTTCACTTCGTGGCCTTTTTCTTTCGCTTGCTCTTCAGTTAAACCAACCCACGCCGCTTCAGGGTGTGTGTAGATTACTGAAATGATTGTGTCGTAGTTGACTTGTGCAGCATGACCGTGAATACGCTCAACTGCCATTACGCCTTCTTCCATTGCTTTGTGTGCAAGCATTGGACCACGTACCAAGTCACCAATTGCATATACACCTTCAACAGAAGTTGCACACCAATCGTTTACTTCAACCAAACCACGTTCAGTCAGTTTAATACCGCAGTCATCTGCCAATAAACCTTCAGCATAAGCACGACGACCTACACAAACGATCAATTTATCGAAAGTTTGTTCTTTGTCTTCGCCGCCTTGGGTATATTTAACAGTCACTTCACGACCATTAACTTCAGTACCTGAAACTTTCGCACCGATACGGATATCCATACCTTGCTTGGTCAATAGTTTTTGGTAGTCTTTTGCCAAAGCTTTGTCAGCCATTGGTAAGAATGCATCCATTGCTTCAAATACAACAACTTCTGCACCTAGACGACGCCATACTGAACCAAGTTCAAGACCAATTACGCCTGCACCAATCACACCTAAACGCTTAGGCACTTCTGGGAATTCTAATGCACCAGTAGAATCAACAATAATGTCTTGATCTACAGGAGCAACAGGAATATTTACAGGAACTGAACCAGTCGCAAGAATCACATACTTAGGCTCTAAAACTTGAGTTTCGCCTTCATGAGAAACGAACTCAACTTTTTTACCTGCAAGCAATTTACCCGTACCTTTTAACCACTCAACACCGTTACCTTTTAATAACTGATCAATACCGCCAGTTAATTGGTCAACGATTTTGTCTTTACGTGCTAATAGCTTCGCAAGGTCAAACTGTACTTCACCTGTAGTGATACCATGATCAGCCAAGTGATGAACCGTATCTTCATAACGATGTGAAGAATCAAGTAATGCTTTAGATGGGATACAGCCCACGTTTAAGCATGTACCACCCAAAGATGGTTTACCTTTGTGAATACGTTTTTCGATACACGCAACTTTAAAGCCAAGTTGAGCCGCACGAATTGCCGCTTCATAACCACCTGGGCCACCGCCAATAACAACAAGATCAAATTGTTGAGACATTTTTATCTCCAAAAATGGGCTTAGAGGATCGCTCCAAGCCCACTGATTTATTCTTTAGAATTAAAGGTCAAGGATGAGTTTAGCTGGTTCTTCTAACAATTCTTTGATTGTTACAAGGAAACCCACAGCTTCTTTACCATCAATTAAACGGTGGTCATAAGAAAGCGCTAAATACATCATTGGCAAGATTTCTACTTGGCCATTAACCGCCATAGGACGCTCTTGGATTTTGTGCATACCCAAAATTGCAGTTTGTGGCGTATTTAGAATTGGAGTAGATAACAATGAACCGAAAGTACCACCGTTAGTAATGGTGAATGTACCGCCAGTCATGTCTTCAATACCCAACTTACCGTCACGTGCTTTGTAAGCATAGTCACGGATACCGTTTTCTACTTCAGCATAGTTCATACGGTCTGTATCACGTAATACAGGAACCACTAGACCACGGTCAGAAGATACAGCTACACCGATGTCGTAGTAACCGTGATACACGATATCATCGCCATCAATTGAAGCGTTAACAGCAGGATAACGCTTAAGTGCTTCAGTTGCAGCTTTCACAAAGAAAGACATAAAGCCTAAACGTGCACCATGACGTTTTTCAAACGCATCTTTGTATTGTGCACGCATTTCCATGATTGGCTTCATGTTTACTTCGTTAAACGTAGTCAACATTGCAGTTTCTTGAGTCGCAGCAAGTAAACGCTCAGCGACACGCTTACGTAAACGTGTCATAGGAACACGTTTTTCAATACGCTCACCTACCGCAACGCTTAATGGCGCAGCTGCAGCAGCAGGTTTAGCTTGATGATTTGCAACATCTTCTTTAGTGATACGACCACCACGACCTGTACCAGAAACGTCTGCAGCATTGATACCTGTTTCAGTCAACGCTTTACGTACTGCTGGTGCTTGGTCAGCAACTGGTTGTGCACGCTCAACAACTGGCGCAGCGCCTGCTTCAGTTTTCGCCGCAGCTTGCTCTACTTGTGCTTCAGACTGAACTGCTTGAGTTTGAGCAGCGCCAGAAACAGCACCCGCTTCAAATTGAGCAATTACTTCGTCAGAAAGAACTGTATCGCCTTCGTTTTTGATGATTGCAGAGATTGTGCCATCAGCAGGAGCGACTACTTCCAAAACAACTTTATCGGTTTCAATATCACAGATCACCTCATCACGTGAAACTGCTTCACCTGGTTGTTTGTGCCAAGTTGCAATCGTACCGTCTGCAACTGACTCTGGAAATACCGGTGCTTTAATTTCGGTTGCCATTACTTCGAATCTCCTGTTATTCAGCTACGATCGCAAGCGCGTCATTGATGAGCTGAGCTTGTTGTTTTGCATGCAAATATGGTGAACCACACGCTGGTGCTGCAGATGCTTCACGACCCGCATAACTAATGCGAATCTGTTTACCAGTTTTCATTACGTCATCATATAAACGTGGCGCGATGAATAACCAAGCACCTTGGTTCTTCGGCTCTTCTTGAGTCCAAACTAATTCTTTTACGTTTGGATAAGAAGCAAGAACTTCAGCAAGACGTTGTTCTGGATATGGGTACAACTGTTCAATACGAACAATTGCAGTATTGTTCAATTCTAATTCACGACGCTTTTCAAGCAAGTCGTAATACACTTTACCACCACACAATACCAAACGCGTCACGTCTGATTTGTTGATGTTGTCAACTTCATCAATCACAGTCTGGAATGTACCAGTTGCAAGCTCATCAAGGTTAGACACTGCTAACTTGTGACGAAGTAAAGACTTCGGCGACATGATGATCATTGGCTTACGGATTGGACGAATCGCCTGACGACGTAAAGCGTGGAAAATCTGTGCAGGTGTTGTTGGTGTCATCACTTGCATGTTTTCTTCCGCACAAAGCTGTAAGAAACGCTCTAAACGTGCAGATGAGTGCTCAGGACCTTGACCTTCAAAACCGTGTGGAAGAAGCATCGTTAAACCACATACACGCTCCCATTTGGTTTCGCCAGATGAGATGAACTGGTCAATCACCACTTGAGCACAGTTTGCGAAGTCACCAAATTGTGCTTCCCAAATGATCAAGCTCTTTGGAAGGGTCGTTGCATAACCATATTCGAATGCCAATACTGCCATTTCAGACAATAAAGAGTCGTAGATTGCAACACGTGGTTGGTTCTCTTTGATATGGCATAACGGAATATAAGTTTTACCATCGACTTGGTTGTGCAATTTCGCATGACGGTGTGAGAAAGTACCACGACCTACGTCTTCACCAGTCAAACGAACTAAATAGCCTTCATCCAACAAAGTTGCATAAGCTAAAGTTTCAGCTGCACCCCAGTTCAGTGGCATTTCACCTGTTTGCATTTTCAAGCGATCGTCAATCACTTTGGCAACTTGGCGCTGCATCACGAAACCTTCTGGAAGTTTACGCATGGTTTGACCAAGTTCTTTCAAACGCTCAACAGGGAAAGTCGTATCCCAAACGTCTGTATAATCGTGACCTAAGTACGGAGACCAATCTACAAACATTTTGGTATTTGGCTCAAGTACCAACGCATTCGCAACGTGATTACCCGCTTCTAAATCAGAACGGTAGTCTTCAACCATTTGATCTGCCGCAGCACGATCCAACACACCTTCTTGCACCAATTGGTCAGCATATAAAGTACGTGTTGTAGTCTTTTTGTTGATCACTTGATACATCATTGGCTGAGTTGCTGCTGGCTCGTCAGCTTCGTTGTGACCACGACGACGGTAGCAGAACAAATCAATCACAACGTCTTTACGGAATGTATGACGGAAATCGTGTGCCAATTGAGATACAAAAATCACCGCTTCAGGATCATCGCCATTCACGTGGAAAATTGGCGCCTGAATCATTTTTGCAATGTCAGTACAGTATTCAGTAGAACGTGCGTCACGTGGGTCAGATGTTGTGAAACCAACTTGGTTGTTAATCACAATGTGAACTGTACCACCTACGGTATAACCGCGAGTTTGTGACATTTGGAAGGTTTCTTGGTTAACACCTTGACCTGCAAATGCGGCATCACCGTGAACGATTAATGGCAATACATCATCACCACCAATGTCTTTACGACGTACTTGGCGCGCACGTACAGAACCTTCAACCACAGGTCCAACAATTTCTAAGTGCGATGGGTTAAACGCAAGTGCCAAGTGCACTTCACCACCCGGAGTCATCACGTTAGATGAGAAACCTTGGTGATATTTTACGTCGCCAGAACCTTTTTTATGCAAGCTCTTACCTTCGAACTCACCAAATAGGTCTGCAGGGTTTTTACCCATGATGTTCACAAGCAGGTTCAAACGACCACGGTGTGGCATGCCAATCACGACTTCTTTACAGCCAACAGCACCCGCACGTTGAATGATTTCATTCACCATCGGGATAAATGATTCACCGCCTTCTACACCAAAGCGTTTCGCACCAACGTATTTATTACCTAGATATTTTTCTAGACCCTCAGCTGCTGTTAAGCGTTCAAGAACGTGTTTCTTTTGATCTGCAGTAAATGTGAACTTACCACGTGCGCTTTCTAAGCGTTGTTGAATCCAGCGTCTTTCTTTGGTATCAACAATGTGCATGTATTCTGCACCAATTGAACCGCAGTAGATCGCCTGCATGGCATCAACCATTTCGCCTAGTGTTGCTTCAGACTTACCAATTTCCAAATTACCTGTATGGAAAACAGTATCTAAATCAGACTTGGTTAAACCATGTGCAGCAAGATCAAGATCTGGCACGTCTTCACGTTTTGCCAAACCTAGTGGATCTAATTTTGCTTTTTGGTGACCACGGTTACGGTAAGCAGCAATCAGTTGCAACACGCCAATTTGACGTTGTTCATGTTCAGAACTCACTGAACCTTGAACAATGGCTTGAACGCGATTTGAATTACGACCTAATAAAAGGAATTGCTCACGTACATTACTGTGTGGTTGATCACCCTTCGGGAATTTATCGAAATATTCGCGCCAATCAGCACCGACTGATTCCGGTGACGTCAAATAATGCTCGTAAAGTTCTTCAATATACGCTGCACTATCAGCGGAAAGTTCAGTGTCAAGACGCAGTGCGTCAGCAACTTCTTGCATTTGTGGACCCATTTCCTATTGCAAAAACATTTTCCAGGATGCTTTTTAAGCAAAACCCATGATTGATAATGTCAAATTGGTAACATGACATTAGTCCCCAGTTGACATATGTCATGAGGCGTTATCACTACATTAGGAAAACCCAATGTCATTTATGAATCATAACGCCCTCATTGGCATCATCACTCATTTATATACTCGACCCAAGCCGAGCAATTTTTTGCAAAATCGTTTTAGAAAAAATAAGTGCTCAGTCTTAGCTTTTCTAATACGACTTTTCTGCAATAGTCCTGATTTAATAACACATCATTTGCACTTAAAATGTTGATAAAATGTACAAAAATTCAACATTTTTCAGATATAGTCATTTGTTAATCGTAACATGATCTCAGAAATGCAATTGATTTTTTTGACACATACCTCCTATAAATTGGCGAAATACACTGATTCTATTTTCATCTAACATATGGTGCTTTATTTAAAAAACAGATGCAATTTAGACCAAAGTCCAACACCGCTATTTCAGATAAAATAAAAGAGAGCACATCTCTCAATCTGCCCTCTCACTTACACGTTACATGATAACATCTAAAAATAAATATTGCAGCTAAACTTGGCATTTGCCCATGCTTTACAACAAAATAGCAGCACTGAATTACAATTGTGTGCAACTTTAGTCGGCTAAATGCTGTTTTTGTCTATTTATCCAACAGTTATACCTAAAAAATATCAAATACTCACTTTTTAATCACTTCTTTGCATGCAACATTTTTCATTTATGTACTCATCAAAAACAAGCAACTTATCACACGACTTTTATCGTAATTTTGGCACAAAAAAAAGCACACCTAGGTGTGCTTTTTTCAACTGATCACGCAGTCTATTAGCCAGCCATATCTAAAAGCATGTTACGGATGTGACCGATTGCTTTAGTTGGATTCAAGCCTTTAGGACATACAGATACACAGTTCATAATACCTTTACAACGGAACAAAGAGAATGGATCGTCAAGACGAGCCAAACGCTCTTGAGTTGCAGTATCACGCGAATCGATAATGAAACGATATGCATTCAACAACGCTGAAGGACCCAAGAACTTGTCTGGGTTCCACCAGAATGATGGGCATGAAGTTGAACAACATGCACAAAGAATACATTCATACAAACCATCAAGATGCTCACGCTCTTCTTGAGATTGTAAACGCTCTTTTGGTGGCGCAGGTTGGTTGTTGATCAAGAACGGATGAATCTTGTTATACTGATCGTAGAACTGATTCATGTCTACAACCAAGTCTTTAATTACAGGAAGACCTGGAAGCGGACGAATTGTGATCACTTCTGGTAAATC
The DNA here is from genome assembly GCF_013418125.1 of Acinetobacter sp. YH12205. Taxonomy (NCBI): domain Bacteria; kingdom Pseudomonadati; phylum Pseudomonadota; class Gammaproteobacteria; order Moraxellales; family Moraxellaceae; genus Acinetobacter; species Acinetobacter sp. YH12205. The sequence continues at coordinate 163,600 of NZ_VPCQ01000004.1, read as the reverse complement.
GTTTAGGTTCCAAAGACACGCTAAACCATTTTTACCATTGATGTTTACACCATCAGAACCACAAATACCTTCACGACATGAACGACGGAATGTCAAAGATTCGTCTTGTACCTTCAATTCAAGAAGTGCATCAAGCAACATACGGTGCTTATCAGTCAATTCAAGCTTAAAAGTTTGCATGTACGGTGCTTTATCCTTATCAGGATCGTAGCGGTAGATATTAAATGTACGAGTACCTCTACTCATCTTACTTCTCCCAATTAGAATGTACGTGGTTTAGGTGGAATAGCAGCTACAGTAAGCGGCTTGTAACGTACTGGTTTGTACTCAAGACGGTTATCTGTAGAGAACCATAAAGTATGCTTCATCCACTCATCATCACGACGACCATAAGAATAAGTTGGGTGATCTGGTGGTAACTCAAAGTCTACAACCGTATGCGCACCACGACATTCTTTACGTGCAGCAGCTGAGATTAGTGTCGCTTTAGCAACTTCATACAAGTTTTCAACTTCTAATGCTTCTACACGTGCAGTGTTGAATACTTTAGATTTGTCTTTCAAATGAATGTTGCGAACACGTGGCTCAAGCGCAAGAATTTGTTTCACACCTTCATCAAGCAATGCTGAAGTACGGAATACACCTGCGTGGTCTTGAACGATGTTACGAATTGCATCAGCAACTTCTTGAGCGTTTTCACCTGAAGTCGATTCGTCAAGTTTACGAATACGGTTCACAGTGTTTTCAAGTACAGTTGTTGGAAGTGGTTCGTACTCACCATCGTGTTGCTTAGTCACATACTCAATGATGTGTTGACCCGCAGCTTTACCAAATACAACCAAGTCAAGCAATGAGTTTGTACCTAAACGGTTTGCACCGTGTACAGATACACATGAACACTCACCAATTGCATAGAAACCTTTTACTGGTTTAGCAAAGTCACGGTCACCCGCGTTGGTTGTATATGTATCAGTTTCTGCGTTGTAGTTCGCAACCAACTCTTGAGTTTCACGGCTTTCTGGAACAACCACTTGACCATGAATATTGGTTGGAATACCACCCATTTGGTAATGGATTGTAGGAACAACAGGAATTGGCTCTTTAGTACAGTCAACGTTCGCGAATTTCTTACCAATCTCAAATACAGATGGAAGACGCTTCATGATTGTGTCTGCACCTAAGTGCGTCATATCAAGCAAGATGTAGTCTTTGTTTGGACCACAACCACGACCTTCTTTAATTTCTTGGTCCATAGAACGTGATACGAAGTCACGTGGCGCCAAGTCTTTCAAAGTTGGTGCATAACGCTCCATGAACGGCTCGCCTGAATCGTTACGAAGGATACCACCCTCACCACGACAGCCTTCCGTTAACAATACGCCCGCGCCCGCAACACCTGTTGGGTGGAACTGCCAGAATTCCATATCTTGTAATGGAATACCTGCACGCGCAGCCATACCAAGACCGTCACCAGTATTGATATATGCGTTTGTAGATGCACGGTACACACGACCTGCACCACCTGTAGCAAACAATGTCGCTTTCGCTTGGAATACTGCAATTTTACCTGTTTCTTGGTCAATTGCAGTCACACCTAGTACATCGCCAGCTTCGTTACGGATCAAATCAAGAGCAATCCATTCTACGAAGAATTGAGTACCCATTTTCACGTTGCTTTGATAAAGCGTGTGAAGAAGTGCGTGACCTGTACGGTCAGCTGCAGCACATGCACGTGGAACCGCTTTTTCACCGTAGTTTGCAGAGTGACCACCGAATGGACGTTGGTAAATTGTACCGTCTGCGTTACGGTCAAATGGCATACCCAAGTGTTCTAATTCATAAACCACTTGTGGCGCTTCACGCGTCATGAATTCAATCGCGTCTTGGTCGCCCAACCAGTCAGAACCTTTTACCGTGTCGTAAAAGTGGTAGTGCCAGTTATCTTCTTGCATGTTACCAAGAGATGCACCAATACCACCCTGCGCTGCAACAGTGTGTGAACGTGTAGGGAATACTTTAGTCAATACCGCAACTTTCAAACCTGCTTGAGCAAGTTGGTAAGATGCACGCATACCTGAACCACCACCACCAACGATGACTGCGTCAAAGAATTGGTGTGGAATATTTGTATAATCTTCTTTAGGGTTAATCGCGCCCATGATATTTTCCTATCAATTCGCCCAGAAAATCTGGATTGCCCAGATTGCGTATGCAAAAACAGCAATAATCACTGCTGAAGTCAGCACTAGGCGTAAACCTGAAGCTGAAGGACCCATTTGACGAGTAGTCACATAGTCAGTGAATACTTGCCACATACCGATCCAAGCATGTGCAACAAGAGATAAGACTGCCAATAAAGACATAATCTTCATTGGTAATGTCATCATAAAGCCGTACCACTGTTCAAAGTTGAATCCACCGTTAAGAAGAATCCAACCAAATACCACAACGGTATAAACAGCAAGAACAACAGCACTAATACGTTGGATAAACCAATCGCGAGAACCTGAACCCGTTAAACCTGTAGCACTTTTCATTAGATTACAATCCATACAAATGCTGCAACGATACCGATAGCAGACAAGATCAATGAAATAGTAGCTGCAATGCGACCACTTTGCAGTTCTTCTGCAAAACCAAGGTCAGCAAGTAAGTGCTTAACACCAGCAATGAAGTGATAGATTAAGCCGGCTACAAATACCCATACGATAAAGCGCACAAAGAAACCGTTAAAAATTTCTTGAACTTGAGCAAAACCTTCAGGTGAAGACAAAGACTTGTCTAACAACCATAAAAGTACCGGTACGAGTAAAAATACGATGACACCAGAAAGACGGTGTAGAATTGATGCAATAGCCACGGGCGATTTTAAGTTTACTTCTAAAACTTGACCCATGGACAAATTGACAGGTCTGTTGCTTTTCACAGCGGGCATCCTGTAAGTAAAAACTCCATCCGGAGTTTGTTGGAATAAATTCGAAGGAAAGCTGGCATTGTTAGGCAAATTCATGCCTAACCTTAAAACGACACTGAATTATAAAACGTCAACTGTTAAAATACAAACAACTCTACTCGGCTTTTTGGCTAAAAACCCTTTAAATAAGAATCATTAACAAGTATAAAAGCAAACCACTCGCCATCAATAGCCACACAAGCAAACATAAACCCATGTTTTTTCAATCAATTATTAAAATAAAAATTCTTAATGACACAATAAACAGCTTTAGAATATTTAGACTAAAGATAAATTTGTACTTTGTTTTTCTGATGTTCTTTGGGTTTTCACATACTTATATATAAGTATGTAGCGCTATATATGTATGCACTCTACTTCGTTGCAGCAATTTACAACCACAACACAAGACTCTTAGATCCAGACAGCCCATCACTTTGCTTTGGTCAAGGTACACCTGATCATGGATTAAACTTTAATGACGGCACATACCTCAATCTATTTATACAACTTATATTTACTTTAAACACAACACCCAAATAAATATTAAAAATGACAATCATCATGCGAATGAATGACTTATCCAGTATTTTCTGTATCTGTATGGGCACAAAACCACACTTTATTAACAAAGATTTCGTCATTTCTTAATCAAAATATGATGGGTTATGGCTATTTTCAGGAGTTTAATCAGTCATTTTTTGATCAATCAATATCGAATTTAAATACCAGACTCACTGCCTATTCCAACTAATCTGACTACCCTACCGTGTATATAAAAACGTGTAAGTTATGAGAATTAGATAAATTTAAGTATTGGACTGAATCCTGCCAAAGAAATAGCACACCAAAACCAGCATTTAAAATTGCTTACAATTAATCCGTATTGATGATTTTTTTCTGCACATCCGACAAATTTTGACTTATGATACGGCGGCTGTGCTGTGATTTTATTGATTTTTTTACTGGAATTTTTTCGACTTTTTCTATAAACAGTCGTCTGCTTAATCCATAAGTATAATTGACAAAATTTCAGTACTCTCTAATCTTAGAGCTAATTTTTAATCCGTCTGACTTGCGCATTAAAAGATTGATACTTCGAGTCAGATCAACATTCACCAGGACAGGAGATCTATTGAATGTCTGAAGCAACTGGCAAAAAAGCCGTATTACAGCTTGATGGAAAAGAAATTGAATTACCAATTTACAGCGGCACATTAGGCCCAGATGTAATTGACGTTAAGGATGTGTTGGCGGCAGGTCACTTTACTTTTGATCCTGGTTTTATGGCAACAGCGTCTTGCGAGTCTAAAATTACGTTCATTGATGGTAACAAAGGTATTCTTTTACACCGTGGTTACCCAATTGACCAATTAGCGACTAAAGCTGACTACTTAGAAACTTGCTACTTATTATTAAATGGCGAGCTTCCAACTGCAGAACAAAAAGCTGATTTTGACGCTAAAGTTCGTAACCACACTATGGTTCACGACCAAGTAAAACGTTTCTATAACGGTTTCCGTCGTGACGCTCACCCTATGGCAATCATGGTAGGTGTTGTTGGTGCGTTATCTGCGTTCTATCACAACAACTTAGACATCGAAGATGTTAACCACCGTGAAATCACAGCGATTCGTTTAATCGCGAAGATTCCTACTTTAGCGGCTTGGAGCTACAAGTACACTGTTGGTCAACCATTTGTTTACCCACGTAACGACTTAAGCTACGCAGAAAACTTCTTGTACATGATGTTTGCTACACCAGCAGACCGTGATTACAAAGTAAACCCTGTTCACGCTCGCGCAATGGATCGTATTTTCACGCTTCACGCTGACCACGAACAAAACGCGTCTACTTCAACTGTACGTTTAGCTGGTTCTACTGGCGCTAACCCATACGCATGTATCTCTGCAGGTATTTCTGCACTTTGGGGTCCTGCTCACGGTGGTGCGAACGAAGCTGTTCTTAAGATGCTTGATGAAATCGGCTCTGTAGAACACGTTGCTGAGTTCATGGAAAAAGTGAAGACTAAAGAAGTGAAGCTTATGGGCTTTGGTCACCGCGTTTATAAAAACCATGACCCACGTGCAACTGTAATGAAGCAAACTTGTGACGAAGTACTTAACGACTTAGGTATCAACGATCCACAACTCGCTCTTGCAATGGAACTTGAGCGTATTGCGTTATCTGATGAATACTTCATCAAGCGTAACTTATACCCTAACGTAGACTTCTACTCAGGTATCATCCTTAAAGCGATTGGTATCCCAACAGAAATGTTTACTGTAATTTTCGCACTTGCACGTACAGTTGGTTGGATCAGCCACTGGTTAGAAATGCACAGCGGTCCTTACAAAATCGGTCGTCCTCGTCAGCTTTACACTGGCCACACTCAACGCGACATCAACCGTTAATTCGGTCTGCGTTGTAGCGTGTAAAACGACACGACAAAAAAACCACCTTCGGGTGGTTTTTTTATTGCTTTTATTTAGCTCACCAAACTCATTTCTGTTTGGTTTGTCCTAAACCACAACCAAAACGTAAAATAAAATTTAGATCATTGCGGATTTAGGCTATATTTTTGATGTCTGCCACTTACGACTCATTTCCATGCTACAACTGCATTTATTCATTCTCAGCTTATTGATGCGACTGCTCAAACTAGATCAGTTTAGATGTCGAAGCCTAACTGCAATGGAAATACAGTTGTGCCAATCTGTGTTTGGCAATCTGATTGACTACAGCCAAGTCAAAGTCATGAACCATCCTTATTTGCCTTGGCAGCCACAGCACATTTTTATGGCCCCCTGTGGCTATATTCATGTGCGTAATCGGCATTATCTAGCCGACTACAGCCAAGCACACCGTGGCTATCAAGCGATCTTTATTCATGAGATGGCGCACATTTTACAGCATCAACATCACATCAATGTCTTACTGCGTGGTGCGGTATTGCAAACCGCGTATTTTTTGAGTTTTAAGCGTTACAATCCATATCATTATCGCTTAATTGAAGCGAAACCTTTTTTTGCTTACAACATTGAGCAACAAGGTGAAATTGCCAAAGATATTTTTCTTAAAAAAATAGACAATATTATTTTAAACAGCCCGCACCGCTCGACTTAGCTCACTCATCTTGGTACATGCTTATTTCACGAAAAACACATGCATCATACAACCTAAAAATATAATGCTTTTCAAATAAATAGCATAAAAATTCTGTCACATTTCAATGATATTCTTGCAGACAAGACAATAAAGTGTATTCGATGCTAGCATCTATTCTAAATTAAGATAAAATAGCAAAAGTCTCCATTTTTGCACTGCAAAATAAGATCTTTATCTGTTAGATAATAAATGGTTTTTATTTGTGCCTTTCGGCAGTCGTTTAATCCACAATACACTACGCTGAAATTTTTATAACAATAATCATCAGCCACTTACGTGTATTCTACACCTATAGGAATAGGACTTAATTTAAATGAAATCTTTTAAAATTGCCCTTGCACAGTTCTCTCCACACATTGGCAATCTCGAAGCAAACGCGCAAAAAATGCTTGAACAAGCAAATGAAGCGAAAAAACAACATGCAGATTTGATTATTTTTCCTGAACTTTCAATTTTGGGCTACCCTGCAGAAGATTTATTACTGCGCCCAAGCTTGAATCAACGCACACAACAAGCATTTGAACAATTACGTGAAATTAAAGATATTGTTTTAGTTTTCGGCTTTGTCAATGAAACTGAAGATGGTCAGCGCTTTAACTCGGCTGCCGTCATGAAAGATGGCAACATCTTAGGTATTTACAACAAGCAAAATTTACCAAATTATGCTGTATTTGATGAAAAACGCTATTTTGATGAAGGTCATCAACACTTAGTTTTTGAATACCTTGGTCATAAATTTGGCGTTTTGATTTGCGAAGATTTATGGTCTTTGCCAACCGTGCAGCAATTGGCACAGTTGAATGTAGAAACTGCATTGGTCTTGAACGCATCGCCTTATGAAGTGGGTAAACCGCAGCATCGTGTACAGACCATGACCGAACTGGCAAAACAATTACATCTCAATGTGGTGTATGTAAACCAAGTTGGCGGTCAAGATGATTTAATCTTCGATGGTACGAGCTTTGTGATTAACCAAGCAGGCAATGTTGCATTACAAGCCCCAACCTACCAAGAAGGTTTATTCTACGCAGAATATGACGCTGCACAGAAGCACTTTAAAACTGCCGAAATTAGCCCAGCTTTAGACACCCTTGCAGAAATCTATCAAGGTTTAGTGCTCGCAACCCGTGACTACGTGCAACGCTCTGGCTTCCCTGGTGTAATTCTTGGCTTGTCGGGCGGAATTGATTCAGCGCTCACTCTTGCTATTGCGGTTGATGCAATTGGTGCAGATAAGGTACAAGCGGTAATGATGCCGTACACTTATACCGCGCAAATTAGTGTGGAAGATGCTGCAGAGCAAGCCAAAACTTTAGGCGTGACTTTTGGTATTGCCGAAATTCACCCGATCGTAAATAGCTTTATGCAAACGCTGTATCCTTTCTTTGGTAACAGCCCTAGCGATACCACAGAAGAAAATCTACAAGCCCGTGCCCGCGGCACAATCTTAATGGGTCTGTCGAATAAGTTTGGTAACCTCGTGCTTTCTACAGGTAACAAATCTGAGTTAGCAGTTGGCTATTGCACGCTTTATGGCGATATGGTCGGTGGTTATGCGGTACTCAAAGATGTGTACAAAACCATTGTGTTTGAACTGGCTAAATACCGTAACAGTATTGCCGATACTCCTGTGATTCCTGAGCGTGTGATCACGCGCCCACCTTCAGCAGAATTACGTCCTGACCAAAAAGACCAAGATTCTTTACCACCATACGAAGTGCTCGATGCGATTTTGTATGCGTATATTGAAGAAGATCAGAGCCAAGAAGACATCATTAGCAAAGGCTTTGAACGCGCGATGGTCGAGAAAGTCATTCAATTGGTTGATCGCAACGAGTACAAGCGTCGCCAAGGTGCATTAGGACCACGTATTAGTTCACGCGCTTTTGGTCGTGAACGTCGCTATCCGCTCGTCAATGGTTGGAAAGCAGGGATTTAACGCTAAAGCATTGCTTAAACAAAGATATAAAAAACCAAGCTACGGCTTGGTTTTTTTGTACCTGCCATTAAACCAATGCTGCAAAAAGTAGCCTAAAATTTTGACATAAAAAAAGACCAAGCTGAGAGCTTAGTCTATAAAAATGGTGGCTATGACGGGACTTGAACCTGTGACCCCCGCATTATGAGTGCGGTGCTCTAACCAACTGAGCTACATAGCCATAAACTGTGTGCGCATTATCTAAACTTAGCCCTGCATCGTCAAGTATTTTAATTTACAAACGCTCACAGTTTAAGCAAAAACAGTGCAATTTGTTTAATTTTAATCAAATTACTATTTTCTTACGGAGATTCTTAAATATTTGCAGCAAAATCTATATCAAGTCACACAGAAAAAAGAGAATAAATTCAACCATGATCTTGAAGTCTATAATACTGAGTAGCCTTGTTGTTGGCTTAAGTTCCTGCGCTTTGGTTTCACCTGTTTTTGTAGATTACAACGGCGTACGGCGTGATGTTGCGCAATTTATCAATTCTAAAATGAGTTATAGCATCGCAGACCGACGTGTTTTGGTTGCTTATGCCAAAGGACAGCAAAAGATTTTAACGGCGCATCAACTGAATGCTGCAGCGCAGCAACAACTGGCTTATGAGCGTGCTGTAGGGCGTTATTGTGCATCACAACACATTTCGCTAAAAAAATTAAATCAGGTCGATGCCAAAATTTTTGCTCACTCTGATCAACAAGCCAATTGGCAACAGATTCAAAACCTACAAATGCAGATTCAACTGGATACAGCTCAAATAGATTGCACAGACAAATTTTAAACAAAAAAAGACCACGTTAGTGAACGTGGTCTGAAAAATGGTGGCTATGACGGGACTTGAACCTGTGACCCCCGCATTATGAGTGCGGTGCTCTAACCAACTGAGCTACATAGCCAAAAACTGTGCGCGCATTATCTGCTGTAATCTAGGTAACGTCAAGCCTTATCACGCATCAATTGCTTAAAATTTGGTGAAGTGAACCGATAAGCCGGGTTCTGTCGAGAACGATCATTCCTCTAGGCGTACAATCACTCATATGCTCAAGCGACCTACCCGAATCCAGTACGGGCCGTACCTCAGGATTCCTATTTGGTCTTGCTTCTGGTGGGGTTTACCATGCCATGAACTGTTACCAGCCATGCGGTGCGCTCTTACCGCACCCTTTCACCCTTACCTTCAATTTCTTCCGAAAAAGAAACCATACGAAGGCGGTCTACTCTCTGCTGCACTTTCCGTCGGCTCACGCCGCCCAGGCGTTACCTGGCACCCTGCCCTATGAAGCCCGGACTTTCCTCCCCTGTTTCAGTCACGGAGACCTCCACAGCAGCGATCGTCTGGTTCACTTCGAAGGCGCATCTTAGCAAAATTATAAGTTAATTGCTTGCGCTTTTTTGAGCAATCAGTTTTTTATATTTTTCCAGCAATTGTTCCTGTGTTTCTACATGCTCTGGATCGAGCGGAATACAATCGACTGGGCAAAATAACTGACACTGCGGCTGCTCGTGATGTCCTACACATTCAGTACATAATGCTGGATTAATCTCATAAATCAGCTCACCCATATAAATTGCCTCATTTGGGCATACAGGTTCACAGACATCACAGTTAATACATTCATCGGTAATATATAAAGACACGCTACCAACCTTGTCGTAATTTACGCTCAAAGGCTTCGACCACAACAGGTGCAACAAATTTAGTCACATCACCTTTTAAGCGTGCAATTTCACGAACTAATGTAGAAGAAATAAATGAATATTGCTCTGAAGGAGTCAGAAATACCGCTTCATATTTCGCATCTAATTGACGGTTCATATTTGCCAACTGAAATTCGTATTCAAAATCTGAAACAGCACGCAAACCACGCAAAACTGCAGTCGCATTTTGCTCACGGAAAAAATTAACCAATAAACCATCAAATCCGACAAATTCAACATTAGGCAAATGCTTTAAAGATGCCTGTGCCAATTCCACACGTTCTTCCAAAGTAAAAATTGGATTTTTATGATGTCCAATGGCAATTGCGACCACGACTTCATCAAACATTTTTGCAGCACGTGTCACCAAGTCAATATGACCATTAGTAATCGGGTCAAAGGTGCCCGGATAAATTACGCGAGTTTTAGACATCCATTATGCTCTAGTTGGTTTTGTCAAAGTTAGTTTAACAAATACAAAAAATTTTAGTGAACTAAAGTCTACCAAATTATGAAATATCAAAGCAGTTTAGCCAACAGTTGTGATGATTTTGATTTGTCAGCAAGCCTTGGTTTGAGGCACAATAGTCATAAGTTTGGAAGTAATTGAATATGGCGAAGCTAACTGTAGTTAAAAAAAATACGGGCGGAACAATTGCACAGAATAAACGTGCACGCCACGATTATTTTATTGAAGAAAAATTTGAAGCAGGACTTTCTTTGCAAGGTTGGGAAGTCAAATCTTTGCGCGCAGGACGTATGACTATTACCGAAAGTTATATCCTGTTTCGTGACAATGAAGCCTTTTTATTTGGTGCACAAATTCAACCACTCTTGTCGGCTTCAACGCATGTAGTGCCTGAAGCGACCCGTACCCGCAAACTCTTACTTTCACGACGTGAAATTGAAAAGTTGATGGGTGCAGTCAATCAAAAAGGTTATTCTTGCGTACCTTTAGCATGTTATTGGAAAGGCCCTTTAGCGAAGCTTGAAATTGCTTTGGTGAAAGGTAAACAATTGCACGATAAACGCGCTTCTGAAAAAGACCGCGATTGGCAGCGTGATAAAGCACGTTTGATGCACAAATAATTTTGCACATTCCGCCCATAAAAAATGCTCGATGTTGATCTCGAGCATTTTTTATGGAAGTTTTAAAACTAAAAATGCTTAGTATTTAAGTTTTAATTCCACCAAATATTTACCAAATTTGACTGCAGTTTCCAAATCACCTTCGGGTGGCGTAACTTCAACACTGGCATTATCAGACTGCGTCATTAAACCCAAAAAGCTCGACATGCGGTTAATATCGTGTGGACTACGCCCTGTCGGCATAAACGGTAAACCTGACCACAACATGCCATGCTGCATCGCAAATAAATTAATTTGTTGCAGCACCGCCAGTTTATCGCCACTTAAACCACCGCCATTGGTAAAACCTGCCGCCAGTTTGCCCTGCCAAGTTCTGGCCAACCAACGCTTAGACGATTGCTCCATAAACTGTTTTAAAGCCGAAGTAATGCTGCCCATATAAGTTGGACAGCCCATAATGATAATATCGGCTTGATCTAGGCTATCCCATTCAATTTCAGCCACATCCATCAAAGTCACCTGAGCATCCATTTGCGCAGCACCTTGTGCAATATGCTGTGCCACCTTAGCAGTATGACCATAAGGACTGTGATAAACCACCGCCACACGAATAGCAGCGCAAGAAGATGTTGAATGAGTCACTGACATGAGAATGTTTAAAACCAAATAATTAAGTCAAGTTTAACACTAAGCCTGCATAAACACGAATGTTGCCATACGTCCTGTACGTGCTTGACGGCGGTAAGAATAGTAATCATCGGCTTGTTGATACGAGCACTGATCACCGCCCAAGACCGTTGTAACACCATGCTGCTGCAAAATAAAACGCGCGATCGCATACAAGTCAGCAAGATATTTACCTTGCTGCTGCCCTGCAATAAAAGCCGTGTCTAATTCAGGATATTTATCGCAAAATGCCTGTTTCACCTCAGCCCCAACTTCAAAACACGGCTGACTAATAGCCGCACCCAACCACGCCCATGTTGGAGCACTTTGCATTTCGACGATGGTGTTTTCGATAATACCGTTGGCAAGACCACGCCAGCCTGCATGCAGATTCGCAACCTCAGTGCCTTCGGCATTGCCCAAAACCACAGGTAAACAGTCTGCGGTCATCATCATTAAAGCATGCGCTTTACGCTGAGTGACCAAACCATCGCCTTCTAAAGCTTCACAAGTGATTTGCTCATTAATGGTCTGACACAACACGCTATGTGTTTGCGTCATCCACGTCATTTTATCGACCCCATATTCAGCAAACTCTGCCAGTAAACTCATACGATGCTGCTGCACACGCCATGCATCATCCTGCACATGCAGCGCCAGATTAAAACCAGATACATCGGCACAGTCTGTCGCTAAAGCTTGCACATGTTGTATGCGGGTTTGCCCAACATACACACCTGCAGGTAATCCTTGAACAAATTGCATAAATCTATCCTTAGTCGTTTTCTGGCATTGCCGTATCTGAGTTGATCTTGTTAATGCTGTCTATGCAACAATTAATAGGCAGCATTTTCACTGCGTAACACGTCTACCAATTGTTTAAAGTCTTCAGGCCACGGCGCTTCAAACATCATTTCTTCTTGAGTACGTGGATGCACCAAACCGAGTTTGACGGCATGTAAGGCCTGACGTTTAAAGTTACGCAAGGTATCGTTTAATAATGCCGATGCGCCTGCTGGCACACGTACACGTGGCGTATAAACAGGATCGCCAACCAAACCATAACCAATATAACTTAGATGCACACGAATTTGATGAGTACGTCCAGTTTCCAAACGCGCCTGAACACGAGTGAAATGCTGAAAGCGTTCTTTAACATTGTAATGTGTGACGGCGTCTTTGCCGCCCGGCAAAACAGCCATTTTCACTCGATCTACAGGATGGCGTTTAATCGGCTCATCGACAGTGCCTCCCGCAATCATGTTGCCGTACACCACCAAGTCGTATAAACGATAAACTGACTTTTTCGCCAGTTGCTTGGTCAAGGCAAACTGTGCTTCCAGATTTTTGGCAACCACCAGCAAACCCGAAGTATCTTTATCAATACGATGCACCAAACCTGCACGAGTTAACTCTGCCGATTTTGGATAATGATGCAGCAAGGCATTTACCAGAGTTCCAGAGCTATTTCCCGCCCCCGGATGCACCACCATGCCCACAGGTTTATTAATCACCATGATGTCATCATCTTCATAAATAATATCCAGTGGAATATCTTCAGGCAGGCTGCGGGTTTGCGCTTCAAGCTCGACTTCTAGGGTAAGAAGCTCATCACCTTCACACTTATATTTAGGTTTGACCGTGTTACCATTTACCAACAAATGACCGTCTTTGAGCCACTGTTTTAGCTTTTCACGTGAAAATTCACTCCAAATGATGGCTGCAACTTGGTCGATGCGTAGTCCTAAGTGGCTGTCATCCAATTGAAATTGCAACGATAAACGTGTTGCAGTTGAGTCTGAAGTATGGTTATCTGCATCCTCAGCATCTTCAAGTAAATTGAACTCAGTTTCAGGTAAATTGGAATGGGTAGATTGTGCTTGACTCATTTGCTCATTCAGACAAAAGTGGTTTAATAGCGCAATTGTAGCTCATTGCCCGTATTAACAGAGGAATTTTTATGTCGCTACCACGTTATAAAATAACAATGCTTGCTCTTTCACTCGGCGTTGCGTCTGCAATTGTGGGCTGTAGCAGCAATCCAAAAAAAGAAGTGGTCGATACTGGTCCGCAATCTAGCGAACAGGTTTATATTGAAAAAGCAGAAAAAGCACTGGATCGTGGTCAATACACCGATGCCGTTAAGCATCTTGAAGCTTTAGAAACCTATTATCCAACGGGTGATTATGCGCAGCAAGCGCAGCTTGAATTGTTGTATGCAAAATTCCAGCAAAAAGATTATGAAGGCGCAATTGCTGTTGCAGATCGTTTTATCCGCATGAACCCGCAGCATCCTAAAGCCGATTATGCCTACTATGTACGTGGCGTAGCGAATATGGAACAAAACTATGATGGTTTGTTGCGTTATACCTCGCTCAAGCAAGCGCACCGTGATGTCAGCTATTTAAAACTAGCGTATCAAAACTTTGTCGATTTTATCCGTCGCTATCCATCGAGCACTTATGCGGTAGATGCTGCACAGCGTATGCAGTTTATTGGTCAGGAACTGGCAGAAGCCGAAATGAATGCAGCACGTTATAACATTAAACGTAAAGCATGGGTGGCTGCAGTAGAGCGTTCATTGTGGGTAGTTGAGCATTATCCGCAAACTCCACAAATTCCAGAAGCATTGGCAACGGTGGCTTATGGTTATGGCAAACTGGGCGATCAAGCCACAGCTCAGCAATATATTGATGTGTTGAAACTGAACTATCCAAATTTGGTTAAAGCAGATGGTAGCGTGAATTTACGTGCTGCCCGTCATGACGCAAGCTGGATTAACCGTGCAACTTTGGGTATTTTCGGACGTGAAGCGCAAAGCAGCACTGAAACACAACAGTCAGATACTAAAGCACAAGCAGAGCCATCACGCAGCCTCACCAACCGTTTGAGTTTTGGCTTGCTCGATCGTCCAAAATCTCAAAACGACAGCACTGAATAAAACCATTCCGACTGATTTTTCAGTTTTGAAAAATGCAAAGGGCAAGTTATGATACTTGCCCTTTGTTCTTTTATGGGCTTGTTTCCTGTCCTAGAAAAAGATACAAAAGAGAATACTCATTGAGTCAATCAGCACAGTCTGATGTATTCAACCTGTTCGGCGAACCTTTCACTACCAAGAGATAACAGACAAAACCGTATGGCCATTCCACAGCACACGATTGATCAAATTTTAGATCGCACTGATATTGTCGATCTGATTAGTCAGCGCGTGAAATTAAAAAAAACTGGTCGTACCTATTCGGGCTGCTGCCCGTTCCATCAGGAAAAAACCCCGTCTTTTCACGTTTACCGTGACAAGCAGTATTATCATTGCTTTGGCTGTCAGGCAAATGGTAACGCCATCCGTTTTTTAATGGATATTGATAACCGCAATTTTGTAGATGTCATGAAAGACTTGGCCAGTCAAACAGGCATCGAACTCCCAAAAGATCAGCACGACAATAAAAAACTCTCTTATAAACGTGAAGCCAAAAAGCCAACATCGATAGCTCAACCCAAGCCAACAGCAAAAGACCAGAATGAAACTTCTGCAGTTCAAACCACATCAAGCGAACATGCTTTTGATGCTACAGGCATCGACTTTGATCCTTTTGCCGAGTTTCAAAGTACTGAATACGCAAACTCGGAATTTCAAAACAATGCCGACCCGTTTGCAGGTTTTGAGCAATGGGACACCATGCAGGACACACCTGCACAAGAAGGCAACTTATACGACTTGCTAGAAAATATAGCGCAATATTATGAGCAGCAATTGCCGCACAGCCCTGCCGCGCAACAGTATTTTCAAAAACGTGGTTTAACCGCACAAACCTTGCAGTTTTGGCGCTTGGGTTACGCACCCGAAGATTGGCAGCATTTAGAAAAAGCCTTTCCGCAAGACATTGCAGGTTTAAAACTGCTAGGCTTAATTCGTACCAGTGACAAGGGACGTGACTTCGATTTATTACGTGATCGGGTGATTTTTCCAATCCGTGACAGCAAAGGACGTGTGGTCGGCTTTGGTGGTCGCGCACTTAATGATGAAATCAAACCCAAATACATCAACTCGCCCGATTCGGAAGTGTTTCATAAAAACCAATTGCTCTATGGTTTATATGAAGGACGCAAACAAAAAGCCCAAGATTATTTAATGGTCGAAGGCTATATGGATGTGATTGCCTTGCAGCAATACGGCATTCATGGTGCTGTAGCGACACTCGGTACAGCCAGTAATACCGATCATTTAAACATTCTATTCCGCCAAAACAACCGCATTACCATCGCGTTTGATGGCGATGCCGCAGGTCAAAAAGCCGCACGTCGTACACTGGAAATTGCACTGCCTTTGCTCAATGATGGACGTGAACTGAAGTTCTTTGTTTTACCCAATGAGCACGACCCTGACTCACTTATTCGTCGTGAAGGCATCGAAAATTTCCGACGTTTATTAGATCAAGCACCTTTGCTATCAGATTTTGTCTTTGCGCATCTCACCCAAAACCATAATATCAGTACCCCTGAAGGCAAAAGTCAGGTCATGGGTGAACTGCGGCAGTTGACCGAACTTTTGCCCAAAACGGGTTCTTATCGCTATTTGCTGCAACAGTTTTTCCGTGAAAAGTTAGGCTTTAACCGTAAATGGCAGGCACAGACCAATAACGATGCATCTTTGAGTTTTAGCACCAAAGTCGATGCCGAAGAATATGTGATTGCGATTCTAATCAATCACCCGTATTTGTATATTCACTTTGAACCGTTACGTGCGCTGATTCCAAATGATCATCTGCTACACCAAATCTTAAATATTTTAAATACTATTTTTGATGATCTACCCGATGATCCTGAACAAGCCAAATATTATATTTTGGGTGCATGCTCAGCGTATCACTATGAATTACAGCGCATTTTACAACAAGCCAATGTCAGTGATTACACGACTTCTCCTGAGCATGTTGATAAGTTGGCGCAGGATTTTTCAACCAAATTGCAATACGACTGCTTACAGCAAAAAATTCGCTCCAAAAAATTCAGCAGCATTGAAGAAATGAAGCGCTTGAAACATCAAATTTATGAAATTGATAAAAAAAGATCGCTGACCTTGTTAGAGGAATAAGCGATCTGATTAGATTAAGTTTGTATCATCAAAAATCTTTTTTGTGAATCACGTTAATCTTGCTTATTTGCGACGATGTTTGGCAGTCGCTGCTAAATTTTCCTGCATAAACTCAAAACATTCAGGCTCATCACCTTTGGCTGCTTCACGCAATAAAATAGAAGTTGGATGCAGCAGTTTTTGGGTTAAACGATAGGAAAATTCCTGCAGAACCTGTGCAGCATCTTCACCTTTGGCAATACGCGCCATCGCCAAATTTAATTCTTCCTGACGCAAGCTTTCGCCATGTTCACGGTAAGCATGAATGGTCGCACCTGCTTGCTGAACTTTTTGATGGGTCACCAACTCAGTCACAAGCTGATTGACCATTAGCTCTGCTTCCACAGCCGCCTGACGACGCTGCGCCAAGTTTTCATCAATCACGCTTTGCAGGTCATCGACCCCGTACAAATACACGCCATCCAAATTTTCAATTTTAGGATCAATATCACGTGGTACGGCCAAATCGACCAACAACATTTGCTGATAGCGACGTTTCTTTAACGCTGCTTTTACTTCAGGATAAGCAATCACCTGATGCAAACTACCCGTACAGCTTGAAATTACATCAGCGCGGTGTAAATTGGCCGCTAACTGATCAAATTCAATAATTTCAACTTCAACCCGATGCGCAATTTCTTGTGCCAAAGCTTCGGCACGAGCGCGGGTACGGTTACAAATTAAAATTTTAGCGACGCCCATCTCGGCCAAATGCTTCGCCACAAGGCTATTCATTTCGCCTGCAGCCACCACCATCACTGTTAGTTTTTCAGGATGGCTAAATACTTGTAACGCCAGTTGCGCTACCGCATAACCCATCGACACAGCATGGCTGCCTACGGCAGTTTCTGAACGTACCCGTTTGGCAGCATAAAACGCATATTCAAAAATTCGGTTGAGTTGTTGCGAAACCGTATGTGAGTCTTTGGCTAAAGACAGCGCAGTTTTGACCTGACCTAAAATTTGCGGCTCACCCAACATGAGTGAATCTAGCCCACTGGCTACGCGCATTAAATGCGACACCGCCTGTGCATTTTCATAACGATAAACATGACGACTCAATTGCTTCGCATCAATACCATTGACGTGTGCAAGCCAATCCAACACCTGTTCTGGATGTTCAGACATGGCGTAGACTTCGGTACGGTTGCAGGTAGACACCACCACCAAATCATTCAGTTCGGGATGTTGGCTTTGCTCAGCAAGTAAGGCACTTAACTTTTCTGGGTTAAATGCAATTTGCTCGCGCAACTCTACAGAGGCGGTTTGATGGTTGACACCCAATGCAAAGAAAGACATATCAGATCATCATTTCGCTAAATTTATGCTATTGTGCAATAACGGTGTCATAAAAAGCATTACTTGGATCAAGAAAAATTGCGTCAAACAAATAGCCGACCATACGGCGCGACAATTAAGCAATATTCTACCACATTCTTACTGGTCGGTAGCATGGCTTCAGTTGCTCATCTTAGAGCATCTGAAGAAATTTATCATGCAAATTCAAATTATAATGCGGTAAAACAAACCATGGTGGCAGAATTTGCCTTGGCTTATGGCGATATTCCAACTGCATTACACAACTACACGGTCTTGGCAATTAAGAACAATTCGACTTCCATTAAACAACGCGCCCTGAATATTGCCATTGAACAAAATGACCTACGTGCCGCATTAGATATTGCAACACATTGGGTGGTACAAGAACCATCCGATGTCCCTGCACTGTTTTATTTGGCGCACATTGCACTCAAAGCGCATGAATATGACTTGGCTGCAGAAACCTTAGATAAAATTCTAAATATTGATGCCACGGCTGACTTAGAACAAATTTTGGCGGGAATTTCCCCTGAATCTGTAGAAGACCGTGAATTTCTGATTCAAGCCCTGCGCACCAGCAAAGCCAAAGACAATCCATCTATTTTGGTATTGATTGCAGGTTTAAAAGCGCAAAATGGACAATATCAAGCCGCGCTCGATACCATTAACCGAGCGTTGCGCAAACGCCCGAAAGTCACTGGCTATA
The DNA here is from genome assembly GCF_013418125.1 of Acinetobacter sp. YH12205. Classification (NCBI taxonomy): domain Bacteria; kingdom Pseudomonadati; phylum Pseudomonadota; class Gammaproteobacteria; order Moraxellales; family Moraxellaceae; genus Acinetobacter; species Acinetobacter sp. YH12205. The sequence continues at coordinate 144,881 of NZ_VPCQ01000004.1, read as the reverse complement.
TTTTAATGAAAGCCAATTTGTTGAGCGTACTTGGCAATGAAGAAGAAACGGCAGCTTGGTATGCAAAATCCAGCCGTAAACACAAAAATAATTTTGAAGTCCGTTTAGCCGAAGCCAAATATTTGGTCAAAAAAAATGAAGCAACTTTGGCGCTAACAAAGCTAGAAGCTATTTTAAAAAAATGGCCTACGGAAGATGAAGCCTTATTTATTGCAGGTTTGACCAGTATTGACTTGAAACAATACGAAAAAGCCGAAAAGTATTTGGTAGAGCTACGCTATTCGGCACAATATCAAAACGAAGCCTATTTTTATTTAGCGGTCAATGCCGAACGTAAACAGCACTTTGAAACAGCCAAAGCCTATTATCGTTTGGTCGATGGTAGCCTTTATACGGTTTCACGTCGCAACATGATCAGTATTTTTGCCCAGCAAGATAAACTGAACGATGCCCTGCGCTTTTTAACGCAGGAACGGGTCAACTATCCGCAGCACGCCAGTTTTTTATATCAGGCACAGGCCGATATTTTAAAACGCATGGACAATAAAAAAGCAGCACTGCGTTTGTTAGATGAAGCCATCAAAAACCTGCCCGATGATCCTGACCTGATCTATTCAGAAGTCTTACTATTGGATGCACATCAGGAAAAAGACAAACTGGATCAACTGCTCACCAAGTTACTGGAAATTGAGCCGAACAGCCCAACCTATTTAAATGCCTACGCCTATACCCTTGCACTGCAAAATCGCCGTTTGGATGAAGCACGTCGCTATGTAGAACAAGCACTTGAGTTTGCACCTGAACAGGCCTCTATTTTAGATACTTTAGGTTATGTCAGCTATTTGCAAAATGACTACACCGCTTCGGCACAAGCTTTAGAAAAAGCTTACGCCCTGAGTCATAGTGCCGCGATTGGCTCACGTTATGCAAAATCGTTGTATATGCAAGGCGATATTCAAAAATTCAGCCAAGTGTTACAACAATTACAACAAAATCATCCGAATGATCCGCAATTGCAACAATTAAATTCGCTATTGTTACCGCAGCCAGTTAAAAGAGTTAAATGATTCATGCGTTTATTTTCAAAATTAGGATTAACCCTTTTTGCCACCAGTAGCCTTGTACTGACAGGTTGTCAGCCTTTCGTACAAAAACCAGCCAACATTTCACAGCAAGTTGAAGCCGAAAATCAATTTAACCTACAAGGCAAAATTGGTGTGCGCACTCCGCAGCAATCTGGCAGTGCCTTTTTTACTTGGGTACAGCAGCAACAGCAGTTTGATATTGAACTGAGCGGCATTTTGGGCGTTGGTAAAACGCAAATTAGCGGACAACCAGGACAAGTCACCCTCAACAGTGCCAAAACAGGGATAATTTATGCCGAAAGTCCTGAAGAACTGTTAGAACAAGCCACAGGTTGGCAAGCGCCCATCACCCACTTGGTCGATTGGGTACAAGCCCGACCTGCAACGGTCAATGCCCAAATTCAAAAAGACCCCCAACAGCGCCCGACTCAATTTATTGAAGATGGTTGGACGGTCGATTTGAGCTATAACGACAGTGCCAGTTTGCCAAACCGTCTGATTTTGAAACAAGCACTTGAATCAGGGCAAGAAAACCGTATTACAATGCTCATCCAAAATCGTTAATCACTTGCCAAGTTTCGCCATGATTCGTGTACCCTCACCTGCCAAATTAAATCTGTTTTTGCACATTACTGGGCGTCGTGACAACGGCTACCATGAATTGCAGACTATTTTTCAACTGATTGATTTATACGACTGGCTAGAATTTGAAGTCAATGATACTCAAAGCATTCAAATTCAGGGTTTAAACAGTGTCAATTTAGAGCAAAACCTGATTTACAAAGCCACGCAAATTTTAAAACCCTACGCGAAACAAGCCACAGGTTTAAATATTAAAATTGAGAAGCACATCCCTATGGGTGCAGGGCTTGGCGGAGGTTCATCCAATGCCGCAACCACCTTAATTGTAGTCAATCAACTTTGGCAATGTGGCTTGGATACTCAAAAACTAGCTGAACTTGGTTTACAGCTCGGAGCAGATGTACCGATCTTTGTGCATGGTCGTAATGCATGGGCAGAAGGCATTGGTGAACAGTTAACATTCATAGACTTAGCCCCAAAACAATATATTGTGTTAAAACCTGACTGTTTTATCAGCACTCAACTACTTTTTTCACAAAAAACATTGACAAGAAACACGAAGCCCACTAAATTCTGCGGCTATCAGATAAAGCCATCTGACTTTGGAAATAATTTTGAGCCTGTGGCACGAAATTTATACCCCGAAGTTGATGAAGCAATGCGTTATTTAGACCAATTTGGTCAAGCAAAGCTTACAGGTACAGGTGCTTGTGTCTTTACTGAAGTGACTGCAGAAATGAATGTAGACGACATTTTGGCACACTCACCATGTACTGCGTACGTTGTGAACAGCTTAGATGAATCTCCATTACGACATTTCACAGTACAATAGGGGTATCGCCAAGTGGTAAGGCACCGGTTTTTGATATCGGCATCCGTTGGTTCGAATCCAGCTACCCCTGCCATCTCTTTCACCTGTAGATTACTGTATTAGGGGTATCGCCAAGTGGTAAGGCACCGGTTTTTGATATCGGCATCCGTTGGTTCGAATCCAGCTACCCCTGCCATCTTACAGTGATCAAATCTAGGGGTATCGCCAAGTGGTAAGGCACCGGTTTTTGATATCGGCATCCGTTGGTTCGAATCCAGCTACCCCTGCCATTTTCTCGCATTAGACAGAACCCCCAATATTACCGCTATCCTGTTAATTTACCTTGACAGAACGCAGTAAAAATATTAAAGTTCTGCCGCATTAGGGGTATCGCCAAGTGGTAAGGCACCGGTTTTTGATATCGGCATCCGTTGGTTCGAATCCAGCTACCCCTGCCATCTATTCCTACATACACCAACCGCCAAGGGTGCTTCATGCCCAATCTTGTCGTTTTTAGTGGAACCGCGCATCCACAATTCGCTCAAAAAGTCGTAAGCCACTTGCACATTCCTTTAGGTGCTGCATCAGTTTCTACCTTCTCTGATGGTGAGATTGCTGTAGAGATTACCGAGAATGTCCGTGGTAAAGACGTATTTATCGTACAACCTACTTGTGCGCCAACCAATGACAACCTCATGGAAATCTTGGTGATGGCTGACGCGTTGCGTCGTGCAAGTGCAGGTCGTATTACTGCCGTTATTCCTTACTTCGGTTATGCCCGCCAAGACCGTCGTCCTCGTTCTACACGTGTTCCAATTACCGCTAAAGTGGTTGCAGATATGCTCACCACTGTAGGGATTGACCGTGTAGTGATGATTGACTTGCACGCAGACCAAATTCAAGGTTTCTTCGACATCCCTGTAGACAACATTTATGGTACGCCTGCGCTATTGGCTGACCTGCGTCAACAGTCACACGACAATCTCATGGTAGTTTCACCAGACGTTGGTGGTGTGGTTCGTGCGCGCGCTGTTGCAAAACAAATGGGTGATATCGATCTTGCAATTATCGATAAACGTCGTCAAAAAGCGAATGAATCACAAGTGATGCATTTGATTGGTGATGTAAAAGATCGTGACTGTGTCATTGTAGATGACATGGTGGATACTGCAGGTACATTATGCAAAGCTGCCGATGCACTTAAAACTTTTGGTGCTCGCCGCGTTGTTGCTTATGCTACCCACCCTGTACTTTCAGGCAAAGCGATTGAAAACCTGAAAAATTCTGTGATTGATGAACTGGTTGTTACAGACACCATTCCTCTTTCAGAAGAAGCTCAAGCACTTGGTAAAATTCGCCAAGTATCTGTAGCAAGTATGGTTGCAGAAACAATTCGCCGTATTAACAACGAAGAATCTATTAGCGCAATGTTCGATTCTTATCTATAATAGAGCGCTAAATTTTCAAAGCCCTGCCACTTGGCAGGGTTTTCTATCACTAGATTGGTCGCAGATCTAGTTTATTTAAACTCAAAATAAGGATGTCTATCATGGCAAACTTCGTATTAAACGCTCAAGCGCGTGAAGCAGCTAACCAAGGGAAAGGTGCGAGCCGCCGCCTTCGTCACGCTGCATTAGTTCCAGCTATCATTTATGGTGGCGACGCTGAGCCTGTAACAATCACTTTAGAACTTCGTGAGCTTGTAAAAGCTTTAGAAAGCAATGCTTTCTTTGAAGAAGTTGTAGAAATCAAAGTAGGCGACAAAGTTGAAAACGTGAAAATCCAAGCGTTACAACGTCACCCTGCTAAAAACACACCTATGCACGCTGACTTCAAACGCGCATAAGTGTTCATGGTATAATTAGTGGCTAATATTTCACTGATTGTTGGTTTGGGCAACCCTGGTAAAGAGTATGCCCAAACCCGCCATAATGCAGGCTTCTGGTTTGTAGAACGCCTTGCAGATCAATATGGCATTACATTAAAAGCCGATCCTAAATTTCACGGGATCAGCGGACGTGGTAATATCGAAGGTCAAGACGTTCGTCTGTTATTACCCACAACCTTTATGAATCGTTCTGGTCAAAGTGTTGTTCCCTTCGCCAAATTCTATCAAATTGCACCTGAAGCAATGCTGATTGCTCATGATGAACTGGATATGAACCCAGGGATCATTCGCCTAAAAACGGGTGGTGGTCATGGTGGACATAATGGTTTACGTGACATCGTGCCGCACACAGGTCCAAACTTCCATCGTTTACGCATTGGTATTGGGCATCCGGGTTCAAAAGAACGCGTGTCTGGTCATGTACTGAGCAAAGCACCAAGTAGCGAGCAAACTTTAATGGATGATGCACTTGCACATGCATTAGGTCGTATCAAGTTACTGGTCAATGGCGAAGTACAACAAGCCATGAATCAAATCAATGCCTATAAACCGAACTGATGAATCCACAATTGTTGAACAATCACACTTGCCATGTCGCAATTTTCAGAGCAAAATGCGCTTTCTGCTCGGAACTGACATCCAGCAAGCAGTGTTTGAATTCAACCATAAGATAAAATCTTAGGTCCACTAAGGAGACGCTCACCATGCTATCTCGTTTATTAAAATGCAAAATCCACCGTGCTTTTGTAACTCATGCAGAACTTCACTACGAAGGTTCATGTGCAATTGACGGAACACTCATGGATTTGGCTGGCATTCGTGAATATGAAGAAATCCACGTATGGAACGTGACCAATGGTAAGCGCTTCACAACTTATGCAATTCGTGGTGAAGACAACTCAGGCATCATTTCAGTCAATGGTGGTGCTGCACACCAAGCCGATGTAGGCGATATTATTATTATTGCAACCTTTGGTGACTTCACTGAAGCAGAAGCCAATGCGCACGAACCACGTTTGGTCTATGCAAACCCAGACAATACCGTGAGTCACACTGCAAACTGTATTCCTGTACAAGTGGCTTAAGCCATTCCTGTACAAAATAAAAAAACTCGCAAATTTTGCGAGTTTTTTTATGGTTCAATAAAAGTCTTTCTAGCCTTTAATCGCAAGAATTACAAATTAATCATCTTGCAAGCTATGCAATAAGCTATGGCTAATACCATCAGCCCTTAAAAATGCAAAATCATAACTTGCGGTTGCAAGCGCCAACACGCGACGTTCAAACTCCTGCCACAAAGGTCGCACTTCTTTGTAGTGAATGCCCAAGCCACTTTCATCGGTAAAATGTCGATTTTTTTCACAAATTTTCAGTGCATGGTACAGCTTACGCCCTTTTGAAGCATCATCTCGTAAACGCACACGCTTAGAGCGGATAAACCCCTCAACATGACGCAGGTCGGCAAACGGCAACATAGGCACTAAAATCTGATCGAGCTGTGCATCTAAACGACGCCAAACGGCAGTGTGTTGTTCAGGCGTATAGCTGTTCCATCGAATCACTTCATGGTTAAAGCGACGGCAACCTCGACAGACAGCATCACCAAACACCGTAGAACAACGACCTGCACACGGGGTTAAAGTGGCAATTTGACGATCCTTACTCAACACAACACTCCAATATTTAACAACACCTGTTGGCGCATCAACATGAACACAACATTCTTCTTTGAAACGAGTGGCATCATACCCCGTTCTGCTACATTTTTAAAATGTTGTGTCGTGCTTTAAAAACCATGTACCGCACTCGGTTTTCTCGCATATTCACACAAAGCAGGTTAGAATATGCGCCTTAAATTTTTGTCTTTCATCTATTGGAGTACTCCATGAACGCTACTGTAGAACAGCTTGCACCTGTAGAACAGCCAGCGACCACGACTTGGGTTGTTGCCGCACTTTATCAATTCAAAGAAGTTGCAGATCCTGCCGATCTTCAACAACGCTTATTAGATTTGGTAAATTCAATCAACCTTTGCGGTACTCTCATTGTGGCAGGTGAAGGCATTAATGGAACTGTAGCGGGTGATCGTGCCGCGATTGATCAAGTTCACCAATTTCTGTTGGATGAAGGCTTTACCGCAATGGAATACAAAGAGTCACATAGCTCTGAAAAGCCATTCCGTAAAATGAAAATCAAGCTGAAAAAAGAAATTGTGACTTTGGGTGTAGAAGTAAAACCACGTGATTTAGTCGGTCACTACCTAGACCCGAAAGAATGGAATGAACTGATTGCTCGTGACGATGTCATTCTGATTGATACCCGTAATGACTATGAATACAAAGCAGGAACGTTTAAGGGCGCAATTGACCCGAAAACCGAAACTTTCCGTGAATTTCCAGAATATGTGAAACAAAACCTAGAACAGCATAAAGATAAAAAAATTGCGATGTTCTGCACAGGCGGGATTCGTTGTGAAAAATCGACGTCATTATTGTTGCAAGAAGGTTTTACCGAGGTTTATCACTTAAAAGGTGGCGTACTTAAATACTTAGAAGAAACACCAGCCGATGAAAGCTTATGGGAAGGTGAATGTTTCGTATTTGATGGCCGTACTGCGGTGACACATGGTATGCAAGAAGGTCAAAACACCAAATGTCATGCTTGCGGTTGGCCATTACTGCCTGAAGAAGTTGAATTACCAAGCTATGAACACGGTGTATCTTGTGTGTACTGTATTGATAAAACCAGTGAGAAACAAAAAGAAGGTTTCCGTATGCGCCAATCACAAATTGCCGCAGCTAAACGTAAACGTCTGTAATCCGTACAGGCTCATACACATCAACAAGGTCTAACAAAAGCCATGTTGATGTTGTATCGACCACTCTAATCATATTGAAAAAGTCCTCATCCAGTATGGGGATTTTTTATGTCTACATATATGCTTCACGCAAGATTACATAGAACATAAAAATACAACGCTTGTTTACCAAGCATTGCGCAATATCCCCAGATTGGGTGATAGCATTCAATCAAAATAAGCCACAAAATCTGTGGCTATATTGGTGCAGATGTTCAGCACAAACTCAACATCTCCCATAACCCAAAATTCAAGGATCGTTATGTATTCCTAAATTTATATGCCGCAATCAGGAGTGACGCTATGCCTAAAACAACAATTTCAAATTCAATGCACACACTACGTTTTACGCCTGTAAAATCTGTGACTGCTACGCATAGCGCAACAATGCAAGATGGTTTGGAACATGAATCTCATACTTTTATTGTGGCTTTAGGTGCAATTTTAGGCGGTATTATTGCGGCATTTGTTGGCTATCATCTACAAGCGCATTTCTTGAATTACGCCCTGCTCTGTGCCATTCCTATACTTGTGGCATATAGCTTAAGACGTGTATATATCTATACCCTGACCCATGCAGAGCTTGATTAAGTCTAAATTGCGCAAGACTTTACTGTTCGTCCAATACTGCTTAGGATAGAAGCACTTTTCTAAAGCACAACTTGCATGAACTTAACTGAATGGATTATTTCCATTATGGAACAACTGGGCTACCTTGGTATTGCCCTGTTAATGTTTCTGGATAATGTTTTTCCACCCGTTCCTTCTGAAATTATTATGCCCTCTGCAGGCTATTCTGCATCGCAAGGGCAATTACTGCTATTGGGTGTCATCATTGCAGGCTGTATCGGCTCGTTGTTCGCAGCGGCAGTGTTATATTGGGTAGGTTATCGCTGCAAACATGAAAGTATTTACCACTGGGTCAATCGCTACGGTAAATATCTATGGATTAAAGAACAAGACGTCCGAAACTCCCTGCATTGGTTTGAACAATATGGACATCGGATTGTATTTTTTGGGCGCATGATTCCTGCTATTCGTTCTCTCATCAGTATTCCTGCAGGCATGAGCCACATGCCATTTTGGAAATTTATGTTTTATAGTGGTTTAGGCACAATAATTTGGACCACTTTTTTAGCTTGCGTGGGTTATTATTTTGGTGAAAACCAACAATTGATGCAGCAAATTTTCAGTCAGGTCAGCCATGTCATTATAGGCTTGGTGCTCTTAGTCATCGCCATTTTTTTATACCGTAGGCATCGCCGTAAAATGCGTGACTAATGCTTGTGTTGCTGCGCAATTGAATCAATTTTTTGGGGAAAATCAGACATGAAACCATATTTATTATTTTTTGCTGCGGTTTACAGTATTACGCTGGTCTTACTCATTACCGTATTGATTTTTGGTCTGAACTTAGGTGGCTTGACCTTGCTCCCTGCATTAATTGCCGCAGCATTCATTAGCGCAGGACATTTTGTCAAAAAAGAACAACGCTTACCGAGCAGTGATGAAAAAATTCAACTGGTTTGGGGCTCAAGTGCGGTGGCAATTATTATTGGTAGCTTCTTTGTGTTTTTCTTGGTGCTGATGAATCCGAATGCAGAAGCCATTTTAAAAGCTGCAGATAAAGCAGGACTAGCATTGGCTGCGGTGGTGATGCTGTGTTTGATTGCGATTCATGGTGCAGTTTTTCATGTTGCCTATGGTTGGTATGCGAACCGTTATTATCAAAAAAAGTACTTATAAGCTTACCTAAAGTACGTATTTCACACTGAACCGCAACATCAAACACTTAAAATCAACATCAGGCTGATATATCACACATAAATTTACGTCTGACATGCGCTGTAACTGAAATGCATTCTGAATAGGCTATAAGCCTACATTGTAGCAGCGTAGATTAAGCCTATTCATAGCGATTTATGAATATAGGAACGCTATAACGCATACAAAGATAAAAAGGTGATTCGAATGTCAGATTTTGAACGCAATGAAAAAATTGACCGTGATGTGGTTAAGAACTTACCAAAAGAAGAACGTGATCGCTTAAATGCCGATCCAATTACAGGAGAACCTGGTGCACACCCTGTCGGTACTGGTTTAGGTGCTGTTGGCGGTGCGGCTACTGGTGCAACAGTAGGTGCGCTGGGTGGTCCAGTAGGTGCTGTGGTCGGTGGTGCTGTAGGCGCTGTAGTGGGTGGTTTGGCAGGTAAAGGTGCAGCAGAAGTTGTGAACCCTACCGAAGAAGAAGCTTACTGGCGTACCAATAGCTTAAATACAACCTACTTTACAGAAACACGCAACCATTATCATGATTTAGATTATGATCGTGACTATCAAAATGCCTATCGCATTGGTTATGAAAACCGCCCACATTATGATACGCACACACGTTTCGAAGATGTTGAGCCCGATCTAAGAAGCAAATGGGGGCAAATTAAAGGCAGTTCACGCTTAACGTGGGAACAAGCTAAATTTGCTGTCAAAGATGCTTGGGATCGTGCGACACGCTAATTGGTAACATGATCATTGAAGCGCCATAATAAAAAACGCACTGCGATTTGCGCAGTGCGTTTTTTTTATGAGGATTACATATTACACAATATGTAAACCAAGCCATTAATCAGGCGTGTGGTACATCAAATATAATTCATTCAGGTTTTCAGGAATTTCTTCTGCAATTTCGTCCATTAACTGACCATTGCGACGGAAAGATTCCATTTGTGGATCTTCTTCATCAATGCCGCTAAACACCATCATTGGCAAAGTTAAATCAACCAATTGCTCTTCAAATTCAGGCGTAAACCATGCTTCTTCGTTTAAGAACATCGCATCGACAAAGCCAACGCTCCAATCACCCAAACTTGAATCAACTTCTGCTTCTTCAATTTCAAATGGAAACTCAATGCCTTCTTCATTGGCTAAACTTTGGCGAATGCTTTCTAACCAAGCCTGAATTTGCGCAATAATTTCAGCAGGCACTTTCTTTTGGTTGCCTTCAAACAATTCATTTAACCATGGGTCAAATTGAGGTCCAACTGCAATGGCACACAAGAAACCATGCGTTGCAGCGAAGTCTAGACCATACTCGTTTTGGTCACCATCTAGATATTCACTTAACAGGTCTAAATCTAAAGCAGTCATTTCAAATCCATCGGTGTCAATTTAGGGGTGTAGCATAGCATTTTCAATGCCAGATACAGTACCTGATTTTAGTCATCTTCATCGTCAAAATCGTCGTCATCGTCAAAATCATAATCAAAATCTTTGAGCTCACGTTCCAAACGACGTTGTGCGAGTAAATCATCAATCAAACGGCGCTTTTCTAAAGATTCTTTCGCGCTTATTTTGTTTGATGCCTCATCGAAATTAACATCATCATCACCGTAGTTATCATCTAGTTCAAAATCTGTAGAAGACACTAAAACTACCTCAGAATGAAAAAATGTGAAGGGTCTAGCCGCTATTTATCTGCCTTTATAAATATTGTCAAGTTTTATTTATTTTTTTCAAAAAACTGCAACATAGACAGCTTGCAACATTGCGGCAAATTTGTGTATTTATGAACAAGTTAGTATCATTATTTGAGATTCGCCCCAATCATAAAAATATTTTGCGGGCAAAAAGGAAATTGACTTGAAAAACAGTAATGAAGCCCCATATTTCTATCACATTCTTCATTCAAACATCATTTTAAAATCATGCTTGATTGATCAATTCACCCCCTATTTAAAGCGAATTGTGCTATCATGCACGGTTTTTCACTGCCACAGATTCAACGAAGAGTAAGCAAAGATGAGCGATATGAATTCCCCTACTTCGCAAGTAGCGGCTCTGATTAGCCGAGGCAAAGAGCAAGGTTACCTAACTTACGCTGAGGTTAACGATCATCTCCCGGACTCAATCACAGAAAGCGAGCAGATTGAAGACATTATTCAAATGCTTCAAGACGTCGGTATTCCTGTGCATGAACGTGCGCCTGAATCTGATGATGCAATGTTCGAGGATAATGCGGAAGCTGCCGACGAAGTTGCTGAAGAAGAAGCTGCAGCGGTACTTGCCTCTGTAGAAAATGAGCCTGGTCGCACCACAGACCCTGTGCGTATGTATATGCGTGAAATGGGTACGGTTGAGCTGTTAACGCGTGAAGGTGAAATTAGCATTGCGAAACGTATTGAAGAAGGGATTCGCGATGTACTTCACTCGATTGCCTACTGGCCAAACGCAGTGCAAGTGGTACTGCAAGAATATAAAGATTATGAAGCAGGCGAACGTCGCCTTGCCGATATTTTATCAGGTTATTTAGACCCTGAAACCGATGAAGAAATTCCAGAAGCTTTAGAAGACGAAGCCGATTTAGACAAAGAAGAAGACACCAGCAACAAACCAACCAAAGACGTCAAACTTGATGATGACGATGAGGAAGAAGAAGCTGAAGCCGAAGAAGAATCTGAAGCAGATTCAGGTCCAGACCCAGAAATTGCAAGAATGCGTTTTGGTGAATTGGAACAGGCTTATCTTGCAAAAATTGCTGCCATTGAAAAACATGGTCGTGAAAGTGCCGAAGCTCAAGAGGCTTTAGAAGCTTTAGCGACTGTATTCATGATGTTTAAATTTACGCCACGTTTATTCGATATTATTTCGGAAATGATTCGTGGTACACATGAACAAATTCGTACTGCTGAACGTGAAGTGATGCGTTATGCGGTGCGTCGTGGTCGTATGGATCGTACTCAATTCCGTACCTCATTCCCAGGTCAGGAATCTAACTTTGCTTGGTTAGACGAGCACATTGCCAAAGCACCTGCCGACCAAAAAGGCTATTTGGAAAAAGTACGTCCAGATATTTTGGCGTTCCAACAAAAAATTGCCGACATTGAAAAAGAGTTAGGCTTAGATGTTAAAGGCATCAAAGAAATTTCTAAGCGTATGGCAGTAGGCGAAGCCAAAGCCCGTCGTGCGAAGAAAGAAATGGTTGAAGCCAACTTGCGTCTGGTTATTTCGATTGCAAAAAAATACACCAACCGTGGTTTACAATTCCTAGACTTGATTCAGGAAGGTAACATCGGCTTGATGAAAGCGGTAGACAAGTTCGAATACCGTCGTGGTTATAAGTTCTCGACTTATGCAACATGGTGGATTCGTCAGGCGATTACCCGTTCTATTGCCGACCAAGCGCGTACCATTCGTATTCCAGTACACATGATCGAAACCATTAACAAGATCAACCGTGTATCGCGTCAATTGCTTCAGGAAATGGGTCGTGAACCGACTCCAGAAGAATTAGGCGAACGCTTGGAAATGGATGAAGTTAAAGTTCGTAAAGTTCTGAAAATTGCCAAAGAGCCGATTTCTATGGAAACGCCAATTGGTGATGATGAAGATTCACATTTGGGTGACTTCATTGAGGACAGCAACATCACCTCACCTGTTGATGCGGCAACCTCTGAAGGCTTAAAAGAAGCGACCCGTGAAGTGCTTGAAAACTTGACTGAACGTGAAGCCAAAGTTCTGAAAATGCGTTTTGGTATTGATATGCCAACCGATCATACTTTGGAAGAAGTTGGGAAGCAGTTTGATGTGACCCGTGAACGTATCCGTCAGATTGAAGCCAAAGCCTTACGTAAACTTCGTCACCCTTCTCGTTCTGAACACTTACGCTCGTTCTTGGAAAATGACTAAGATTGCTGCATAAATGAGCTATTGAAATTTTTAAATTCAGCCTCATTTATTCAACAAGACAAAAAACGCCTGCCCTATGCAGGCGTTTGATATAGAGATAGAGACACACCTTATGACGTTATTCAACCGTACCCCATCTCGTGAACTACAAGAGCATCTTTGGGTGTTTCCAATGGATTACCCAATTAAACTCATTGGTGACGCGGGTGATGAACTGCGTATTGCTGTGGTTGAAATTTTAGTGAAGCACTTCCCTGAGTTTGATGCACAAAGCATCAGCATTACCCCATCACGCACAGGCAAGTATCATTCAATTACAGCACAATTGCGTTTTGAAGAATTGGAACAAGTGCATGCCATTTATGCAGATTTGGCAGCTTGCCCACTGATTAAAACTGCATTGTAATTTTGTAGATTGATTTTCAAATAACACGCTTTCGGGCGTGTTTTTTGTTTCTGCGCTGCCAAAATCTTATTCAATCCACAAATCCCCTACAGCCGCCACATTTTCGTATAATAAAATCAATTTCTTGCTTTTATGGATAGGACTGCATCACTGTGGATACTGCACAACGGCCAAACCTGATTATTCGTCAATATCATGACCTGACTGACTATCAAGCTCGCTTTCAGGAAATGAAAGACTGGACTGAACAACGTGATGCAGACAGCCCTGACCAACTCTGGATTTTGCAACATCCGAATGTACTGACCCAAGGGCAAGCAGGCAAAGCCGAACATATTTTAATGGCGACAGATATTCCTGTGGTACAGACTGATCGTGGTGGTCAAGTCACATGGCATGGCCCAGGCCAATTGGTCGCCTACTTCATGTTTGACCTGAACCGTTTAGGCTGGAATGTCCGTACTTTGGTATCTTATGCTGAAAACTTGATGATTGAGCTGCTTAAAAAATACGGCATTGAAGCCTATGCCAAAGCCGATGCACCGGGGGTATATGTCAATGAACGGAAAATTGGCTCACTTGGTTTTAAAATTCGTAAAGGCCGTAGTTATCACGGTTTAGCCCTCAATATTGATTGTGACTTGACTGGTTTTCAAAGTATCAACCCTTGCGGCTATGCAGGTTTGGAAATGGTACGTGTGATGGATTTAGTCAATGACTATCCACATTTTGAAAACTTCTGCGCAGATATCATTGAAACTTTACAAAACAGCGGTTACTTTAATGACGTTCAAGTCATTCACGTATAAATGGCTTTCTTTTCAATAAGAAATAAAATAGAGTATTTACTCTAAATAATGATTTATAACACAGGGATTCAGCGCGTGATTTCAACTAAATCTGTGAAACCCGCTTTGCAACTGGCCTATGTCAAACTCATGATGGATGTGATTGGCAGAGGTTTAGTCATGGCAAGTCAGGTCGATGAAGAAATTAAACAAGAAGTTGCCAAATTTCCCAGCAACTTTGTGTTGTCTATGAAAGTTTTTCCGAATGGTCCAGCCTTTGTTGCCAAAGTCACTGCAGATCATCAATTAGAACTGTTACAGAATACGGCACAAAAACCCGATTTAACCATTACCTTTAAACACTTAAATCATGCATTTTTAGTGTTTTCATTTCAGGAAAGTACCGCACAGGCCTTTGCGCATGACCGCATGATTGCCGATGGTGATGTGTCTTATGCAATTCGCTTGGTACGTTGCCTAAACAAAATGGAAGCACTGATCTTGCCTAAATTACTGGCAGAACTGGCGGTAAAACAATATCCGAATGAACTCAGCTTAAAAGAAAAACTATCAGGTGCAGCCAATATCTATCTAAAAGTTGCCCAATCTTATTTCAAACGGAGTGCATAACATGGCGAAGCCTTATTACGAATTTTTTTGCCCAGTCAAAGTCATTGCAGGTCATGCAGCGCTTGAACATATTCCGTTTGAATTGGCGACACTCGGTTCGCAGCGCCCAATGATCATTACCGACAAAGGCGTGCGTTCCAACAATTTGCTTGCACCGATTGAAGCGGCTTTTGAATCTACCGATGCCGTGATTGGCTATGTTTTTGATGATGTCCCGCAAGATTCAAGTGTGGCGACAGTGCGTCGTGCGGCACAGTTGTACCGTGAAAATAACTGTGATGCCATTATCGCGGTGGGTGGCGGTTCAGTCATTGACACTTCTAAAGCCACCAATATTTTAGTCAGCGAGGGCGGTGATGACTTATTGCAATATTCAGGTGCGCATAACTTACCACGCCCACTGAAACCTTTTTTTGTGATTCCAACCACATCTGGAACAGGTTCAGAAGTGACTATGGTTGCGGTGGTATCCGACACAGAAAAGAACGTCAAAATGCCATTTGCATCGTATTACTTAATGCCACATGCAGCCATTTTAGACCCGCGTATGACGCAAACTTTGCCACCACATTTAACAGCAATGACGGCTATGGATGCCATGACGCACGCCATTGAGGCTTATAGTTGCATGGCAGCCAACCCAATTTCTGATGCTTATGCCACTGCAGCAATTAAAAAAATCAGCAATAACCTGTTCAATGTATTAGACAACCCAAGCGATGAACAAGGCCGTTTGGAACTGGCACAAGCATCGACTATGGCGGGGATTGCGTTTTCAAACTCTATGGTCGGGTTGGTGCATTCCTTAGGTCATGCCTTGGGTGCTGTGGCACATTTGCCACATGGACTGTGCATGAATTTATTCTTGCCATACGTGTTGGAATACAACAAAGACGTCAATGCCGATAAAATTGCCGAGCTACTATTACCTTTGGCTGGCGCAGACGTCTATGCACAAACCCCTGCACATTTACGTGCCGATAAAACCATTTCGACACTCTTAGCCATTCGTGACCGCTTATATGCACTGACTAAATTGCCACGCACTTTACAAGAAACAGGTAAAGTCAGCGAAGCACAATTAGATGAAGTCGCTGAAAAAGCCCTGAACGATGGTTCCATTATTTACAACCCGAAAGAAGCCAATTTAGAAGAACTCAAAGCCATCTTAAAAAAGGCTTGGTAATTCCTACAAAATAGGCGAACATAGCCGAAAATCTAGCCTGATGTTTTTCTAAACATCGGGCTTTTCATTGGTAGACTGCTGCGTCTGATGTTTTTTCATCAATATGGCGTTTTTTCTGCTAAAAAAGAAAGCAAAGATACTGACAAAGCGCGTCATTATGGAGTAGATTGGCGCGTTTTTACTTTTTATGTAGGGGGGATTGTTCGTCTCAAACAATCCTGAACAAACATGACTGATCCTTGATCAACGATTAAGAGGATAACGCCGTTGACAAATATCTCTGGGACTCAATCGGCAGCTAAACTGCAAAAAACGCTAGGACTCTGGCACATTATTATTATTGGTTTAGCCTACATTCAACCGATGACGTTATTCGACACTTTCGGCTTAGTATCGGAAGAAAGTCATTTTCACGTACCCACATCTTATATTTTTGCACTGGTTGCCATTCTTTTAACTTCTTTAAGTTATGGTCACATGATTCGTCGTTATCCTTCTTCTGGGTCGGCGTATACCTATGCACAAAAATCGATTCATCCCAACGTTGGTTTTATGGTGGGTTGGTCATCTTGGCTAGATTATTTACTCTCCCCAATGGTCAACATCATCTTGGCGGTGATTTATCTGGAAGCCTTATTCCCTGATGTGAATCACTGGATTTGGGTGGTGGTACTCACGGCATTTATGACGGGTGTCAACTTGCGTGGCGCGCGTTTTGTCGCCAACTTTAACAGTATGATCGTTTTGGTACAGTTGGTGGTCATTGGCGTATTTACATGGATGATGTACACCAAACTTCAGGCAGGTTTCAATGCCGATGGTCCAATCACTGCCGAGCAACGCTATCAGTTATGGAGCTTAGAACCTTTCTGGAATGAACTTACTTCGGTAGGCGCATTGATTACAGGTGCAACCCTACTCTGCTTCTCATTTACAGGTTTTGACTCACTCAGCTCACTTGCAGAAGAAACCAAAGACACTGAAAAAACCTTACCGAAGGCAATGTTCTTAACTGCGCTAATTGCGGGTGTAATTTTTATTGTCAGCACCTATTTCATGCAGATTTTCTTCCCAAATGAACCGGGCAGCTACTTTAAAAATATTGCAGAAACGCAGCCAGAAATTCTGCTCTTGGTCGGCGGCTCGTTGTTCCAGTCATATGTGCTTGCCTTTGCTATTGTAACGGTAATGGCATCGGGTATTTCGGCTCATGCGGGCGTATCGCGTTTAATGTACGTGATGGGTCGTGATGGCGTGATCAACAAAAAAATCTTTGGTCATATCAGCCCACGCAGCTATACACCTTCATACAATATTTTAATTGTAGGTGCTGTAGCGTTAACTGCTGGTTTTATGGACTTGGATTTTGTCATTTCATTAATCAGTTTTGGTGCCCTCACCGCATTTAGCTTTGTGAATTTATCGGTGATTTCACGTTACGCGCTACGTGATGGTCGTACCAAAGGCTTTAAAGACCTTCTCAATTTTGTGATCGTACCGTTGTGCGGCTTTATTGCAGTCTTTGCTTTATGGCTCGAAGTCGATGAAACTTCATTGAAGTATGGCTTATGGTGGGCAATGTTTGGGGTTTTATACCTCGGTTATAAAACCAAAGGCTTTAAACACCCTGCTCCGCAGCACAATGAGTTTGATGATCGCTAAGACAAATAGCATCACAACTTTAAGATCAGGCGCTTTATGCGCCTTTTCTTATGCCTCAAATGGATTGCAGCGTTAAATCAGCAAAATAGCGAAAACAAAAAAGCTGAGTACAGTTTTGTCTCAGCTTTTTATCTATCAATTGTACGCATTGATGCTAAAGATCGCATTAAATTTGAAATGAATTGATGCTCAAATTAGAGCAATGCTTTAAAACCTTGCTGACGCCATGCCTCATACACAATCACAGCCGTTGCATTAGACAAGTTTAAACTGCGTGAGTTTTCTGCCATGGGTAAACGAATCCAGTGCTGCTGCGGAAACAACATGCGTACGGCTTCTGGCAAACCGCGTGTTTCAGGCCCCATCAACAAGGCAACAGGTCGGTTTAAATCCGAAGTATGTGGTGTTTCTGTGCCTTTGGTGGTTAATGGATAAATCGCATCTAAACCCACGCCTTTGCTGTCTAAATCAGCCAAGCATTGCTCAAGATTGTCCCAAATCTGCATACGTGCCCATTCGTGATAATCCAAACCTGCACGTTTCAGCTTTTTATCATCCAACTCAAAACCTAATGGCTTAATCAAATGTAATTGCGCACCTGTATTGGCACACAAACGAATGATATTTCCTGTATTGGCTGGAATTTCAGGCTCATATAAAACAACGTGGATCACAAATTTTCTCTACTTTTCACAATCCCTCCCCAGCTCCCTTTAGAAAATGTAGGAACTCCCCTCTTTTTAAAAGAGGGATTGGGGGAGATTCATTACCATTTCAACTGTTCACGTAAATTGACCACTTCACCAATAATGGTCAAGGTAGGCGCCTGAATGTGGTGCTGTGCGACTTTACTGGCAATATCCGCCAACGTCCCCACCACCACTTTTTGTTCAGGGGTCGTGCCTTTAGAAATTAAGGCGACAGGCATATCCGCCCGTTGTCCATGTGCAATCAGTTTTTCACAAATGCTTTCTAAGCCAACCAAGCCCATATACAGCACCAAAGTTTGCTGTTCATACACCAATTCTGACCACGGCAATTCAGGCGAACCTTCTTTTAAATGTCCAGTAAGAAAACGCACACTTTGCGCATAATCTCGATGAGTCAGTGGAATACCTGCATAAGCCGAACAGCCCGAGGCTGCGGTGATGCCCGGTACGACCTGAAATGACACACCTGCTTCATACAATTCTTGAATTTCTTCACCGCCACGCCCAAAAATAAACGGATCGCCCCCTTTTAAACGGCAAACTCGCTTACCTGCTTGTGCATATTTCACCAATAATGCATTGATGCCTTCTTGCGGTACAGCATGGTTAGAACGTGCTTTTCCGACATAGACTTTTTCGGCATCACGGCGACACAATTCTAAAATAGGTGCAGACACCAAACGATCATAAATCACCACATCGGCTTGCTGCATTAAACGCAAGGCTTTTAAGGTCAGTAACTCAGGATCACCTGGCCCTGCACCAACCAAATACACCTCGCCTTTCGGTGTTTGCCATTCCGCTAAAGCCTGTTGGATACTTTGGTTTGCAGCGTCAAGATTGTCGTTGAACACCTGTTCTTTAAGAGGACTGGCATATAGCTCCTCCCAAAAAATACGGCGCTCATCTGGATTTACAATTTTCTGTTTTACTGCGGCACGCCACTGACCTGAAAACTCTGCCAGTTTGCCCATACCATGCGGAATGGTACTTTCCAGTTGTGTACGAATTTGACGTGACAATACAGGCGATGTGCCATTACTCGCGACTGAAATCACCAAAGGCGAACGGTCAATGATGGCAGGCACCATAAAACGGCAATGTGGTGGATCATCAACACTATTGACCAGCACATTTTCGGCTTCGCAAGCTGCAAAAACTTGCTGATTGACCAAATTGTTATCCGTTGCAGCAATCACCAAACGATAGTGACGTAACGCAGTAGATGGACTAAAAACATCCTGTACATACTGCCCCTGACTTTGTTGCACCAGTTGCAATAAATTGACATCAATTTCAGGGGCAAGCACATCAACTTTTGCGCCCGCTTTAGCCAGTAACACCGCTTTGCGATAAGCAATATGCCCACCGCCCACAATCAGACAAGGTTGCTGCTGCAACTTTAACGAGATTGGAAAAATATCCACACTAAACCTCAATATTTAAATCTGATTGTAAGCAATTTCATCCTAAGTCGACCTGCACTCAACTTAGTCAATAAACTCTAAACCGCCCATGTACGGACGTAATACTGCAGGAATTTCAATCGAACCATCGGCACGTTGATAGTTTTCCATAACAGCCAATAAAGTACGTCCTACCGCCAAACCTGAACCGTTTAATGTATGCACAAATTCAGTTTTCTTTTGGTCGGCACGGTAGCGTGCTTTCATACGACGCGCTTGGAAATCCCCCATGTTTGAGCATGATGAAATTTCACGGTAAGTGTTTTGACTTGGCACCCAAACTTCTAAGTCATAGGTTTTGGTTGCGCCAAAGCCCATATCGCCACCACATAGAATAATTTTACGGTACGGTAAACCAAGTGCCTGCAAAATACCTTCTGCATGTCCAGTCAATTCTTCTAAAGCCTGCATTGAGGTTTCTGGTTTTACAATCTGCACCATTTCGACTTTATCAAATTGGTGTTGGCGGATTAAACCACGAGTATCGCGACCATAAGAACCTGCTTCGCTGCGGAAACAAGGGGTATGCGCTGCATATTTTAATGGCAAGCGTTCAGGATCAATGATTTCATCACGCACAAAGTTGGTTACTGGAACTTCGGCAGTTGGAATTAGATAGTATTCTTTTTCACCTTGTAGCTTGAACAAATCTTCTTCAAATTTAGGCAGCTGACCAGTACCACGCAATGAATCTGCATTGACCAAATACGGTACATACGCTTCGGTATAACCATTTTGAACAGTATGCGTATCTAACATGAACTGTGTAATCGCACGTTGTAAACGCGCCAATGGCCCTTTCAGAACGCTAAAACGAGAACCTGTTAATTTGGTTGCAGTTTCAAATTCCAAACCACCCATCATTTCGCCAAGGTCGGTATGATCTTTAATTTCAAAATCAAACTGGCGTGGTGTGCCCCATTTCAATACTTCCACATTATCAGCTTCATCTTTACCTTCAGGCACAGACTCATCTGGCAAGTTTGGAATAGACAATGATTTAGCTTCTAACTCATCTTGTAACTCTGCCAAAGCCACTTCAGCGGCTTTGATTTCATCGCCAATAGCAGCCATGCGAGCCATAATTTCAGAAGCATCACCACCTGCTTTTTTAATCTGACCGACTTGTTTTGCGCCCGAATTACGCTCTGCCTGTAATGCTTCGGTTTTAGATTGCAATTCTTTACGACGTGCTTCAAGTGCTGCCCACTCTGCCACATCTAATTGCACACCACGTTTTGCCAAGGCTAAATTTACAGCCTCAATATTATTTCTGAGTAATTTCGGGTCAATCATAGCCAATCTTGGAATAAGAAAAAAACTGGCTATAGTGTAAGCGCTTCGGGTTAAAAAATACAGTAACCCGATTCACGGCTGCACCTTATTACAGCAATCTCTGCGTATTTTTGTGCAATTTTATTGGCTAGGATACTGCGGCAAACTTGGCAAATATTCAGACTTTATTAATTTTTCTGTCGCGTAGTAAGGCAGAATCAACTCAGGCATACCTTCTGCATAAGATGCCAATTCATACAACGGGTAGACAAAGACCAAACCATTGGCGCCATAATAAAAATTATCGCTCAGTTTAAACTTTTCACGGGAAATATCATGTTCATCTAGCCAGTTATAATTATGGTTAAATAATTCTTCTGTCATTTTGGCTTCCGTATTGGGCAGCATAATATCTTGCAACGCCAAACGCTTTTTCTGTTTTAAATCAAAAGTCACAAATTCTTGGTGATGAATACCATGTGCTGCACCCGCAGGGTAACTATAGCTTTGCAAACCAAACGTCGCTAAATTGGCATGTTGCCCGATATAACGCACATAGCTCGAACTCTGACTCAGTCGCATAGGATCGGTTTCTTCTACCTTTGGCGTTGCAGTTGATGCCGCAGCTTCAGAAAATGCAATTGGGTCTGCCTTTTGCAAACGCTGCATAAAATATTCATCAATCCACGCCACATTGGTTTTTACTGTCTGAATATCGTAAGCAGTACAGCCTTCTTCATCACAAATTTGCTGTTGTGGCAATTTAAGCGCCACCACTTTAGCTTGAATCACAGGAATCTCGGCTGTGACAGATGCAGGCGCAGCTTGCTCAGTTTCGGTTTTAGAAGTTGCCTCACTCTTTGGCTGACATGCAGTCAACAACAGAACCGAACTTAAAGCGACAGCACCCAAAAACACCTGTGATTTTAAATATTGCATTAAATTCCCCTTCTACCACGATTCATAAAGTCCAATGATTAGAAATGCAAACCTGCACAAATCTTGCGATAAAATTGCTTCAATTGAATTAGTCAACACTATAGATAACTCTCGCTGTTCAATCCTAGAGCAGTTGTGTAACGGAATAATCGGGGGATAAAGTTGCTTAAAATTAATGCTCATATTTTTGTATGATTATTTTTATTTTTTCATTATAAATCAAAATTTTGATAACAAATCCTTAATATAAAATAATGATCTGTGATGACTCAATCTATATCCCGCATACTGCAAAATATGAATTATCCCGAGATTTATCCACAGAAATTGTGGATTTCTCAGGAAGAATATTCAAATAAATTTCCGCTGTATTGAAAATGCTTCAACTAAAAATCTATGATTAAAACCTAAATAATCGGATTAAATTTCTACAAGTACAGACTCACCTGTTGAACAATCACCATTTAACCATTGCCAACGTTCAAGCAATTTGATTTTTCCGTTTTCATCCAAAATGATAGTTGAGTTGCATTGACCAATACGTAGTTCATCTAACTGATTGACATGATGATAAACCATACTAAATGTATCTACTGAAGTCATGACTCCCAACAGATGCCCTTGCCTAATACTTCCGCCAGAATAAGTAGCTTCAATTGTTTCCCCTACTTGTTTATAGTAAAAAACTGTTGAGCCAGATACCTCACCATTCGCGGTGTTTTGCTGATTTACAAACTTTTTATTATGTAAAATTGACATCAGAGTCCTTTCATAAGCTAAAAATTATGAGCGATAAACCAAATTGGGATTAAAAGAGCCTTCTCCCTGTGGGAGAAGGCTAGAAAGGGACAGCAAATTATGCTTAAAAAACAACGTAGGGAAGCATTCGATTATTGATCAATAATGTCCGTACCTTTTGGCGGTGTGAAGTTAAAGGTCGATGCAGGAATTTGGGCATTGACTTTCACATTGTTAAAACGCACATGCGTGGTTTGTCCCAATGAATCCTGCAAAATCATTAAGGTTGGCGCGTTACGTGCACCAAAACTAATGGTTAAACTTTGAAATACGCCATCATCACTTTTTGGATATAAGGTGTAATAGGTTTTTGATTTATTCGGCTGGGTCACACGATACGACTGCATGATTTGATTGGTATTGCCCGAAAGCAACAACGCAGGCGTATTTGCCACTTGATCATCTAGGCTTTGGCGTACCGCTTGCTGTAAGTCTGGATCATAAATCCATACGGTTTTACTCGTAGTCACAATTGTTTGTTTGGCTGGACTGGTGGTTTCCCAAAAGAATTTACCCGGACGCTCAACTTTCATAACCCCTTTAAAATTCTGGTTCATGTGCTGTGCCGATAAACCACGGTTTGGCAAAGCCTTGCCATTGTTGCTAACTTTTGTGGTTTGCTCAAAATTGGCGGTAAAACTTTTAATACCATTCAATTGTTTAACAAGGTTTGCTGTCGCTTGTTGCTCCGATGCTGCCACTGGCGCAGCAAACACTGTAGTACTCATGATTGGCGCTAAAGTGGTTGCACCCAATGCCACAGCACACATCGTTTTACGAAGCATATTCATAGATTCACCTTTTTATATTTGCTCAATCGCAATGTTTTGGATGTCCCATCTTAAACCAATTTCTGGCGCTAATATGATAGAAAATAAGAAGTTTTGTATGCTTATTAATATAAAATGTAGAAATTTATCCATCATGATGAAGAACTAAAAGTTATCCTTTGACCCTAATTTTCCATCATACAAGCATAAAAAAACCCACAATCACTTGTGGGTTTTTTCACTATTTCAGCTTACGCTTCAACAGATACGTAGCGACGGCCAAATTGACCTTTCACTTCGAATTTTACTACGCCGTCAGCAGTAGCAAATAAAGTATGGTCACGGCCCATACCTACGTTTGCACCAGCGTGGAATTCTGTACCACGTTGACGAACGATGATGTTACCAGCAGTTACAGTTTGACCACCGTAAACTTTAACACCTAACATCTTAGGATTCGAATCACGACCGTTCTTAGTCGATCCACCGGCTTTTTTAGTTGCCATGTCTATTTACTCCTAGTGATTAGCCTGCAATACCAGTAATTTTCAACTCGGTAAACCATTGACGGTGACCTTGTTGCTTACGGTAGTGTTTACGACGACGCATTTTAACAATACGGATTTTGTCGTGACGACCATGACCAACCACTTCTGCAGTTACTTTAGCGCCAGCAACAACTGGAGCACCGATTTGAACGTTGTCACCGTTTACAACCATTAATACGTCATCAAACGTAATAGTTGCGCCAGTTTCAGCTTTCAATAATTCAACTTTAAGGGTTTCACCCTCAACAACACGGTGCTGTTTACCACCGCTTTGGATTACTGCGTACATAATGTACTCCAAACATGCCCGTGTCGTCGTGCCGATAAAGGGATATATCGATCTTAAAACGAACGCCACTGGGGGTTATTCAAGGGCAAGGATTTTAAGCGATATTCGCACAAACAACAAGCCATTTACGGCAATTATTGCACAACAAGGTTGATTATTTAATACTCAGCCGCGTAAATGACTTTCTGCAGCCTCATCCATATTCAATGGATCAATCAATACAGACAGATTGTGTTGGCGTAAACTGCTGTGCTTGTTAAAATCATGCCCAACTTGAGCAAATAACTGAATTTACCCACAAAGTTATTGACTTCGTTTTCTAGTAGAATTAACAATTACAGCATTTGGCAGGTGCCTAACTATTGCATTCATTGCGTTATTTTCGCAGACTTAAGCAGTTTTCTTGGCTGTAACATAAGTTACAACTGATTCAACTAAGTTGTCATTCAATATTATTGAGGTTTCTCTTCACATGACCATCGACTTTAAGCAAGACATTCTCGCCCCTGTTGCTTCTGATTTTGCCGCGATGGATACATTTATTAATGAAGGGATTACCTCTAAAGTCGCGTTGGTGATGGCAGTCAGCAAACATGTAGTCGAAGCTGGCGGTAAGCGCATGCGTCCAATTATGTGCTTACTTGCTGCCAAAGCTTGTGGTGCAGAAGATTTAGAGCGTCAACGTAAACTGGCTGCAATTATTGAAATGCTGCATACCGCAACTTTGGTGCATGATGATGTGGTGGATGAGTCTGGTTTACGTCGTGGTCGACCTACTGCTAACGCCACTTGGAATAACCAAACAGCGGTTTTAGTCGGTGACTTTTTAATCTCCCGCGCCTTTGACTTATTGGTCGATTTAAACGATTTGGTATTGCTAAAAGACTTTTCTACAGGGACTTGTGAAATTGCCGAAGGTGAAGTTTTACAATTACAGGCACAGCATCAACCTGACACTACAGAACAAATTTATTTAGACATTATTCACGGCAAAACTTCACGTTTATTTGAACTTGCCACTGAAGGTGCAGCAATTTTAACAGGCACGCCACAGTACCGTGAGCCGTTGCGTTTATTTGCAGGACACTTTGGCAATGCCTTCCAAATTATTGATGATATTTTAGATTACACATCAGACGCTGAAACATTAGGTAAAAATATTGGCGATGATTTAATGGAAGGCAAACCAACTTTGCCTTTAATCTCTGCATTAAGAAATACCACTGGCGAACAACATCAAATTATTCGTCGCAGTATTGCGACAGGTGGTACTTCTGACCTCGATCAGGTTATTGCCATTGTGCAGTCCTCTGGCGCTCTCGATTATTGCCGCCAACGTGCCACAGAAGAAACAGAAGCCGCTATTGCCGCTTTAGAAGCACTGCCAGACTCGGAGTATCGTCAGGCCTTAAAGAATTTAGCCTTATTGGCTTTACATCGCATTCAATAATTTAAGCAGCTTATGCATATAAAACTCAACGATTTATTTAGAAAAATGCAAGAACAGCTGGATACACCAAAAGCTGTTCTGGATGAAAATCTGCTGATTGAACTGGTCAATCGTATCCGTCCAAGTGACACTCAAGATTTAGAAGAAACTCATCAAAAGTTTCAAGCTTTCTTACAAGCCTTGCTGCTGACACCCGATGCCAGCTCAACCTTGCAACATTTTGTTTTACGTCTAATCAATCAATACAAACAAACCAGTTTATATGCCGACACGGGAATTTTATCGCTCGATGGTTTTTGGAATCAGTTGTTTCAGCGTTTGGGCGCGCACTTTTTACCGCTGATTAATGATGAAAGCCAACTGCAAGATTTAGTCCGTCGAGTTTTTCCACTACGTAGTGATAAATACTGGCTCGACAATATTGAAGATACCGAATGGCAGCAATTATTTACTTTACTGAATCGCGGACATGGCGGACAAACACAAAAACGCCTGATTCGCAGTGAAATTATTAAAGCTCTAACAGTGCTGTCATATCGGGTCAGCGGCATTGGTTTATATCCTGAATTTATTAGTGCCTATCCTGAACTAAGTGAATATGATTCACCTTTTTTGGCACAAAACCGCGAAATCAACGAGTTTATTCAGCTTTATAAAGTTGCCGATCAACAACACGATCAAATCAGTGCCATTCAACCACCCGATGCCTCTCAAGCTTTGGTGATGATTGACCAATGTCATGATGTCAGCAGTAAAATTCGTCGTGCCACCAAACGAACTGGCGTCAGCATCAGTCTGACTTATTTATTGTCTTTACTGGAACAATGTTTAGAGCGGATTGAACTGTTACTGAATTTAATCGTGGCGCAAGACAAAGTCCGTTATGTTTCGGCAGGACAATTACTGGTAGATGTAACTGCGGCATTGTATAGCGAACGCAGTGTACGCTCCTTGCTTGCAGAAAACAGTGAGTTAATTGCCTTACAAGTCACTGAAAATGCAAGTAAAACGGGTGAGCATTATGTAAGTACCGACAAAGACGGCTTTTGGGGCATGTATAAAGCTGCGGCAGGTGCAGGTGTTTTAATTGCCACGATGGCGACTTTAAAAACCCTCGCCTCGCGTTTAGTGCTCGCTCCGATGATGCAGGCCATCATCAACAGCATGATTTATTCATTTGGTTTTATGCTGATTCATGTCTTGCACTTTACTGTTGCCACCAAACAACCCGCAATGACTGCTGCAGCATTGGCTTCTACGGTACAGCATCGTAAAGGCTCTAAAATGGCACAAATTGCCGAACTTGCTGCCTTAATTATTAATATTATCCGCACGCAGTTCGTCGCCATTTTGGGCAATATCTCGATTGCCATTCCAGTCGCAGCCTTAATTGCTTTTAGTTGGGATGCCATGTTGCATGAACCGTTGATGTCACATGCCAAAGCATCCAATATGCTGCACGACTTGAATCCGTTTACTTCACTTGCCATTCCACATGCCGCCATTGCAGGGGTATTTTTATTTCTGTCTGGTTTGATTGCAGGTTATTTCGATAACATGGCCGTGTATCGTAAAGTCGGGCCACGCCTAAAAGCCCATCTGCATTTAAAAAAGCTACTCGGGCAAGAACGTCTCAATATATTTGCCAATTATATAGAACGAAACTTAGGGGCTTTGGCAGGTAATTTCCTGTTCGGGATTATGCTCGGCAGTACCGCCACACTGGGTTATATTTTGGGTTTACCGATTGATATTCGCCACATTGCCTTCGCTTCTGCCAACTTTATTCAGGGTTTAATGAATATTAATGGCTCACCTGAAATTGGCCTGATTATTGTGTCCTTTTTAGGCGTACTGCTAATTGGTTTAACCAACTTATTTGTCAGCTTTACTTTAACCATTATTGTGGCATTGCGTGCGCGTCGGGTACGTTTTGAACAGTGGAAACCTTTGGCAAAATTGGTGCTGACTCACTTCTTAACCCGTCCAAGTGATTTCTTTTGGCCACCGAAACAACCAATTACAGTGGATGACGATTCATCCTCAAATACTGAACGAAATGCTAAAATTTAGTGCACATTTACATTGCGCACAAAGTAACAAAAAAAGAAATTCTTCTCATTTACATTGGCTTGAAATAAAGTGTACTGACTAGTACACTTTATTCCATTCATCAACCGTGCTCAAATCGGTTAAACTTACAGGGATTTTTAGCATGCCTAAAATACTGCTTTATCTCGGTAGTTTACTATTTATAATCAGTGTGTTAGTGCTAAACATTCCAAGTTGGCAACAATTTGATGTTGCCAGTGTGGAGTTTTTAAGTACCCAGCGCACCGCACATTTGAATCAATTGGCAATCACACTTTCTGTATTAGGTGGCATGCCATTTGTATTATTTTTAACCTGCCTATGGTGTTTCTATTTGGCATGGTATAAAAAATACACAAAAATTGTTTTTATCAGTGTAGGACTGGTCGTAAGTATTGCGCTTTCATGGCTGCTCAAATACCTATTCGCGCGACCCCGCCCGCCTGAAGCATTGCATTTGGTGGAAACTTTTGGCGCATCATTTCCAAGCGCTCATAGTTTTTATGCTGCAACTTTAGGTTGTTTGGTGATTTACCTGAGTTTGCAACATCCAGCGCATAAAATTTTGTCTGTGTGCGCGTGGTTATGGATGTTGCTGATGGGCATTTCCCGTGTGTATCTGGGAGTGCACTATCCTTCAGATGTCCTCTCTGGTTGGAGCATAAGTTTTATTTGGATCACATTGTGGTATCTGTTTTGCGCTCAATATCTGCAAGACAAACCAATACATAAGTTTAGATAAAAATCTAATAGAGGTGAAAGAATGATGTCTGCAAAGCTTTGGGCTCCTGCCCTGACTGCTTGCGCATTAGCCACAAGTTTAGCACTTGTGGGTTGTAGCAAAGATCCAAAAGATGCACAGCAAGCAGGTGCAGCTCAGCAAATGCCACCGACTGAGGTTGGCGTACTGGTGGCACAGCCACAAAGCGTGGAACAGTCTGTAGAACTGTCTGGACGTACCACAGCCTTTGAAATTTCAGAAGTTCGCCCACAAACCAGTGGTGTGGTTCTGAAACGTTTATTTACCGAAGGCAGCTACGTGCGTGAGGGTCAGGCGCTTTATGAAATTGACTCACGTACCAACCGTGCCAGTCTAGACAGTAGCCGTGCAGCACTCACCCGCCAGCAAGCGCAATTGAATGTGTTACGCATTAAAGAAGGTCGTTACCGTCAGTTGGTAGGCAGCAATGCAATCTCTAAACAAGAATATGATGACATTGTGGCACAGGTAAAACTTGCCGAAGCCGATGTTGCTGCGACTCAAGCAGAAGTACGCAATGCCGAAATTAACCTAGGCTATTCGACTGTACGTGCCCCAATTTCAGGGCAAACTAACCGCTCTATTGTGACTGCAGGTGCATTGGTTACTGCGAGTCAGGCGGAACCGTTGGTGACGATTCAACGCTTAGACCCAATTTATGTAGACATCAATCAGTCCAGCGCAGAGTTACTACGTTTACGTCAGCAATTGAGTCAAGGTAGTTTAAATAGCAGCAACAACACCAAAGTAAAATTAAAACTTGAAGATGGCAGCTACTACCCTGTTGAAGGTCGTTTGGCTTTTTCTGATGCCAGCGTGAACCCAGAAACAGGCACCGTGACTTTACGCGCCGTGTTCCCAAATTCAAATCATTTATTATTGCCAGGTATGTTTGCCACTGCGCAAATTGTGCAAGGTGTGATTCCTAACGCAATCTTAATTCCACAAGCTGCGATTAGCCGTACCCCAACAGGTCAGGCAATGGCAATGATTGTGAATGCCAAAGGTATTGTTGAACCGCGTCCTGTGACCACAGTTGGTACGCAAGGCAGCAACTGGATTGTGACTGAAGGTTTGCAAACTGGCGATAAAGTGATTGTCGAAGGTATTGCCAAAGTAAAACCTGAACAGCAAGTGGTCGCTAAGCCGTATCAACCGCAAGGCGCTGCTCCACAAGCCGCACCTGCTGCACCAGCAAAATCGGGTGATGCCCAACCAGCCTCAGAAGCCCAAGCCACTGAACCAAAAGCTACTTCAAATGCATAAGGAGTAGACGTTAATGGCTCACTTTTTTATTCATCGCCCCATTTTTGCATGGGTGATTTCATTGGTAATCATGTTGGCGGGGATTATTACCCTCACCAATATGCCAATTGCCCAATATCCGACCATTGCACCGCCAACGGTCACCATTGCTGCAACCTATCCGGGTGCATCTGCTGAAACTGTGGAAAACACAGTAACGCAAATTATTGAACAACAAATGAACGGTTTGGATGGTCTGCGCTATATTTCATCCAACAGTGCGGGGAACGGTTCTGCATCCATTACGTTAAACTTTGAACAAGGTATCGACCCAGATATTGCACAGGTTCAAGTACAGAACAAATTGCAATCTGCTACGGCGCTCTTGCCTGATGATGTGCAACGTCAAGGCGTGAAAGTGACCAAATCAGGAGCGAGCTTCTTACAGGTTCTCGCTTTTTATTCACCTGATGAAAGCCTGTCTGCCGATGATATTAAAGACTATGTTAACTCTAACATTTCTGAACCGCTGAGCCGTGTTGCAGGTGTGGGAGAAGTACAAGTCTTTGGTGGCTCATACGCGATGCGTATTTGGATGGACCCTGCCAAAATGGCGAGCTTGCAAGTCACACCAAGTGATATTGCTCAAGCGATTCGTACCCAAAACGCACAGGTTGCGGTAGGTCAATTGGGCGGCGCACCTGCAATTCAAGGTCAGGCTTTGAATGCTACAGTAACTGCGCAAAGCTTGCTGCAAACACCTGAACAATTCAGCAATATTTTTCTAAAAAATACCGCTTCAGGCGCTCAAGTGCGCTTGGGTGATGTGGCACGAATTGAACTTGGTGCAGACAACTATCAGTTTATTTCTAAATACAACGGCAAGCCTGCGGGCGGTGTCGCAATTAAATTATCTACAGGTGCTAACGCCCTAGATACTGCTGCTGCTGTGGAAGAACGCCTCAAGCAATTACGTCCTAACTACCCTGCGGGTTTAAAGGATGAGTTGGCTTTTGATACCACGCCATTTATTGAACTTTCGATTAAGAGTGTTGTTAAAACCTTAATTGAAGCGATCATTTTGGTCTTTATTGTGATGTTCCTGTTCTTGCAGAACTGGCGCGCCACAATTATTCCAACTATGGCCGTACCTGTGGTGGTACTGGGTACCTTTGCCGTGATCAACATGTTTGGCTTCTCGATTAACACCCTGACCATGTTTGCCATGGTACTGGCGATTGGTCTATTGGTCGATGACGCAATTGTCGTGGTGGAAAACGTAGAACGTGTCATGGTCGAAGAACATCTTGACCCTGTGGCGGCGACTGAAAAGTCGATGAAACAGATTTCAGGCGCACTGATCGGGATTACCTCGGTATTGTCTGCGGTATTCGTACCTATGGCATTCTTTGGTGGGACTACAGGCGTTATTTATCGTCAATTCTCAATTACGCTTGTGACTGCAATGGTGTTGTCACTGGTCGTAGCGTTGACCTTTACCCCTGCCCTATGTGCCACGATTCTTAAACAACACGATCCAAACAAGCCTGAAAGCAACGGTATTTTTGCGCGTTTCTTCCGCTGGTTTAACCGCAGTTTCGATAAGCTCTCGGTTAAATATCAAGGTGGTGTTAACCGCATGACGCATCATAAAATCTTCTCGGGGGTTTTATATGCAGTGGTACTGGGCATTATTGTGCTAGTGTTCCAAAAACTACCATCATCATTCTTGCCTGATGAAGATCAGGGCGTGGTGATGACATTGGTACAACTCCCACCAAATGCAACTTTGGAACGTACTGACGCCACCATGACCAGCATGACCAACTTTTTCAGAGAAAATGAAAAAGAGCATGTGCAGTCGGTATTTAGTGTTTCAGGCTTCTCTTTCTCAGGCGTTGGTCAAAACGCAGGTATGGCGTTCATTAAGTTAAAAGACTGGAGTGAGCGTACAAGCCCTGAATCTCAAGTTGGTGCAATTATCCAGCGTGGTATGGCACTGAACATGATTGTGAAAGATGCCACTTACATCATGCCATTACAGCTTCCTGCGATGCCAGAATTAGGTGTCAGCTCAGGCTTTAACTTGCAACTGAAAGATGCTGCGGGCAATGGTCATGAAAAACTCACCATGGCACGTAATATTGTGTTGGGTGAAGCATCTAAAGACCCTCGCTTAATGGGCGTACGTCCAAATGGTCAAGAAGATACACCACAGTACCGTATTATTATTGACCAAGCGCAAGCAGGTGCGGCAGGTGTCAGCATTGCTGAAATCAACAGCACCATGGGCATGGCTTGGGGTGGTTCGTACATCAATGACTTTATTGACCGTGGTCGCGTGAAAAAAGTCTATGTGCAAGCCGAATCTGATTCACGCATGATGCCTGAAGACCTGAACAAGTGGTATGTCCGCAACAACCGTGGTGAAATGGTGCCATTCTCTGCCTTTGCAACAGGTGAATGGACTTATGGTTCACCTCGTTTGGAACGCTATAACGGCGTATCTGCCAAGAACATTCAGGGTGCACCTGCGCCAGGTGTCAGCTCTGGTGAAGCCATGCAAGCGATGGAAGAAATTGTCGCAAAACTTCCATCTATGGGCTTAAACGGCTTTGACTATGAATGGACAGGTTTATCACTTGAAGAACGTGAATCGGGCGATCAGGCACCATTCCTCTATGCACTGTCATTACTGATTGTATTCTTGTGTTTGGCAGCCTTGTATGAAAGCTGGTCTATTCCATTCTCGGTGCTGTTGGTGGTACCGTTGGGTATTGTCGGAGCATTATTGCTCACCTTCGGGGGCATGATCTTGTTCAAAAACCCGAACCTATCCAACAACATTTACTTCCAAGTGGCAATTATTGCCGTGATTGGTTTATCAGCCAAAAACGCGATTTTGATTGTGGAATTTGCCAAAGAGCTACAAGAAAAAGGTGAAGACCTGTTTGAAGCGACCTTGCATGCTGCAAAAATGCGTTTACGCCCAATCATTATGACCACTTTGGCCTTTGGTTTTGGTGTATTGCCGCTTGCACTTTCATCAGGTGCGGGTGCAGGTAGCCAACACTCAGTAGGTTATGGTGTGTTAGGTGGTGTGATTAGCTCAACCTTGTTAGGGATCTTCTTTATTCCTGTATTCTATGTCTGGATTAGAAGTATCTTTAAATACAAACCAAAACAACAAAATAATCAGGAGCATGTATCGTGATGCAAAACTTATGGTCGCATACAGGCCGTGGTATTGCGGTTTCTGCCCTCGCGCTTGCTTTGACAGCTTGTCAAAGTATGCGTGGGCCAGAGCCCGTCGCTCAGGCAAGTATTCCAAGCAGCTATACTGCTGCTGCATCGGGTACTTCAGTGGCTGAACAAGGTTATAAAGATTTCTTTGCCGATCAACGCTTATTACAAGTTTTGGATATGGCATTGAACAATAACCGTGATTTACGCACAGCGACGCTGAATATCCAACGTGCCCAACAAGCCTATCAAATTACCGAAAACAACCAGTTACCTACCATTGGTGCTAGCGGTGGCGTACTGCGTCAAGACCAAGGTACTGCTTTAGGCACACACACACGCTATAACGTTGGTTTAGGTGTAACTGCCTACGAACTAGATTTTTGGGGTCGTGTACGCAGCTTAAAAGACAATGCATTAGATAACTTCTTGGCAACTCAAAGCTCGCGTGATGCCACACAAATTGCCTTGATTGGTCAGGTGGCGCAAGCATGGCTCAACTATTCTTTTGCCAATGCCAATTTAAAACTGGCAGACCAAACCTTAAAAACACAGCTTGAGTCTTATAACCTCAACAAAAAGCGTTTTGATGTCGGCATTGATAGTGAATTACCTGTCCGTCAGGCACAAATTTCAGTTGAAACTGCACGTAATGATGTCGCCAACTACAAAACCCAAGTCGCGCAAGCACAAAACTTGCTGAACTTGTTGGTGGGCGAACAAGTTCCAAGTGCGTTATTGCCAACGCAACGTGTGACGCGCATTACCAAAACTACCGCAATTGACGCTGGTTTACCAAGTGACTTGCTGAATAACCGTCCTGATATTCGTACTGCAGAGTATCGACTATCGGCTGCGGGTGCCAATATTGGTGCAGCAAAAGCACGTTTATTCCCAAGCATTAGCCTCACGGGCAATGCAGGCTATGCATCAACTGACTTGAGTGATTTGTTTAAATCAGGCAGTTTTGTTTGGGCAGTGGGCCCGAGCATCGACTTGCCAATTTTTGATTGGGGCACACGCCAAGCCAACATCAAAATTTCAGAAACGGATCAACAAATTGCTTTGGCTGACTATGAAAAATCAATTCAGTCTGCATTCCGTGAAGTGAATGATGCTTTGGCAGTTCGTCAAAATATTGGTGATCGTTTAGCGGCACAAAAACGCTTGGTTGATGCGACCAATACCACTTATAAATTATCTAATGCACGCTTCCGCGCAGGCATTGACAACTATTTAACCGTGTTGGATGCACAGCGTACGTCTTATGCAGCAGAACAAGGTTTATTGTTGTTGGAACAAGCCAATTTGAACAATCAGGTGGAGTTGTATAAATCTTTGGGTGGCGGTGTGAAAGCCAACACTTCAGATGCCACATCACAACCTGCATCATCGGCAGAACGTAAAGTGCAATAAGTCTTTGCGTCTACCTTAAATTTGCTGCTTAACAGCTCAGATATAAAGACTAAATCAGCTCACTTCGGTGGGCTTTTTTATTGCTTTTTGCAAGCACATTTCATATCTTCAATACGTCTTGTTTTTAAATATTAGAATCTTATGTTGCTTAGTAATCTTGAATCTGTACCAGGTCATCGTATTTCACGGCAAATTGATGTGGTCTATGGCAGCACCGTACGCAGTAAGCATGTGGGGCGTGACTTCTTGGCAGGACTCAAAAATATTGTCGGTGGTGAATTAACGGCTTATACCGAATTACTAGAAGAATCACGCCAAGAAGCGATGGATCGTATGATTGCTAAAGCACGTGGTTTAGGTGCCAATGCTATTGTTGGGATTCGCTTTTCTACTTCAAATATCGCTCAAGGTGCTTCGGAATTGTTTGTTTATGGTACAGCAGTGGTGGTCGAGGCAGATATTCCTAAACTTCCAGACCCATTTCCAGCATCACACTAAAGCAAAGATTATTGAACAGGAATAACATCACATGGATAATTTAATTCTGCAAATTGTTGTCTTTGCGATTTTATTTGCCGTAGGCTTTGGTTTTGGGCGACACAACGAACGCAAACATTTCAAATATTTAGCCGAGCAAGAACTGCGTTTAAGTTATATTCAGCTTGATAATAACCGCTTCCAGACCAGTCCCAATTTTGGGCAATTGATACACAGCAATGTGGTCATTTCTCATGATTATTTTAAGTTTGTGATTGCCAATATTCAGAACTTCTTTGGCGGGCGCTTGACCAGTTATGAAAGTATTGTCGAGCGGGCGCGTCGTGAAGCCATCGTCCGTTTAAAATTAGAAGCTGAAAAAATGGGCGCAAATCATATTATGGGGCTGCGTTTAAGCACCACAGAATTGGGGATGCAAGGCGGCATGGTCGAAGTCTTTGCTTATGGAACGGCGGTTCAAAATAGCGTTAGTCAATTCTCTGCAAAACGCTGAGTACATCTTTCAGCGTTTGTAAAGAATTTAGTATAAATACTGATCTCGATAAGGCTGAGGAATTTGATATTGCCGACCATCAAATTTTAAAGTGAAACGCTGTTGAGTAGACACTCGTTTAGTTTCTTTGCAATTTTCTAAATCGCCCGACATTTCATAATGTTGAATACGATCACGTAATTGCATATCAAAATATTGTCGAGTTGTATTTCGCAAGATCATTAAAATAGCTTTGCTTTCTATTACTTTGGCATTACAACGTGTATCGGTTTCTGCCTGATAGCGCGCTACGATTAAGCCGTTTAAAATTTTCTTGTTATGTTGTAAATCATATAAATCGAGTACTTGCGCCGAAAAAGGATTGGCACTTGAACGTCCTGCATAATTCCTTCTTAAACCAATTGCCCTTAAGCTTTCAGAAACTTGATACGGCGCCAAATCTAAATGGATAGAACGCAGTTCAATTGCATCTGAAGGCAAAAGCTCTTTCACGTGATAGATTGAATGAAGCTTTTGCGTTTTACTATTTACGGTTAAAAAAGTCAGCTGATAATCATCTACAGGTTGATCATCTTTTGTCTGAGTTTCAGCATAAGCAATTAAAGTTTGTTCAGTAACATTGGGGAAATCTGCACAAGCCAAAAAGTCCTCATTCACTGTGGTTGTATTTGTGTGCTGTCGTAAAATCTTTTCAATATATTCAGGTTGTTTACACAACGAATCATCGTTTGTTTGTAATTTGGCAAATGTCGTTTGAGTCATCCCTAAGAAAGCGAAAAGCCACGTGCTGATAAAAAAAACCTTTCATTATTAAACGCATGGCTCATCCTTCTTTTTGTTTTTATTATTTTATTTTGAAGTCACTTTGATTAAAAATTACTTCACTTTGGTTTTACGAATCATTTTATATAAAGTACTTGGCGATAAACGCGACACCAACACGCCCAGTTTTTCTTTAGCGCCCCCGACCACGATATATTCATCGCCTGCCATGAGTGCTTTAACTGTATTTTTAGCAAAAACATCGGCATCTAAACCATTTTCAATGGCTTCATCTTGATGTCCTTGTGGTTTGCCTTCACCATTCAACGCATTAAAAGACACATTGGTATTCACAAATCCTGGGAAAACAACTGAAACCTGTACGCCCTGCTCCGCAACTTCGGCACGCAAACTATTCGCCCACATGTGAATAGCACTTTTCGCTGCAGAATATGACGCGCGATATTGCGTACCCAATAATGCTGCAACACTAGATACAAAAATAATGCGGCCATGTTTTTGCTGCAAAAAGGTCGGCAAAACGGTTTTGGTCAGAAAGACCTGAGAAAAATAGTCCACTTCCATAATGGTGCGTTCGGTTTGCATAGTGGTATCAGTAATTAAAGCACGCTGACTTAAACCTGCATTATTGATTAGCCAGTCAATGCGTCCTTTACGTGCCAAAACTTGCTCATAGGCATGTAACACCTGACTTTCATTGGTAATATCTGCACATACAGAAAGATGACGTTCAGGATTCAGCAAACTCACGCGTACTTTTTCAAGTTCTTCATAACGACGTGCGGTTAAAATCACTTGTGCACCTTGTAAAGCACACTCTTTTGCCAATGCCTTACCAATGCCAGCAGATGCACCTGTAATCCACACCACTTTATGTTCCAAGTTTTCCCGTTTTGCCATAACCGTTTGTCCGCGTTATTTAAAAATTTAAGTCATCAAAATTTAAGTCTTAGGTTTTGCAGGATGCTGCAAAAACCCAAGAAAATGGTTTAAATATATCTCTGCACTTTCCAAATCGAATTGCGCACCCATTTTTTCTAGGCGTTTATACCCCAGTTGCGTAGTCAAATGAATCACGCCGTTTAAAGTTTTATCGACCACCAAATTAAATTTCAGCATTTTTTTCGGATCACGAATTAAATAACCCACGCCCTGATCAATAATTTGAGTAAACCCTTTAAATGCAGGCGCAATACATGCACTGTTGCCCTGCCGAATTTGCTCAATACAACCCAACGTTTCTTTCATAACAATACTATCGACAGGATAAGTCACAAAACCTTGCCCTTCCTGCTGATACATCATGCTTGCCAGATAATTCACCATAGGCGTTAAGCGTTCATTGCCAAAAAACGACACCGACCATGGCATATATTTTTGCATGGTTTGTATGACTTGCTGAATAATTTTTTCAGATTCACCATCCAGTGAATGACTAGAACGTGACAATTCACCAAAAAGTTGCTCAATAATTTCACAAGAAATATCGGTCAGTACCGCCCCCAAAGCTTTAGATAAACTTTCCGATTCACCTGCATTGAGTTGTTGATGAATGTGTTGAAATCTTTGATATGTTTCTGGTTTTAATTTTAAAGATACAGCATAAGTCATAACTGAACTTGCCTATTTTGACCGCATTGATGTGTTTTCATCTATTTTAAAATCCATTGCTTTAACCCAGTTTAAAACAGTGTTACAGGCAACGGAGAACTTGAAGTTTTTATCATACTTGTCGCCCATCATACGATGAGTTTGCCCAACTGCCAATTGCGATAAGTTTGGCTGAGTTGAATCTCGCTTAGCGGGCAATTTTTTTGCTACAATAGTTGCAATTTTTTATTCACTTTTAACCTGTTCTTACTATGACTGATTCAGCGCAAAATATTGCTACAACCTACGATCCTACCGAGATCGAGAAAAAATGGTACAAGACTTGGGAAGAAAACGGCTACTTTAAGCCGTCTGAAAAAGGCGAATCATTCTGTATCATGATTCCGCCGCCAAACGTCACAGGTAGCTTGCACATGGGTCATGGTTTTAACAACGCCATTATGGATGCCCTCACGCGCTTTAACCGTATGTCGGGTAAAAATACCTTATGGCAACCGGGTACAGACCACGCGGGTATTGCCACACAAATGGTAGTAGAGCGTCAATTGGGCGCGCAAAATATCAGCCGCCATGACTTAGGTCGTGAAAAATTCATCGAAAAAGTCTGGGAATGGAAAGAACAATCTGGCGGTAACATTACCCGTCAAATCCGCCGTTTAGGTTCTTCGGTAGATTGGTCACGTGAACGCTTCACTATGGACGAAGGCTTATCGAATGCGGTGAAAGAAGTTTTCGTGAAACTACACGAAGAAGGTTTAATTTACCGCGGCAAACGCCTTGTAAACTGGGATCCAAAATTACAAACTGCCCTTTCTGACTTAGAAGTTGAGTCGGATAAAGAAGAACAAGGTTCATTGTGGCACTTCAAATATTTCTTTGAAGATAAATCACTACGCACTCACGATGGTAAAGATCACATTGTAGTGGCAACCACTCGTCCTGAAACATTGCTGGGTGATACTGCGGTTGCGGTTGCCCTTGATGATGAGCGTTACTCGCACCTTGTTGGTCAAAACATCATCCTCCCAATTACAGGTCGTGCCGTTCCAATCGTAAAAGATGAGTATGTCGATAAAGAATTCGGTACAGGTTGTGTAAAAATTACCCCTGCACACGACTTCAATGACTATGAAGTGGGTAAACGCTGCGAATTGCCAATCATCAATATCTTCAACAAAAATGCTGAAGTATTGGCTGAGTTTGAATATATTGCGAAAGCAGGCGAACAAATTTCTAAAACCATTCCTGCACCTGCAGACTACATTGGTTTAGAGCGTTTTGAAGCACGTAAAAAATTAGTTGAACAAGCGGAAAGCGAAGGTTGGTTAGATCAAATCCAACCGTACACCTTGAAACCACCTCGCGGTGACCGTTCGGGCGTAATTGTTGAGCCATTATTGACTGACCAATGGTATGTGAAAATTGCACCGTTAGCGCAACCTGCAATTGAAGCGGTGCAAGATGGTCGCATCAAGTTCGTGCCTGAGCAATACAGCAATATGTATATGGCGTGGATGAACAACATTCAAGACTGGTGTATCTCGCGTCAATTGTGGTGGGGTCACCGTATTCCTGCTTGGTACGATGCTGAAGACAATGTTTATGTAGGTCGAAACGAAGAAGAAGTTCGTGCGAAAAACAATATCCCTGCCGATATTCAATTAAACCAAGACGAAGACGTACTGGATACATGGTTCTCCTCTGCACTTTGGACATTCTCGACCTTAGGTTGGACGGGTGATGCCAAGAAAGATGCAGAAAACTACTTCTTAAACACCTTCCATCCAACAGATGTATTGGTCACTGGCTTTGACATCATCTTTTTCTGGGTTGCCCGCATGATCATGCTGACCATGCACTTCATGAAAAATGAAGATGGTACGCCACAAGTGCCGTTCAAAACTGTGTATGTACATGGTTTGGTACGTGATGGCGAAGGTCAGAAGATGTCGAAGTCTAAGGGCAACGTACTTGACCCATTAGACTTGATTGATGGTGTAGATCTTGAAACTTTAGTGCAAAAACGTACGACAGGTTTGATGAACCCGAAACAAGCAGCGAAAATTGAAAAATCGACCCGCAAAGAATTCCCAGAAGGGATTCAGGCTTACGGTACAGACGCTGTTCGTTTTACCTTCTGTGCATTGGCAAACACAGGTCGTGACATCAAGTTTGATATGAAACGTGTGGAAGGTTATCGTAACTTTGCCAACAAAATTTGGAATGCAACTCGTTTTGTATTGATGAATGTTGAAGGTCAAACGGTTGGTCAAGAAGCACGTCAAGACCTTTGGGAATTGCCTGAACAGTGGATTGTGAGCCGTTTACAAAAGGCAGAGCAAGCCGTTCATCAAGCCTTTGCAACTTACCGTTTAGACTTGGCTGCGCAAGCGATTTATGACTTTATCTGGAATGAATACTGTGACTGGTATGTAGAGCTGACCAAACCTGTTCTGAATGATGAATCTGTTTCTGAAGAACGCAAAGCAGAAGTTCGTCGTGTATTGCTTGCAGTGATGGAAGCTTCGTTACGTCTTGCTCACCCAATCATGCCGTACTTGACGGAAGAAATTTGGCAAACCCTTGCACCAATGATTGGCTTGGGTGGCGAAACCATTATGTTGGCAAACTACCCTGTTGCAGATGAAGCCAAAATCAACGAACAAGCCGAAGCAGATATGCAATGGCTACAAGGTTTGATTGGTGCGGTGCGTAACATTCGTGGTGAAATGGGTCTAGGTAATGCACGTTTATTGCCTGTACTTTTACAGAACACGACTGAAGCAGAAAAAGCACAAATTTCTCGTATTGAGCCGTTGTTTAAAGCATTGGCAAAAGTTGAGAACATTACCTTCTTGGCGGATGGTGAACAACCACCATTGTCTTCTTCTTCTGTAGTCGGCCATGTGTCTGTATTTGTTCCAATGAAGGGTTTAATTGACCCGAAAGCGGAATTGGGGCGCCTACAAAAAGACTTAGACAAGGTTCAAAAGCAGCATGACCAAATTGCCACTAAACTTAGCAATGAAGGTTTTGTAGCTAAAGCCCCTGCGGCTGTGGTTGAAGGCGAGAAAGTGAAACTTGCTGAATTTGCAGATCAGTTAGCGAAAATTAAAGCGAATATGGAGCAGATTGCGGCGCTTTAATGTGTTGTTAGTTTGATCTAAAATCCCCTCAATTGAGGGGATTTTTATTTAGTCATCTTCCCAATCAAACTCATCATCCCAATTGATATGAGAAGAATCATATAAATAACGAGTAAAATTAAATTCATCCAAGTTTGCATAAAATTGAATTAGCTTGTTCACTTCTTGATTAACTATATTTTCTTGCTCTAATTTTAATTTAGGTAAATGTATATCATGGCGACCACTTTCAGCTGCGAAAATATTACCTTGATCATATATTGCTTCTGTCTTGTAATTACCTTTTGCTAAATCATAACCAAGATACTGAGCAAATTTTTGCCATTTCCATGCTTCAATCAAATTATTCTCTTTTAATTCTTTGATTTCATCAAAGCTATCACAGACGATTCGATCGAATATTTCTCTCAGGCATCCTTCATCACCACGTTTTGCTAATGCCAATTCTATATCTGATGGATAAGTTGAATAACTATAGTTCTCTATATCTTCATCAACGTCTTCATAATCATCATTATCTCTAAATTGGTAAAGTTCTAGCTGAGCAGGAAAACTTCCTAAATCAGCAGCTATTTTCAAATACTTTACATAGTTCTCTTTATATTCATCATTCTGTTCTTTTTCTTGAATAAAATAATCTAAGTCTGGCTTCCAAGTTGGACTAATTTCTTGACCTTGCAAATATCTATGATACAGATAGTTCATATCTTTATTTTGTTCATCAAAATCATTTTCACAATCACTATAAAATTGTGCAATCAAATATGGATAAATCGAATATTCAGGAAACTCTATAAAAGTTTTTTTTAGGCGGGTTAGTACATTATTTCGTATTGATTCATCATCTAGGGCTTCTCGAACAAGCTTACTAATTTCTTCAGCTGTTAAATATAAAAAATGATAATCTGAAATATATTTTTGAAACACTGGGGCTACAGTAAGTGATATATTTAATTCCCCACAACGTTCTACAAACAACTCTGCATTCAATTGATCATCTATTGAATCTATATAAATTGGGTAAGAACTTAGTTTTAAACTATTAAATTTTTTAAAACCAAAAAGTGCTGCAACTATTTCATTTATATGAGAACGTTTAATCTCTATATTATGAGATTTAATAGCTTGTTGGATTTCAAAAGCTAATGTGCTAATAGTAGACATGTTTATCCTTAAAATTGTTTCTTAGAATCAAAATTGGACACACGTTTAAACTTTTGAATCTAATAACGAAACAAAA
The DNA here is from genome assembly GCF_013418125.1 of Acinetobacter sp. YH12205. NCBI lineage: Bacteria > Pseudomonadati > Pseudomonadota > Gammaproteobacteria > Moraxellales > Moraxellaceae > Acinetobacter > Acinetobacter sp. YH12205. The sequence goes on along the minus strand of NZ_VPCQ01000004.1, from coordinate 102,533 downwards.
TAAAGAAAACATTTAAGAAGATTTGGTTACTCAATATAAGAATTGATTTGTCTTTTTTTACTCGTGTGTAAGTAAGGTGGACACCTATACTTCATAATAACAATCAAAAGATAAAAATCAAGTCTTTTATAACTTCCCAATTTTGCTTATTCCCAACTCAATGACCAAGCCAATTTCATGACAGTAAAAATCTACAATATACGGTTCAATGACCTGCTGACGTCTAAATTTAAGCTCCATAAAGCGTTTGGCACGAAGTCGCTGCTACAGCAAATTTTCAGCATCCCTAGCAACATGACGCATAGCTTTGGCAAATTGTAAGAGTTGCGGATTCATCTTCTTATTCATTATTTTTGTATTTATAGTTTTTAGGCAATATAACAAATTTCTATGTTTCTAAACCACTCAAATAATTGCAGTTCTTTACTCAAAACCACTATTTTACCCACTCAATTTAAGCATAGTATCAAGCATCAAAATAACAAAATAGACAATCTATGGATTGGTTCACCATCTTTATTCACGATACTACATGGGCATTTGTTGCCGAATTAATGATTCGGGCAGCACTCATGTTTAGCATGATTATTATATTTTTGCGCCTTACAGGGAAACGCGGAGTACGCCAGCTTTCCATTTTTGAATTGGCCATTATTTTATCGCTCGGTTCTATTGCGGGCGACCCTATGTTCACTGAAGATTTACCCTTGGTACATGCCTTGGTGGTGATGACAGTGGTGATTGGGATGTATCGCCTGACCACATGGCTCATGATGAAATACCAACCCTTTGAAGATTTGATTGAAGGTAAATCGCTATATATTGTAGAAGATGGTGAATTGGTCTTAGAAAAAATTAAGTACGGTAAAATGTCGCATGATGAATTCTTTGCCGAAATGCGCCAACAAGGTGTGGAGCATTTGGGACAAGTACGTGTCGGTTTACTAGAAACTGATGGCAAATTCAGCATGTTATTTTTTCATGACGGTGCCACACGCTATGGTTTACCCTTATTTCCTAAAGCTTGCCAACCCGTGTACCGCACAACTCCAAACACATATTATGCCTGCATGTATTGTGGGCATGTCCGTTTACTTGAACACGCCAATGAAGCCTGTCCGCGTTGTAATCACCAACAATGGACACTGGCAATCAATACTGCATATCGCAGCTAGAATATGTTGATTTTAGCTGCAACACACCTCTATGCGACTTAAATTGTCGCAGGATTGTCATAATTTAAAGTTATACTGCCTGCGCTGCCGAAGTGAAGCACTGAAAGCGCAAATAATAATTTTTAAAAATACAAAAACCAGATCGGTATTTGCTTCAATGTGGATACCTTTTATACTCCAGCGACTCTTTAAGGGTCGCTTTTATTTTTTCCACGCAATGACTTTTTAACGTGGTTTAGGTCTGTCATCCTGTCTTGATGATCTACCTTCTTATTTAAGTGCTGATGATTGAACGCTTTTCGCAAGCTTTGCCCATTTCCAGATCAGTACAAAGCATAGAATCGCAACAATACAAATCAACAGTAAATAATTCGCGTAGCCTAAAGCATCGCCTAAGATTCCACTCAGGGTATAAAGTACCCCGCTCACAGTCGCCATAATCGCAACCTGAAATGTAAAATCAGTCCCTGCATATTGTTTACGACTGTACTGCATAATCAAGGTTAGCATCACTACAAGTAACATGGCAGAGCAAAAATCTTCCGCAGCATTAATGCTATAAATCAGCCAGTGTGCCACATCAACTTGCTGTTCATACAATTCAGCCAAATAAGCATAGGCCACTAAACTCAAAATTTTAAGCACAGAAAAAATGATGAGGGCATGCGCTCTAGACCACCATTTCAGCATCAACCCTGCGATGCCTGCACCCAACAAAGCGGCCATTGCTCCCAACATGGTCACATAAATGCCAATTTGAGAAAAGCTTAAGCCTAAATCTACCATTAAAGGTTTTAATAAAGGGCCAGCCAAACCATCGGCAATTTTAAAGCTGAGTAACACCCATAGCCATGCGTACAGTACAGGCGTTTCCACAAAATAGCGCAGATATTCACGAATCGCAGCAAGACGTGCGTGAAATGACATTTTACTTTGAGCTTGAACAAGCACTTGTTTAGCAGCATGTTGTGGCTCTTTAAACATTAAAATTGGCAAGGTATTTAAAAACACCAATCCCGCTAAAATTAAGAAAGTTTTTTGCCAATCTAGCCAATCCAATGCCCACAGAATTGCACCACCACCCACAATAAAGCCCAGTCGTGAACCAACCACCTGAAAGGTATTACCCCAATGTTGCTGTTTGGCTTGTAAAATATTGACCGCCAAACCATCGGTGGCAATATCTTGGGTTGCACCGACCAAGTTCATACCGAGCAAAGCCACAAAAAACACCCACAAATATATAGGATGATTTAAGGACTCAATCGGTAAAAAGGACAGCCCAATCAGCACCAAAACACTCAGCCACTGGCACGGCAAAATCCAGCTACGATAATGCCCAAAATATGAATGTCCAAAGCGATCCACCAAAGGTGCCCAAAACACTTTGATTGACCATGGCAGCATTAACAAACCGAAACCGCCAATATGTGCCAAAGACACACCTTGCGCACGTAAAATCACAGGCAAGGCATGGGTCATAAAACCAACAGGCAAGCCCTGCGCCCAATACAGAGAAAATAACAACAAATAAGTTTGGCGCAAATTGGGCATAGCATCTCAATTTAGATATGGGCAAAAGATCAAAAAAACGCAGTACTACACTAAAATTTTGAATAATGGATTGTTATTTTTCATCACTTTCACATTCAGATTTCGACTATTTTGCCAATGAATCAGACAAAGCGAAAGTCTAATATCTTGAATAGATTTAGATTCATGCGTCATGATATTGGGTATTTATTGTTGTTAATCACGCACGTCAGGATGACATCGCATTCATGAAAATCACCAATCCTTTTGCACGCAGTGCACGGCAATTTCCACAGTTACCCGACCAAGTTCCACAACGTGGAACAGCCAGCAGTCGTGCTTTATTTAAAAATATTTTTTTGGCGCAAGGCTGGCAAATGGTGGGCGAATTTCCCAACTTGCCCAAAGCAGTTGCTATTATCTCACCGCATACGTCAAATATTGATGCGTGGCATGGTTTTACCGCCCTACTCGGTTTAGGTATTCAAATTACTATTTTTGGTAAGCACACTTTATTTGAAACCCCACTCAAGCCACTTTTAAACTGGATTGGGGTAATTCCTGTGGTGCGCCATTCTCCTCAAGGACATACCCAAGATATTATTGAGATTGTACGAAAAAAAGAAAAAATCTGGATTGGTATGGCGCCCGAAGGCACACGTAAACAAGCCGAAAATATCCGCAGTGGCTTTTACCATATTGCCTACGGCGCCAATATCCCAATTGTGATGTTCTCTTTTGATTATGCACACAAAACCATTCATATTTTGGGCGTGTTTCATCCTACGGGCGATTATGCTCAAGATTTAGATGCAATTTATACGCAATATCACGGCAAGTTTTCGGCTAAAAATCCACATTGGTTGGCAAAACCGTTACAAAAGCTTTTGAAAAAGGGCTAGTCAAAGTTTCTATTTTTTGTTCAGATGGGCGCAATATTCTTTGATCTAAATTTAGATTTGATATGCAACTGATTCGTTATTCTTTAGTGGGCGTACTAGCTCTAACTTTGGCTGGCTGCGACAAAACAACAAAAACACCGCCAAGCACCACACCTATCCAAGCACGTGAACCTGTAATTGCACTGGCGCTGGGTGGCGGTGGTGCTAAAGGTTTTGCACATATTGGCGTCATTAAAGTTTTAGAGTCTCACGGGATTAAACCAAAAATTGTCACAGGCACCAGTGCAGGCAGCTTTGTCGGCAGTTTATACGCCAGTGGTAAAAGTCCTTATCAGCTCCAACATATTGCCCTAACCTTTAAAGAATCCGACATTCGTGATTTAACCTTAAACCGTCAGGGTTTTATTGCAGGTCAAAAGTTACAAGACTTTGTCAATCAACACGTAGCCAATAAACCGATTGAAAAATTTCCAATTCGTTTTGCTGCCGTTGCCACACGTTTAGATAATGGACGTAAAGCCGACTTTATTAAAGGCAATGCTGGTCAAGCCGTACGTGCCTCTTGCAGTATTCCGAATGTTTTTGTACCTGCCACCATTGGCGGAACACAATATGTGGATGGCGGCTTGGTCAGCCCAATTCCCGTACAGACGGCTAAAGCGATGGGTGCCGACTTAGTCATTGCAGTGGATATTTCTGCACGTCCGACAGGCAATCAACCTGTCAGCATGTGGGGCTTACTCGATCAAACCCTCAATATTATGGGGCAGCAAAGCATCAATCAGGAATTGGCGCAGGCCAATATTGTGATTCAACCTAAAGTTGGACATATTGGTACTCTAGATTTAAAAGCCAGTAACCAAACCATTTTAGAAGGTGAAAAAGCCGCACAATTACAGGTCAAAGCAATTCTGCAAGCCATCAATAACTTTAAAAAATCACCTGCCGCGCTGAAACCTGCACCGCGTCCGAAATTTTAGGATTCAGTGATTTTTTTAATATTCATAAACTTATTGATCTGTTAAAGTGATGAGAGCGCATCTTTTTAAGTCGATGCGTTTCTCTAAGCAATTAGAATTAACCAATCGTAAAAAATACGCGAGTAGATGTATGGAATTCGTTCTTGAACCTTGGCACTGGTTTGTACTAGGCGTTCTGTTAATGCTTTCAGAACTGGTCTTGCCTGCGTTTGCCGCTTTATGGTTTGGCATTGGGGCAGTCATGGTCGGTATTTTATACTGGATGTTCCCCATGATGGGTACCACTACCCAATTGGTGATGTGGATTATCTTGTCGGTACTGTGTACCTTGGCGTGGTTTAAATTTATCAAACCCTTATCTACCGATAAAACCAAAGCAGGCTTGTCACGCGAAGCCACTATTGGACAAATTGGCATGGTCATTCAAACCAACTTAGAACATGATCAAATTAAAGTCCGTTTCCCGATGCCCGTACTTGGTTCAGACGAATGGAACTGCCGCACCGCAAGCCCTGTGCAAGTGGGAGATCGTATTCGCGTGATTGATATTTTGGGTAATGATTTGGTGGTGCAGCCGCATCACAGCGCACATGACAACGAAAAAGTGAGAAATTAAAATGTCTGGTGGATCTATTATTGTTTTAGCGATTTTAGCCTTTGTTGGAATTACCATTTTTAAAGGCGTGCGAATTGTTCCGCAAGGTTATAAGTGGATTGTGCAACGTCTGGGTAAATACCACACCACACTTGCACCGGGACTTAACTTCGTCATTCCTTATGTCGATGAAGTGGCCTATAAAGTCACCACCAAAGATATTGTATTAGATATTCCATCTCAGGAAGTCATTACCCGTGACAACGCAGTTCTGCTCATGAATGCGGTAGCGTACATTAATCTCACGACTCCTGAAAAAGCAGTGTATGGCATTGAAAACTATACTTGGGCGATTCAAAACCTTGTTCAAACCTCATTGCGTTCTATTGTGGGTGAAATGGATTTGGATGATGCCTTGTCTTCGCGCGATCACATCAAAGCCAAACTCAAAGCAGCCATTTCTGATGATATTTCAGACTGGGGAATTACCCTTAAAACTGTAGAAATTCAGGATATTAAACCATCGCATACCATGCAGGCAGCTATGGAAGAACAAGCTGCAGCAGAACGTCAGCGTCGTGCTACCGTAACCAAAGCCGATGGTGAAAAACAAGCGGCTATTTTAGAAGCCGATGGTCGTTTGGAAGCTTCACGTCGTGATGCAGAAGCGCAAGTTGTATTGGCAGAATCTTCTCAACGTGCCATTGAAATGGTCAGCTCTGCGGTAGGTGATAAAGAAATTCCTGTGGCGTACTTATTGGGTGAGCAATATGTAAAAGCCATGCAAGATATGGCGAAATCCAACAATGCCAAAACTGTGGTCTTACCTGCAGATGTCCTGAATACCATTCGTGGTGTTATGGGTCGCAATAATCCATAAGCAAATCAGATAAACATCAAGATGATAGGCAGCTTTCAAGCTGCCTATTTTATGCCCATTCAGAAAAAAATCTGAAATATTTTTTAATGTATGGTTAAATTTCGCGTTTCTTGATGAAATCAGCACCGCAGATGAGATGTCTGCACTCACCAAATTGAGTGACTCACATCTAGCAGCGGTCTGTATTTTAGTCGACTGTCCAAAACCCAAATGGATACTGTATGAGCGCACTCAACCCCACCATTATTACTTTCCTGTTTTATATTGTCGCCATGATTGTCATTGGTTTATTGGCTTATCGCGCGACTCGAAATTTCTCGGACTACATTTTAGGTGGTCGTCGTCTTGGCAGTTTTGTCACTGCACTTTCTGCAGGCGCATCCGATATGAGTGGCTGGTTGCTGATGGGCTTGCCCGGTGCCATTTATCTTTCAGGTTTGTCTGAAATGTGGATTGCCGTTGGTCTGATTATTGGCGCATGGCTAAACTGGCTTTTGGTGGCAGGTCGTTTACGAGTACACACCGAAGTACAGCACAATGCACTGACTTTGCCTGATTATTTTTCTAACCGTTTTAATGATCAAAGAAAAATTTTAAGGATTGTATCTGCCTGCGTAATTCTAATTTTCTTTGCGATTTATTGTGCTTCGGGCATGGTTGCAGGTGCGCGCTTATTTGAAAGTATGTTTGATCTGCCTTATAGCACTGCATTGTGGATTAGTGCTATTGCCACCATCAGCTATGTGTTTATTGGTGGTTTCTTGGCAGTCAGCTGGACGGACACCATTCAGGCTGGCTTGATGATTTTTGCGCTCTTGCTGACCCCTATCATTACCCTACTCAGCTTTTCTGACCTAAGCCAAGTCACACTTGCTTTAGAAGCGGCTCGTCCGCAGGCGCTGAATTTAGTCGGAGATTTAAGCTGGGTCGCGATCATTTCCCTCATGGCATGGGGCTTAGGCTATTTTGGACAGCCACATATTTTAGTGCGTTTTATGGCAGTTGATTCAGTCAAGTCTATTCCGAATGCACGTCGTATTGGCATGACATGGATGACCTTATGTTTAGGCGGTGCTGTGGCTGCGGGCTTTTTTGGTATCGCCTACTTCCAGCAACATCCTGAACTGGCAAGTGTGGTCAATGCCAATCCTGAAACAGTATTTATGGAATTGACCAAAATCCTGTTTAATCCGTGGGTGGCAGGTGTGGTACTGGCTGCAATTTTAGCTGCTGTGATGAGTACCCTAAGCTGTCAACTTTTGGTCTGTTCAAGTACTTTAACCGAAGATTTTTACAAATCGTTCCTGCGTAAAAATGCCTCACAAAATGAATTGGTGTGGGTCGGACGCGGCATGGTACTCATGATTGCGCTGCTTGCTATTTGGATGGCGGGTAATCCTGAATCAAAAGTCTTGGGATTGGTTTCTTATGCTTGGGCAGGCTTCGGTGCAGCATTTGGTCCACTAATCATTTTGTCTTTGTTCTGGAAACGCATGACTTTAAATGGTGCATTGGCGGGGATGGTTGTCGGCGCACTTATGGTCATTCTTTGGAAAAACCTTTGGGCAGATACGGGTATTTATGAAATTATTCCGGGCTTTGTCTGTTCTTGGATTGCGATTGTCGTGGTGAGTTTATTGGGTAAAGCGCCAAGTCATGAAGTGACAGACCGTTTTGAACAGGCCGATCAGCAATATAAAGAATCGCACTAAGCTGTAGATTGATCTGCATAGAGATAAAAAAGCGATAAAAAACCAGTGCCTTGAACTGCACTGGTTTTTATGTCTGAGAAAAGTTTTAGTACACTCAAATCAAGTCAATGAATCTGTAGTTTTCTCTTTCTCTGCTGCGACTTTTTTTCTTGCCTTACTAAACCGTTTGGCAGGCCAAACCATCATAAAACGTGCACCACCCAAGTTCGGACTCTGATCGACTTCAATTTTGCCACCAAACCAATAAGCAATGCGGCTTACAATAGACAAACCTAAACCATAACCACCTGAAGCACGGGTGCGGCTGTCATCTAAACGAGCAAAGGCTTCAAATACACGTTCTCGGTCTTGTTCGGGAATCCCCGGCCCATCATCTTCCACACAAACATAGGCCATGCCTTGTTCGTTAATACCGCCACTGATCAAGACTTTATGGTCACAGTAACGGACTGCATTGCCCACCAAGTTCTGTACCACACGGTGCAAGTAACGGCGTTCAGCTTCCACTTCCAAAGTCACAGGTGGGGCAAGCAATTGAATATCTTTTTGGGTTTTCAATGCTTCTGTTTCCGTAGCCACCTGCTCTAGCACTTCAACCAAAACGATCTTTTCAATTTCTAAAGATGGCATGCCCTGTTCAAGTTTGGCATAGGTCATGATCTCATCAATCAAGGTGTTTAAAGCCTCAATATCTTTATCAATCATTTCGACTTGCTGTAAGCGATATTCGTAATCATCTTCTTCTGCCAGCATTTCCATACCAAAACGAATACGTGCCACAGGCGTGCGCAGCTCATGCGATACAGCGCGCATCAGTTCACGCTGCGCCTCAATCAAACGCTGAATATGGTCGGACATGCTGTTATAACTAGATGCCAAACTTGCCATTTCATCTGTGCCATCTACAGGCAAACGCATGTTTAAATCACCCGATTTGGTGCGGTTTAAGGCATAGTTCACTTGGCGGATCTTACGTTGCATAGGCAAGATCAAACCATAAACCCCCAAGCTCAACATAAACATACTGAGCAAGGTAATGCCTGCTGCCAACTGGAATGGCATCCAGTTAAATAACGGCACAGGCCCTAAAACCAAGACTTCTGAGGGTGAATTTGGCATCGGTGACACAATCGAGATGGTTGTACCACGCACGGTGGCATTGTCACGATATAAAATAATGCTGTGATCGAGTCTTAAACGCCCAATCTGTTCAGAATCGAGTGGCAGTTCCTGAATATTTTTAATATTGACCGGATAAGAAAAGTGCTGCTGAATTTTGGCTAGATATTCTTTTTCCTGACCCGGGTAATACACCAAATAATCTAAAACAAAAATCGGCAAAGCTTTCATTTGCCGTTCTGTAATTTTATCTGCCTTGATATATAAATAATGATTTGGATCATCTTTCATACCCAAAATAATATAGGCAATCATATTTTCGGCATTATAGCGCACAGCCGCTTTACGTTCTTTAATCCGTCTAAGCTCTGCGCGCGACAAATCTACTTTGTCTGCCTGCACATAGTAGATGGGCAATTCCAGCAAATCGGATGCATCAGAAATCCAGTCTTTCTTTTGCTGTTCGTTTTGCTGTCGTGCAATCCCTTCACTAATAATATAAGCCATACCATCAGTTAAAGACTCACGATATTCTTGCGCACGCTGATAGTTGATGATTTGCACCAATAAGTACGCCAAAATGGCAACTACTGCAACTAAGATCACCAATCCTGCATATATGCGCAAGAATATACTGTGTTTAAGCACAAAATCCGTCCTATGTGACTTATTTTATATGTGAGCCAGTATTTGACTCAGAAAAAAGCGTATTACATGCCGTTGGTTTCTTTAACGAACAAATAACCTTTACTGCGCACAGTTTTAATACGTTTTGGATTTTCAGGATCATCGCCAATTTTTGGACGAATACGTGAAATACGCACGTCAATTGAACGGTCTTGACCATCATATTCAATGCCGCGTAGACGCTCAAAAATATCTTCACGAGATAAAATACGCCCTGCATTTGAAGCCAATAACCATAACAAGTCATATTCTGCGCTGGTGAAATCAACCAATTCACCATTTAAAGTTACAGAACGACCACCGTTATCAATCACTAAATCATCAAATTCAATGCGCTGTGCCACTTCATCTTCAGTCACTTTGTCGGTACGGCGCAATAAAGCACGAATACGCGCCAACAACACACGCGGCTGCACAGGTTTTGCAACATAGTCATCTGCACCCATTTCCAGACCTAGCACCTGATCCATATCTTCAGTACGCGCAGTCAGCATTAAAATTGGTTGATGATAATGTGGACGAACTTCACGACAAATGGTTAAACCATCGGCACCTGGTAACATCACATCGAGCACCACAAGATCAGGTTGCTCGGCAATAATACGGCGAATCGCACGGTTGCCATCTGGTTCTACCCCAACTTCCAAACCATTGCGAATTAAGTATTCCTGCGTAAGTCGTGCAAGGCGTTCATCATCTTCAACAATTAAAATTTTTGGTAACTTTTCTTCTTGACTCATAACCTGTCCCTTTATTGGATTCGACCTATCCTTTTAAAATCTGAGAGATAGGTCTTGATATAATTTGCAATATACACACGTTTACATTGTAAACAAGATACTGTTCACCAAACTGATACATCTGCGTATTATTTTGTTATATTTTTATTAAGCATTGAATTTATAGCACTTTTCTAGTTTTGGTGATTTTTAAACAGATTTAAGAAACATAAAGTTACAAAATGGGTATTTTTTGCACTAGATCAAGCCTTTGCCGCCTTTGGAAAAATTATCTCCTAACTTTTCAAGTTATCCACAAGGTTATCTATAAGCAGTTTTTCCGAGCTTTGCTATGCTATGCCCTTGTCTGATAAGGCTTATAGCCGAAAGGACAAAATTCGGTATTTTTGAGATAAATTTGAATCCTAAAATAGTCAAAATTTAAAAGAAAAAGTCAATATTGATCTACCCTCAATTTTCCCGTATCTTGTGTTCAATTCAATTTTAAACCACTAAGTCTTGTGTTTATCCCTCAATCACTGCGGCCTAAGTTTTGCCCAGTTTAATGGTCCATAAACATAACAATAGATGACAATGGAGCTATGCTGACATGAGCGTAATCACCTCAACCCCTGGTCAATTACAAGTGATTAAACGCACTGGTGATGTTGCCGCTTTTGATGCTGAAAAAATTGCAGTTGCAATTGGCAAAGCGTTTTTGGCTGTAGAAGGTCAACAAAGCGCCGATTCAAGCCGCATTCATGATCGGATCGAACAACTGACTGAAATGGTGTTGAACACATTCAACCGCCGTTTACCGTCTGGCGGAACTATTCACATTGAAGAAATTCAAGACCAAGTTGAACTTGCGCTCATGCGTACAGGCGAGCAAAAAGTTGCTCGTGCTTATGTCATCTACCGTGAACAACGCTCAGAAGCGCGTAAGCAAGCAGGTGAAAACCATCACCCAACTTTACAAGTGACTGATGCAAACGGTCAGCTTAAACCACTAGATTTAGGTGCGTTAAAAGCAACCGTGAATAAAGCGGCAGAAGGTTTAGAAGGCATTGATGTAGATGCCATCATTGATGAAACCGTGAAAAACCTCTACAACGGTGTAAAAGAGTCTGACATCTCAACCACCATGATGATGGCGACTCGTACCCGTATTGAGCAAGAGCCGAACTATACCTATGTGACTGCGCGTTTATTGCGTAATGACTTGGTAGCAACAGGCTTAGAATTTTTAGGTTTGGCAACAGATACACCTGAAGGCGAAGCATTAGAAACTTTCCTGAAAAAAGGTGTAGAACTTGATTTGCTTTCTGCAGACTTACTTGAGTTTGACCTTGCCAAACTTGCTGCAGCGATTCAGCCTGAACGCTCAAACCAGTTTACCTATTTAGGTCTGCAAACTTTATTTGACCGTTATTTCATTCACTCAGATGGCGTACGCTTTGAACTTCCACAATTGTTCTTTATGCGTGTGTCAATGGGTCTGGCGCTTAATGAAGATGACCGTGAAGCACGTGCAATCGAGTTCTATAACTTATTGTCTAGCTTCGACTACATGGCTTCTACGCCTACCCTGTTTAACTCAGGTACGCTACGTCCACAGTTATCAAGCTGTTACTTAACTACAATTTCCGATGACCTTTACAACATTTATGGTGCAATGCGTGACAACGCAATGCTGTCTAAATGGGCAGGTGGTTTAGGCAATGACTGGACGCCAGTACGTGCTTTGAACTCATACATCAAAGGAACAAACGGTAAATCTCAAGGTGTTGTTCCGTTCCTTAAAGTTGCTAACGATACAGCTGTTGCGGTCAACCAAGGTGGTAAGCGTAAAGGTGCGGTATGTGCGTACTTAGAAACTTGGCACTTAGACATCGAAGAATTCCTAGAGCTGCGTAAAAACACAGGGGATGACCGTCGTCGTACCCATGATATGAACACAGCCAACTGGGTACCTGACTTGTTCATGCAACGCGTCTTTGAAGATGCAGAATGGACACTGTTCACGCCATCTGAAACACCAGATTTACACGATTTGACGGGCGAAGCTTTTGCCGAGCGTTATGCGTACTACGAAAGCATTGCCAAAGAAACTAACATGCTGCATAAAAAACTTCGTGCGAAGGACTTATGGCGCAAAATGTTGTCAATGTTGTTTGAAACAGGTCACCCGTGGATCACATTCAAAGACGTATGTAACCTACGTTCACCGCAACAACACGTTGGCGTAGTGCACTCATCTAACTTGTGTACTGAAATTACCCTCAATACTAACCAAGATGAAATCGCGGTTTGTAACTTGGGTTCTATCAACCTTGTGCAACACGTTCAAGGTGGTGTGTTAGACCGTGAGAAATTGGCACGTACTATTAAAACTGCAGTGCGTATGCTCGATAACGTCATCGACATTAACTACTACGCAGTGCCGCAAGCACGCAATTCAAACTTGAAACATCGTCCTGTAGGTATGGGCATCATGGGCTTCCAAGATGCACTTTATGAAATGAACTTGGCTTATGGTTCAGACGCTGCAGTTGAATTTGCCGATGAATCTATGGAAGTGATCAGCTACTACGCGATTCAAACGTCTAGCGACTTGGCGGTTGAGCGTGGTACTTACGAAACATTTAAAGGTTCATTGTGGGATCAAGGCATCTTACCAATTGACTCTTTAGATATTGTGGCGAAATCACGTCCAGAACGTATGTTTGAAGTAGACCGTACACAGCGTTTGGATTGGGACAGCTTACGTGCCAAAGTTCAAAAAGACGGTATGCGTAATTCAAACGTGATGGCGATTGCACCGACTGCAACCATTTCAAATATTTGTGGCGTTTCTCAGTCTATTGAGCCGACATTCCAAAACTTATATGTGAAGTCGAACTTGTCTGGTGAATTTACAGTAATCAATCCTTACCTCGTTCGTGCATTGAAAGCGCGTGATTTGTGGGATTCTGTAATGGTGAATGACCTGAAACACTTTGAAGGTTCAGTACAAAAAATTTCACGTATTCCTGAAGAATTGAAAGCGATTTTTGCGACTGCGTTTGAAGTTGAACCACGCTGGATTGTAGATGCAGCATCACGTCGTCAAAAATGGATTGATCAGGCGCAATCGTTGAACTTGTATATTGCAGGTGCAAACGGTAAGAAACTTGACCTGACTTATAAAATGGCATGGTTACGTGGTCTGAAAACGACTTATTACCTACGTGCATTGGGTGCAACGTCTGCAGAGAAATCGACCATTAACACGGGCGCATTGAACGCAGTAAAACCTGCAACAGTAACAGCAGCCCCTGTGGCAGCCGTTACACCAGAAGCGTCTGCAGCTGTTGATGAAGATTTTGCTCAAGCAGCACCAGTGCCAATGGCATGTAGTATTGATAATCCTGATTGTGAGGCTTGTCAGTAAAATAAATAACTAGAAGTCAGAAAACATTATTAGCTACCTACGTGGCAAATAATGTGACTCTAGTAGATGTTTTTACTAGCACATCGCCATGAAAGTAGCTTCTTACAATATAAATGGAGCTATCGTGAGCTTATTAATCATTACATTTTTACTAGCTTTAGCTGATATTTTAAACAGTTGTGCAAATTTAGTAGAAGCAACATCAAGCCTTTTGCTAGCGATTAATATTCTGTTAGAGAATGAGTTAGTAACAAAATTATTGAGTTCAACTTTTAATTTATAAGGTTTTTTGGTTGTCTTAAAACTTAGGGCAACCAATCCAGTTGAATAACCAAGGAAATCACCATGCCACACATGACCCACAACTATATGTTAGGACTCGCGGTCTTGCTGGTTTCCTTTGTAGTGTTGTTTTACGCACCGATTGCTTACTTTTGGGTACAAGCGGCAAAACAACAACGAAAGCAAAATAAGTCGTGAGCAAATTGGTCGGAATGTACATTTTTCAGACCAAGATGAGCAAAACTTAATTTTGCTTTCACAAATTAAGCGTATATTAAGACATCTCAGCGTAGCTGGATGTCCATAAAAGATATAAAGCAACGAAGAGAGAATTGATATGTCTATCCTAAGTTGGGACGATTTCGAAGATGATTCGCAAAAACCGGCTGCTCCTGAACACAAGTCTGCGCCCGTCGAACCGCAAAAAGCGCATGATACGCAGATGGTATCTCATGCAGAGCAACCACAGAAGACTGTGGCAGCTGCACAACCCGCTACAGCCCCTAGAAGTGGAGCAACAGATTCAACCGATCCGTTGGCAAGAGCATCTAACGCTCTAGATCAATTGGACGTTGCACCTGGTCTTGAAGAACTGGAAATGGGTGCATCGCGCGTACAGGTTGATGATAAAGCCATGATCAACTGTCGTGCAGACTTAAACCAGCTTGTACCGTTCAAATACGAATGGGCATGGCAAAAATATCTAGATGGTTGTGCAAACCACTGGATGCCACAAGAAGTCAACATGAACCACGACATCGCATTGTGGAAGTCTGAAAATGGTTTAACTGAAGATGAGCGCACCATTGTAATGCGTTCACTTGGTTTCTTCTCTACTGCAGACTCATTGGTTGCTAATAACTTGGTATTGGCTATTTATCGCCACATTACCAACCCTGAATGCCGCCAGTACATTTTGCGTCAAGCCTTTGAAGAAGCGATTCACACTCACGCTTACCAGTACTGCATCGAATCGTTAGGTATGGATGAAGGTGAAGTCTTCAATATGTACCGCGAGGTACCATCGGTTGCGCGTAAAGCAGCATGGGGCTTGAAGTACACGCAATCTTTAAGCGATCCTACTTTCAAAACAGGTACACCTGAAAACGACCAAATTTTGCTGCGCAACTTAATCGCATTCTATTGTGTACTTGAAGGTATTTTCTTCTACTGCGGTTTCAGCCAAATCTTGTCGATGGGTCGTCGTAACAAAATGAACGGTGTTGCAGAGCAATTCCAGTACATTTTACGTGATGAATCTATGCACTTGAACTTTGGTATCGACATGATTAACCAAATCAAGATTGAGAACCCGCACTTGTGGACTGCAGAATTCCAGCAAGAAGTGATTCAAATGATTCTTGAAGGCACGATGCTTGAAATTGAATATGCACGTGACACTATGCCACGTGGTGTATTGGGCATGAACGCAGGTATGATGGAAGAATATTTGAAATTCATCTGTAACCGTCGTTTAAGTCAGCTCGGTTTACCTGAACAGTTTGTTGGCGTAAACAACCCGTTCCAATGGATGTCTGAAATGATGGACTTGCGTAAAGAGAAGAACTTCTTTGAAACGCGTGTGACCGATTACCAGACTGGCGGTGCATTGAGCTGGTAATATCGCGACACATAAAATATCGTTGTGAGACACATGAGTTGTCATTGAGAAAACCGCCATTCATGGCGGTTTTTTTAAAGATACGATCGAGTATTTAATGGCTAGGTTGTGCAAATACCTAACAATTTGATTTTTTTAATTTATTTATTTTTAAAATTTCCATAAACCTTTAAAAATCGTTATCTTACAAAATATTTATACAACAATGCCGTTTTTTTACTTCTTTTGTTCATTATGAGAATAGGACAATAATCCAACAGCCCAAAAACGACAAAAAACAAAATAAATAAAGGCGCATCACGCGCCTTTATTCAGGCTGCTCACATTTATGCAGGAATACGCAACACCTGTCCTGGGAAAATGTCATCGGCATTTTTTAGTAATGGACGGTTAGCTTCAAAGATTTTGTTGTATTGGTTGGCATCCCCATAAAATTCTTTAGAAATTTTAGATAAGGTATCGCCTGATTTTACTGTATAGAACTTGCTTTCTGGTTCTGGGGTTGCAACTGTGAGTTGATCATCTACTTGTGCAACATGGTCAATATTACCCACTGCAAGAATAATTTTTTCACGGTCTGCCTGACTGTTGACCTGTCCACGCACTGTCGCTAAGTCAGTAGTTGCGTTATAACTCACCGATAAACCTGTCACAGGTAAGCCTAAACTTTTCACATGCCCCAAAAGTTTATTGGCAATTTCTTGTGCTGATGGTTCTGCAGGTGTGCTTGGTGCAGCTTGTGGCTCTGCAGGTGCTGTATTTTTCTTACCAATCCCTTTTACAAAATCAAAAAGACCCATGAGGTACTCCTATTTTTTTCTGCTGTTTATAAAGCGTCGCTCACTTACATAAGCACGTTTCTGTTCTCATTCATTTATAACTAAAAAAATAAGCGACTTCGGTTGTGATTAGACACTAGCCTGGTAACAAAATGTAAGCTACATCACACATTTAACAAAATGCGCCTTTTTCATATTCGATTGTAAAAACGACAGCGCATAAAAAAGCCACCTTGCGGTGGCTTTCATTTCAGCAGAGCTGAAATCAACAATTAACCAAGTTTTTTAGTTACGTAGTCGATTGCTGATTGAACTGTTGTGATTTCGTTAGAATCTTCGTCTGGGATTGTGATGTCAAAATCGTTTTCGAAAGACATTACAAGCTCTACTAAGTCTAAAGAGTCAGCACCTAAGTCATCCATAAAAGATGCTTCGTTTTTGATTTCTTCAGCTTTAAGACCAAGTTGTTCTGCAACCGCTTGTTTAACGCGTTGTTCGATATCGCTCACAGGAATTCTCCTCATTGCTTGTGGCGTTTTTAATGCCGTTAGTTTAATTGAATCTATAAAATTTTGAAAGTTTATACTTGAGCTTAGCTCATGTATAAACCACCATTTACGTGTAACACTGTACCAGTGATGTAACCAGCTTTGTCAGAAGCCAAGAAACTCACTGCATTTGCGATATCTTGTGGATCACCTAAACGGTTTAATGCCACTTGCTCACTCATTTTTTTGCGAATTTCTTCACTTAGCTGATCTGTCATTTCAGTTGCAATAAAGCCCGGAGCAACCGAGTTTACTGTAATTTGACGACTGCCCATTTCTTTGGCAAGGCTACGGCTGAATGCTTCAATACCGGCTTTTGCCGCAGAATAGTTCGCTTGTCCTGGGTTCGCAAAATGTGCTACCACAGAACTAATATTAATAATGCGTCCAAAACGTGCTTTGGTCATGCCCTTCAAGACACGTTTAGATAAACGGTAAACTGCCTTTAAGTGAATGTTGAGAATGTCATCCCAATCATCTTCTGACATACGCAGTAACAAATTATCTTTGGTAATGCCCGCATTGTTAACTAAAACCAAAACTGAACCATAGCTTTGTTCAATTTCAGAAACCAATGCATCAATGGCTGCACCATCACGGACATCCAATACTTTACCTGCACCGTTTTCTGCAAAACTTGCCGATAATTTTTCTGCGCCCGCTTCAGAAGTGGCAGTACCTACCACAAAAAAACCGTCTTGAATGAGTTGCTGAGCGATGGCTGCACCAATCCCTCGGCTTGCACCTGTGACTAATGCAACTTTACGTTCTTGTGTCATGCAATTTTCCCTTCTGCCACTAAAATGGCATTTAGTGCATCTTCCATACGACTTTGTGTGTCGAGTGGGAATGCTTTTTCGATATTCGGTAAACGCTTCGCAAGATTCGCCAATACGTTGCCTGGGCCACATTCCACGATATATTCAATACCCTGATCTTGTAGGTATTGCATGGTTTGTGTCCACTGCACCGATTGGTACAATTGCGCAGTGAGTGCCTGACCTAATTGCGCAACATCTGCCGCGATTCCAGCGTTGACATTTTGTATTACAGGAATACGCGGTAGCTCAATGGCAGTTTGTTCCAAAGCTTGTGCAAACTGTTCGGCAGCAGGTTTCATCAATGAACAGTGTGAAGGTACAGATACAGGCAGGGCAATGGCTTTACCGCCATTTTCTTTGGCCAATGCCATTACTGCTTCGACTAAAGTTTTATCGCCTGCAATAACCACTTGCCCTTGTGCATTGTAGTTGGCTGCTTCTACCGAGCCACGACCTTGCACATTCACTTGTTCACATAGCTCAAGCACTTTGGCATCTTCAAGGCCTAAAATGGCAGCCATTGCGCCCTGACCTTGTGGCACAGCGTTTTGCATTAATTTGCCGCGCAAGTTTACCAGTTTAACGGCATCGCCCAAGCTCAAGCTGCCTGCAGCTACTAATGCGCTGTATTCGCCCAATGAGTGTCCTGCCAAATATTTTGGTGCAACACCACCCAACTCTAACCACACACGCCATAAAGCGATACTTGCAGTGAGTAATACAGGCTGAGTAAATTCTGTTTGGTCTAAACCTTCACCACTTTGTGCAATGTGCCATAAGTCAAAGCCAATCGCTTCAGAGGCTTCTGCAAATGTTTCGCGCACACCGCTAAACTGTTCTGCAAGCTCAGCCAACATACCGGCTTTTTGTGAGCCTTGACCAGGAAAGACAAATGCAGTTTTAGTGGCTTGAGCTGCTTGCTCGAGTCGTTTAGCAGACATAAAAAATCCTTTAATTAAGATGCACAAATTGTAGTTTTTTGCAGCTACAACCCACACCTTCTCATGTAAGCTCAGTTATGGAGCGGAAATTTAACACTTAATTTTGTTTTTAGTAATTGCCAAATACAACAAAAATCGGGCACAAAAAAAGGGAGCTTACGCTCCCATTTTTTCTACTAAGCTTGACGCTTAATACATCACCAATTATTCAGCATCTGCTTTAGCGAATAATTGACGACCACGGTAGAAACCATCTTTAGTTACGTGGTGACGACGATGAGTTTCACCAGTAGCTTGGTCTACAGTTAATGCATTCTCGGTTAAAGCGTCATGTGAACGGCGCATGTCACGGCGAGAGCGACTTTTACGGTTTTGCTGAACGGCCATGATGGCTCCTTACAAAGATCGAAAAAATGGATCAGAACAAATTGAGTTGTCTTAACTAAAAATTATAACATAATTTTCAGTTAAGTTTACCTTTCAAACTTGCCAAAACATCAAACGGATTATCACGTTTTTCTTCGGCAATGTTCTGAATGGCAGGTTGATGCTTATGCTCGCAAGCGTCATGCTTAGGAGATAAAGGCAACAACAATAACAATTCATCTTCTATAAGTGACAGTAAATTAGCCGTCGCAGGCGAATCATAATCGCCTTTGGTGGTGGCTTCACTTTCACCTAATACAATGAAATCAGCATCCTCATCCAAGCGCTCTATCAGTGACTCATCATCCACAAGAGCTAGATGAAAATCTGAAACGAGGTCTATTTCTACAGAACCCAAGCAGCGTTGGCATTCCATTGGAACTCTCGTTTCAATATGACCATCTAGCCATACAATGCGATGATACGCATCCATTGATAGCTTACAGTCTATGTTAACCAATTGATCATCAATTGATCCAACAGCTTCACGGGCGATACGAGCAAAGCGAGACAATGGCAGGTTACCTGACCATGTAAAGCCCTGTTCAGCCCATTTAAACGGCTCAATCTGTGCCGGAAAGGTATTTGCTGACATAATTAAGGCGGCAATTCTACAAATTCATCAGTACTCTGTCAAAGATTAAGATACAATTTTGTACTTATTTAGACAGACCAATTTTGGGTAACACAGTCATGCATCTGTTGCAGCCGCAAACAGAAGTGAATTTTTCATCACTTGTGAGCACACTTCCAACCACCAATTCTGACACTTCGCACCCCCAAGTGCAACTCTCGGACTGGGCAAAACTCAATACAGAAACGGAACAGGTGGACTGGCTCATCTTACACTTTAATCACTGGTTTTCCCACCTAAATGTGAACTTGGTCAAAGGTGATTTTGAACCTGAGTACTTTCCTGCCACGGCAACACAGCCTGCACGTATTCAATTTGCACATGGTTTCTTTAATAGCGCTTTACATGAAATTAGCCATTGGAGCATCGCAGGCGAACAACGACGTTTACTGCCAGACTTAGGCTATTGGTATGCTCCCGATGGTCGTACTCAGGAACAACAAGCCTTATTTGAACAGGTTGAAATTAAACCTCAAGCCATTGAATGGCTGTTTGCTCAAGCGTTTGGACGAAAATTCCGTGTATCTTTAGATAACCTGACCGGTGAAGGTGGAGATGGCCGCACATTTAAAGACAATGTCTTTGCCCAAGTGCAGCGTTATTTTAACGGAGAAGCCAAATTACCACGCGATGCAAAACGCTTTATTGAATGTATTTGTTACTGCACCCGAGGTGGCAAAACATTACAAATTGCAGAGTTTGAACGAAAAAATTTGGATTAAATGTAATAAAGCACAAGGCAATGATTGCAAGTGACATCAATCCCCTTTCATAATGAGCCTAACGTCACATTTACGCTACTGAGGAATTCATATGTTGCATTTAAGAGTACATCCTGAAAATCCACAGCCGCGTCTAATCAGCCAAGCGGTTGAACGCATACGCGCAGGCGATGTGGTGGTCTATCCAACCGATGCTGCTTATGCGATTGGTTGCCAAATTGGTAATAAAAACGCGATGGAGCGCATTTCACAAATTCGTGGTTTAGGCGCAAAACACCAATACGCCATTATTTGTGCCGATTTATCGGATATTGCCACCTACGCCAAAGTGGACAATGCCATGTATCGTCTGCTGAAAAACAATACGCCTGCGGTCACCACATTTATTTTACCTGCGACCAGTGAAGTTCCGCGTCGCTTGATGCATCCCAATAAAAAAACCATTGGTTTGCGTATTCCAAGCAACCCCATTTGTCGCATGCTGCTTAAAGAATTAGGCGAACCTTTACTGACCAGCACCCTGATTTTACCGGGGCAAGAAGACCCTTTAGATGATCCATACGAGATTGATCTACAACTCAACAAACGTATTGATGTACTGATTGATGGTGGCTTAGGCACACTTAGCACCACCAGTATTATTGATTTATCGGGCGACAACCCGCAAATTGTGCGTCGTGGTGTGGGAGATGTGAGTGCTTTTGAATAAGCATTCACCACCTGCAAAGCGATTGACAGCACTACGGTTTAAAAGCCTTACTTGCACGAATTAAACCCATGACTTTATTTCAGGTATTGTTAAATTTGCAGCAGTTTTCGGATGAGATGCACATTTATGTGCAACGTCCGTGGACGCTAGATTCCGATGCAATCGTGTGTTCCCAAACTGCATTCACAGCAACAATACCTGAACCTCCCGATTCTTATACTTACTTTTTAGATGCAGCACTATGTAAAGCACTTTTAGCGCAATCGCAAACTCGTAATCTGTGTTTACAAGACAGCTGCATGGCAATGATTGAATACGCATTACAGAATAAAACAGAAATAAATACTTAAAGATTGAATGAGTTAATTTTTACAACTTGCCTTAAATCTCCCTCAATCCCGATTTATTTTAGGCTTTTTTTGATATTTGGTCGTAGAACAGATTTATTTCAATCACGATATCCTTTAGACTAACCGCTATTAATTCTGAGCTATTTCTCCATCTCCTTCTTATCTGAAGCGGAAATAGCATTTGCATGCTTTTGAAAATTCGCGTGGCCCAACACTGTAATGAATCAATCCCTCCACAATGCGATGGAACCTGCCCAACACATTCGTGTGTTAGATGAGTGGCAAGAGTCGATTCCTGAGGATTTGTATATTCCTCCTGCAGCATTTGAAATTCTGTTAGAGCATTTCGAAGGACCACTCGACTTTTTAATTTACCTGATTCAAAAAAATGGCTTCGATTTACTTCAGTTAGATATTGCCCCGATTGCATCGCAATATCTGTCGTATATGGATGCCATGAAATCGCTAAATATTGAACTGACTGCCGATTATATGGTGATGGCGGCATTACTGGCCGATTTAAAATCCCGCCTATTGTTGCCTAAACCTGCCAGTATCAGCAGCATTGAAAAAGACCCAAAACAAGAGCTGATTGACCGTTTAGAAACCTATTTAAGAGTCAAACAAGCAGCTGAACGCTTGGGGCAAATGCCTGTTTTAGAACGCGATACTTTTGCTACCAATGTTAGCTTAGGGCATACCGCAGTCAATAATGTCGGCTATGCAGCCGATCAATTACGTGATGCCTTGTTCTGCATTTTTAATCGTCCTGAACCTGTCACCCATCAAATTTTGCAAGAACCTGTTTTACTTGAAGAACGGATTGCATTTATTGAAGCCAAACTCGCATCGGGTGAAGTACTGAGTTTTGATGCGTTGCTAAAACCAAGTCAGGGACGCATGGGCATGGTTGTGACCTTTATGGCGATTTTAGAACTGACTCGCCAGCAAAAAGTGTGCATTATCAGCAGTGGGATTGAAGCACCATTGAGCATTCAAGGGGCGCAGGCATGAATCCAGAACCCATAATTTCGAGCTTGTCTGAAGGCGAACAACAGCATGAAGTGCTGATGCAACTCGAAGCAATTATTTTTGCCAGTGACAGTGCTGTGTCTTTAGCGCGTCTGAAAGAAGCTTTTCAAGATAAATATAGCAAAGCGCAATTACGCCAGTTTTTACAACAATTGGCCATGTTACAACATGGTCGCTCGATTGAACTGATCGAAACCGCACAAGGTTTCCGTTTTCAGGTGCGGGCAAAGTATCGTACAATTATTACACAGGTGTGGCCTGAACGTCCGACCCGACTTTCGCCCTCACTGCTAGAAATACTGGCGGTGATTGCCTACCACCAACCTGTGACCCGTGCAGATATTGAACAAATTCGCGGAGTATCAAACAATAGTCAAATTTTACGCACATTGTTTGATTGGAACTGGATTAAAGAATCAGGTTTCCGAGAACTCCCAGGAAGACCTGCGTTGTTGGTTACAACGCCTCAATTTTTAAATGCGTTTGGCTTGAATTCCTTAAGTCAATTGCCTCCCCTACAGGATGCCAAGGAAGCTTTCATGGCACTCGATGCATCTGCGTCTGTGTCTTGAATAGGTAAACTGTTGATGATCATTTCTAAGGTTATGCTGTCATGAGTGAAAAGTTGCAAAAGGTACTCGCACGAGTAGGCTTGGGTTCTCGCCGTTATATGGAAGAAGTCATTGCCGCTGGTCGTGTGAGTGTCAACGGCCAAGTTGCCCAAGTGGGTGAACGTATCGAACCAGGTGATGAGCTTCGCATCGATGGTCGTAAAGTTCAGTTCCAAATTGAAGATGAAATTCGTCGTCGCGTTCTGATTTACTACAAACCAGAAGGCGAAATTTGCTCACGCAACGACCCAGAACAGCGCCCAACTGTATTTGATAACCTGCCTGCAATTGCCAATGATCGTTGGGTAATGGTTGGTCGTCTGGACATTAACTCGACAGGTTTATTGCTATTCACCAACGATGGTGAATTAGCCAACCGTTTAATGCACCCATCGAACGAAATTGAACGTGAATATGCAGTTCGTGTGATGGGTGAAGTGACACCACAACTGAAAAACAACATGCTGCGCGGCGTAGTGCTAGATGATGGCCCTGCCAAGTTTGAATCTTTCTCTGAAATTGGCGGTGATGGTATTAACCGCTGGTATCAAGTGGTGGTAAAAGAAGGTCGTAACCGCGAAGTTCGTCGTATTTTTGAATCACAAGGTCTGAAAGTCAGCCGTCTATTGCGTACCCGTTACGGCACGGTAATTTTACCGCGTGAATTGCGTACAGGTCGCTGGATGGAATTGGATAAAAATGACATCGACAACCTTGCCAAAGCAGTTGAATTAAAACCACGTCAAGGCACAGGTTTGTACGGCATGGCAAAACGTCGCAATGAGCGTATGCAAGAAAAACCATTGGCAGCACGTCGTGGTGGTTTCTTGCGTCAGCAACGTCGTGACACCGAAGAAGCTGCACAAAACACAGGTTTTGCACCGCGTGAACGTCGTCAGGACGGTAACAGTTACGGCAACCGCGAACCACGCCAAGACGGTAACAGTTACGGCAACCGCGAACCACGCCAAGACGGTAACAGTTACGGCAACCGTGAGCGTCGTCAAGATGGTAACAGCTATGGCAACCGCGAACGTCGCCAAGACGGCAATAGCTATGGCAACCGTGAGCGTCGCCAAGACGGTAACAGCTATGGCAACCGCGAACCACGTCAGGATGGTAACAGCTACAGCAACCGTGAACCACGTCAGGATGGCAACAGCTACGGCAACCGTGAACGTCGTGACGAAAATGCACCACGCAAACCGTTTGGCAATAAAAGCTTTAAAAAATTCTAAAAGCTGAAATACGCCAAATTGATAAAAAGCCACACGTTCATGTGTGGCTTTTTTATTGGGCAAATTGGTTGGACAAAAAATAATAAAAATTAAATATTTGGCAATACAGGAATTTCAATCCACTGTGCTTTTGGAAAGCTTTTTGACAAATAATTTTTTAAATATTTGGCAGTATCCTGCGAAATTAAAGGGTCTTGTGATTCATCGTTCAAATTATATGCCAATGCATGTAAATTCAAACCACGTGTTTTTAAAGCTTCCAAACTGAGCAAAGTGTGGTTAATACTGCCCAAACGCCCAGAACTCACCAAAATAACAGGATATTGTTTTTGCTCAATATAGTCGATGGTGAGTAGGTCTGTGGTCAGCGGCACCATGAGCCCGCCCGCACCTTCTAATAATACTGCATCATACTTTGCCGCCAGTTGCGCAGTCGCAGCCTCAATTTTAGCAAAGTCAATTTCACGACCATCAATTTGTGTAGCCAAATGCGGTGAAGCAGGATAGCTAAAAATTTCAGGCATGGTGAGTTTGTCATCATCTTCAGGCAACCATTCACTGCCCATAATTTTACGATGCTGCTCAATATCTTCTGAAACGTCTTGATTGCCCGTTTGAATCAGCTTTTGGGTAATGGTCTGAATACCCTGTTCATTCATGGTCTTGGCCAAATAACCTGTGGCATAGGTTTTGCCAATCCCTGTATCAATACCACTCACAAAATAGACTTGAGCTGTCATGGCATTCTCCGTGCAAGACAATAAATAGGATGATACGTGAGCGTATAACTTTTTTGCTGTGAGCTATGCTGCTGACTAAACTGTTCATAGCCCCGATAAAATTCGGTTAAAGTCGTTTTGTTCCAACGCTGCCCTTGTGCTGTACCCGTGACACCTGTGGCTTTTAAATGCTGCAAAATCTGTTTGGGATGTTCAAAACTTAATGATTCAAACTGCTCTGAACAGTGTAATACTTCAAAGCCCTGCTGTTTAAGCTGTTGTTGTAACGCATCCATACTCAAATAATGTAAGCCTTGACCTGTTAATTGCTTAATTTCAGTCAAGTTTTGAGGGCCAAACGTCGAAAAGCACAAATACCCTTGCGGCTTTAACGCTTGATTCGCCTTGCGCAATAATGCTCCCAAATCTTCCACCCATTGCAAAGCCGAACTCGAACAAATTAAATCCAAAGACTGCGGAAAATCGAGCTGTTCTATATCGCCAATTAAGCCATGAATTTGCGTACTAGTTGTTTGAGGATGATGCAGATACACATGCAACACTTCGGCATATAAATCATTTAAAGTCAGCTGTTGAATTTGAAATTCACGCAGTAGCAAGTCGGTTAAATTCCCTGAACCACAGCCAATTTCCAAGACGTTTTCAAAGCAAGGCTGAGGTTGATCTGACAACTTTTGCTGCACAAAACATTGCTGCATTTTTGCCATTAACTGCTGACAAATTTGCTGCTGTACCACGGCATGCGTTTTATAACTCTGATGAGCGCGGGCAAAACGCTGTGCCACTTGTGCCTTATCTATACGCATACGCACACTCAAAGCAAATCCAGTAACTGTGTTAAATCTGCCGTTTCAAATTGCGTATTTAAACAAATCCGCAGTCTTGAACTGCCTTGCGGCACAGTCGGTGGACGTACAGGCATCACATAAAAACCTGCAGTCTGTAACTGTCGGGCTTTGCTTACAGTTGTAGTAGAGTCGCCAATAATCACAGGTACAATTTGCGAAGTTGATGGGCAAGCAAAACCTTTGGCCTGAATCCCCTGCTGTATAGATTGGCTCAAGGCCGCCAAATGCTGACGCTGTGCCTGCATGTGCACAATCTGATTCAGCATAAACTGCGTCCACGCCATACAAATAGGTGGCTGTGCGGTACTAAAAATTAGCGGGCGCATCCGATTAATTAGGAAATCACGGATAATCGGATCACAGATCAAATATCCCCCAACTGAAGCAACGGCTTTGCCAAACGTCCCAACCAGAAAATCAATGGCATCAATCACGCCATATTGTTCGGCACAACCTAAACCTTGCTGCCCACGTACGCCAATCGCATGTGCTTCATCGACATATAACATGACTTTGGCAAAATGCTGTTTCAGCGCGACCAATGCGGCTAAATCAGTTTCATCACCATCCATACTAAAAATGGATTCAGTCACCACAATAATGCGTTCATAATTGTCATCAGCATGATATTGCATCAGCAATTGCTGCAAATGTGCCAAATCATTATGCCGATAACGCAAATATTTGGCAGATGACAAACGAATGCCGTCAATCATGCTGGCATGTACCAGTTTATCGGCCAAAATTAGGGTTTTCGCATCTGCCAATGCAGGTAAAATACCAATATTCATGTGATAGCCGCTATTAAACAGCAAGGCAGCTCGCCCATGAAATAATTGCGTTAATGTGGCTTCAAGCTGTTCATAGGCAGGGAAATTTCCAGTCAGTAAACGTGATGAAGATGCACTCATTAAACGCTGTGCATTCGGTGTTTCATCAAAAAACTGTTCACGTAAGCGCAAATCAGAGGCTAAACCCAAATAATCATTGGAAGATAAATTCAGCATCTGCTGTTGCTGAATTTCAATTGTTTTACCTTGCTGCTGATTGCTGCGAAATTGACGAAAATTGCCCTGTTGGCGAAGCTGATCAAGCTGTTCTGCATAGTGATCGAGTAAACTCATGCGCTCGCTCCTTGCATACCTGTCACCACCTCAGCCAATTGCTGCAATAAAGTATTTAGTTCTGCTGCTGTAATCACATACGGCGGCATCACATAGACCAATTTACCAAAAGGACGTACCCAAATACCACGTTGCACAAATTCTTGTTGCAGGCTTTGCATATCGACAGCATGTTTAAGTTCTACCACACCAATTGCACCTAAAACTCGCACATCCTGCACCCATGCCAAATTAGCCAATGGTGTTAAATGCTGTTCAAGTTGCTGTTGTATACGTTGAATATTGGCTTGCCAGTCTTGTTCTAATAATAATTGGGTACTTTTTACTGCAACCGCGCAGGCCAGTGGATTTGCCATAAAGGTCGGGCCATGCATAAACACACCTGCCTCACCTTGCGAAATCGTTTCTGCAACATGCTTCGTGGTCAATGTGGCAGACAAGGTCATATAACCGCCTGTCAGCCCTTTGCCGATACACATAATATCGGGTTCGACCTGTGCATGTTCCCATGCAAACAACTTGCCTGTACGCCCAAAACCTGTGGCAATTTCATCAAAAATTAACAACACATCATATTGTTCACAGAGCAATTTGGCTTGACGCAAATATTCAGGATGATAAAAGCGCATGCCGCCTGCACCTTGCACAATCGGCTCAATAATCATGGCAGCAACCTGCTGATGATGCTCTGCCAAACTTTGCGCCAATTCTGCAATATCAGCAGGATTCCATTCTTGATCAAAGGCTGTTTTCGGTGCAGATACAAAATAACGACGCGCCAAACTTGAGCCAAAAACCTGATGCATCCCTGTGACAGGATCACAGACCGACATGGCATTCCATGTATCGCCATGATAGCCAGAACGGGTGGTAATAAAATTGGTTTTCTCGGTTTTGCCTTGTGCTGTCCAGTATTGCACCGCCATTTTCAGCGCCACTTCAACGGCAACTGAACCTGAATCTGCATAAAAAATTTTATCTAAACTCGGTGGGGTAATTTCGAGCAGCAAACGCCCTAACTCAATGGCAGGACGATGGGTCAATCCACCAAACATGATATGCGCCATACTGTCGAGTTGCTCGGTCACAGCACGGTTCAGTTTAGGATGGTTATAGCCATGAATCGCGCACCACCACGATGACATGCCGTCAATCAACTGGCGACCATCTTCAAGTTCAATGGTGCTGCCAAATGCCCGCTTAACCTTAAAGGTTGTTAAGGGCTGAGTCATAGAGGTGTAAGGATGCCAAAGATGTTCACGATCAAAAGCCAAATCCATCTGTTCTGTCATCCCACCATCATCCTTGATCTTGTAAAAAACTTGATGTGCTAAATCTTAAACCTGTCTACAGATAAAATAAATTGCGAGATTTGTCACTTATGGACCTGTTGGCGGGTTTTTCTGTAAATATTGGCAGATTTTGCTAGTCAACTCATCGGCATGGAACAATGGCAGCCCATGCGAGCCTTGCAAAACATCTACGCTTAAAAACTTTGCAGCTAAATTTTGCAGTTTAGCTGCAACTTTGCAATCAACTAAAACATCCTGCTCGGCAAAAAGATGATACTGCAGACCTGTATAATTTTTAAGCTTAGTCACCAAGTTTAAGTTTTCCAATAAATCCAAACCGTGTTGAAGCAAAGATTGCGGCTGTGGCTGAACCAAACTTTGTAATTGTAATAGGTCGGTTTTACTACTAGTGACACCCTGACACACCATAAAACCAAAACGCTTTAGGGTCAGAATTGGGTCTTGTGCAAAAGATTGTTTAAACTGGGCAAACGTGGCTTGTGGCATAGCGGTATCCCAATCGGCTTGTGCAACAAAACACGGATTGGATGCAATGGTAATTAAGGTTTTATATCCTGCATATTGGCTGGCAATCGCATCGACCAGTAGCGTTGCCAATTGCCCACCCAGTGACCAGCCCATAATTACATCAAACTGACGTGCAAATTCAACCTGTTGCTGCATGACTTGAGCATCAGTAGCGTTAAAAATATTGATGAGCTCAACCCGAAAACCTTGTGCAGTTAAGGCTTGCTGTAACGGATTTAAGAGTGCAGTACCACCGCCCCAGCCTGTAATCAATAAAATCTGTTGTTGCACGTGGCTTGCTCTCAAGTTAGAAAATTACCTCAGTATAATACTGAATCGGCTCAATCGACATCTGCAAAGCACCAAGATACATCCTTAAAAAAACCAATTGATATAAAAAAGCCAATCTATAAAAACCGATCTATAAAAAAACCCGACTTATCATAAATCGGGTTTTGGTCTATTTTGCTTTGATCAGATTACATTTGCGATTGAATGTAGTTTTGTAAACCAATCAATTCAATTAAACGTAATTGTTTTTCCAACCAGTACGTATGATCTTCTTCTGTGTCGGTCATTTGCTGACGCAACATATCACGGCTGACATAATCGCCTTTTTCTTCACACAATTTTACGCCTTGCGCCAATTTTTCACGTACTTCGTATTCCAGTTTTAAATCGGCTTTTAAGCAAGACACCACATCTTCACCCACGTCGATGTCATCGCGCTGCATATTTGGAGTGCCTTCAAGGAACAATACACGACGAATTAAAGCATCGGCATGCTGCGCTTCTTCCTGCATTTCATGGTCAATGCGCTCAAAAATTTTGCTTAAACCCCAATCTTCATACATACGCGAATGAATCAGGTATTGATCGCGAGCAGCCAGTTCGCCACCAATCAACATATTTAAATAGTCTACGACTTCTGGATTGCCACGCATTTGCTGTACTCCCTTTCTTAATCCAGTCATTATGGACACATTCAGGCAAAATTGCAAAAGTTAATTATTGTAAACCCATGATTTTTATAAAATTAAAATGAGAAACATACGCATTTGCAATATAACTTAAAAATTCCCATATATAAAACAACTGCTTGGCAAAACTTAGCTTTAAAAATGACAATACAATGATTTTGCATCATTTTGTAAATATTGAAAGAAACCATACTTTGACGCTCAAGTATCGTAAAAAACGCCTAAAAAGCGGATTTTAAAACCCAGCTGCTTTATGATAGTAACGAGTTCCATCACTTTCTTAAAATAATGACAAATCTAAATACATCTGCACCCATTTTAGTCACAGGCGCAACAGGCTATATTGCCAGTTGGGTCATTAAAAACCTGCTTGAACAAGGACATACCGTACACGCGACGGTGCGTGATCTGAATAAAACCCACAGTTTTCAACATCTGACTGATATCGCGGCAAAAAGCACAGGCAACTTACAATTATTCCAAGCCAACTTACTTGAAGAAGGTGCTTTTGATGCCGCCATGCAAGGTTGTGAAATCGTGCTGCACATGGCCTCGCCTTTTGTGGTCACCAATTATAAAGATGCAGTTAAAGACATTATTGAACCTGCCGTCATAGGCACCGAAAATGTATTAAACAGCGTTAATCGTACTGCATCGGTAAAGCGTGTAGTGGTGACTTCAAGTATTGCTGCAACCTATGGCGATGCGATTGATATTTTAAATACGGCCAATAATCGCTTTGATGAAAGTCACTGGAATACCAGCAGCAGCCCTGAGCATCAGCCTTATCCTTATTCAAAAGTGGCAGCTGAACGCAAAGCTTGGGAAATGGCAAAGGCACAAAACCGCTGGGATTTGGTCTGTATCAACCCTGCTTTGGTGCTTGGCCCATCGTTGACCAAAAACACCCAATCGGGCAGCGTGGAAGTGTTATTGCAGTTTGCCAACGGTATGACCTTGGCAGGTGTCCCTGCTATGTGGAATGGCATTGTCGATGTGCGTGATGTTGCCGATGCTCACATTCAGGCCGCATTCAACCCTGCTGCTGAAGGTCGCTATATTATTAGCGGTGGCACACTCAGCTTATTGGAAATGGGCAAAATTTTAGTGCAGCACTTTGGACGTAAATACCCTTTCCCACGCAATCAGTTACCTAAATTTGCCTTTAAAGCCTTTGGCCCTCTACTTGGTTTTTCCCGTAAATTTGTGGAACTGAATATGGGCTACCCAATTTATTTTAATGCGGAAAAAAGTCAGCGTGAATTGGGTATGCACTACCGCAATATTGAAACCAGTCTAGTCGAACATTTTCAGCAACTCATTGATGATGGCATTGTGAAGAAACGTTAAACCTTCGACTTCTCTCAGTAAAAACCAAGGCACTTCATCGTTGAAGTGCCTTTGTACCTATTAGTGGATAAAATGTAGGATGATGCTTATTCAAGCACACCATATTCCTGCATCAGCTGAATAAACTCAGCTTCATTCATGACCTGCACACCCAACTTCTCGGCTTTTTCCAGCTTTGAGCCAGCTTTCTCACCCGCCACGACACATTTGGTTTTACCCGAAACACTACCACTCACCCGTGCACCCAAAGCCTGCAACAACTGAGTCGCTTCATCGCGTCCCATTTGGCTCAACGTCCCTGTAATCACCCAACTTTCACCATTCAAAGGCTGACGTGTCGGTGCAATCGGAGCATCCCAATGAATGCCTGCAGCTAATAAACGATCCAACACTTCTAAATTATGCGGCGCTTGGAAAAAGTCCAAAATCCATTCTGCCGTAATATCTCCCACATCTGGAGTTTTCTTTAACGCTTCTAAATCAGCTTCACGCAAAGCCTCTAAAGTCTGAAAAGTATTGGCAAGCATCCGCGCGGTGGTTTCGCCCACACCACGAATTCCCAAGGCATAAATAAACGCAGCCAAAGTAGTTTTTTTGCTGTTTTCAATCGAGTCAATCAAGTTTTGAACCGACTTCTCACCCATTTTTTCAATGCCGAGCAAAGTGTCGCGGTGTTCGTGTAAATGATAAATATCAGCCACATTTTGTAGCAAGTTCAGATGCAGTAATGACTCCACCCAACGATCACCCAAACCTTCAATATCCATGGCTTTACGTGACACAAAATGACGAATCGCTTCAATACGCTGTGCCGCACAATACAAACCGCCTGAACAACGCGCCAAAGCCTCACCTTCAGGCATCACCACAGGCGAATCACACACAGGGCATTTTTCAGGTAAATGCACTTCTTGCGCATCGGCAAGGCGAAATTCAGGCCAGACTTTTTCAACTTTGGGAATCACATCACCACTACGGTAAACACTGACCGTATCGCCTAAACGCACATCCAAACGGTGAATTTCACCAATATTATGCAAAGTAACATTGGATACCGTCACACCACCTACCGCAACGGGGTTTAAACGTGCCACAGGCGTCAACGTACCTGTGCGCCCCACTTGCCAATCAATATTTTCAATGGTGGTTAAAGCGGCAACTGCAGGGAATTTATAGGCAGTCGCCCAGCGCGGCTCACGACTTAAAAAGCCCAATTGCTGTTGCTGTTTCAAGTCATTGACCTTGACCACCATGCCATCAATTTCAACGCTTAAATTCGGACGCTCAAGGTTAATTTGCTCATAGGCCGCCTGAACATCTTGAATGCTCTTGCAGACAAAATGACGTTCGCCAATTTCAAAACCAAACTGCCCCAACCATGCCAAACTGTCGGACATGGTGCTTTGTCCATGAGGCGGCACACATTGCGCAATGCCATAAGCATAGAATGCTAAAGGACGTGAAGCCGCAATATTCGGGTCTAACTGACGCAAACTGCCTGCTGCTGCATTGCGTGGATTGGCAAAGGTTTTTTCACCTTTGGCTGTATTGGCCGCATTGAGTTTTTCAAAACCAAGTTTTGGCATCAACACTTCACCACGCACTTCCAAAAATTCAGGAATAGCCGTTTCTGTCGCACTCAAAACTTTCGGTAAATTGCGGATAGTTTTGACGTTGTGGGTAATGTCTTCCCCTGTTTCCCCATCACCACGGGTCACACCACGCACTAAAACACCATGTTCATACCAAAGTGAAATCGCCAAACCATCAAATTTGAGTTCGACATCGTATTCAATATTTTGGTTGGGCAAACGCTCTTCGACACGTCTTGCAAAGGCAAATAATTCTTCCTGATTAAACACATTGCCTAAAG
Organism: Acinetobacter sp. YH12205; assembly: GCF_013418125.1. NCBI lineage: Bacteria > Pseudomonadati > Pseudomonadota > Gammaproteobacteria > Moraxellales > Moraxellaceae > Acinetobacter > Acinetobacter sp. YH12205. Next base: position 69,349 of record NZ_VPCQ01000004.1, on the reverse strand, counting down.
ACAACATTGGCACAGCATGTGTAACCGTGGTGAACTTTGCCAAAGGTGTGCCACCGACTTTATTGGTCGGTGTATCGGGTTGAACTAAATCTGGATACTGTTGTTCCAACGCTTTTAGTTGATGGAAAAGCTGATCATATTCACTGTCTGCAATTGTCGGTTGATCCATCACATAATAGGCATGATTGTGCTTGGCAAGCAGTTGAATCAATTGACGCATTTGCGCCACGACGGTTAAATCTACAGACATATTTTCCACCATAAAAAAGGGCGGTCTTGTTCCGCCCTTCAATTTTTTCTATGTAGCGCATGCTACAGCTTGTATTGCTGCGCACATTATAAAAATGCGGCTGCAAAGTTGCAATTTATCCTACTGCACTCAGTTCATTTGCCAAACACTTGACGTAGCTTATACCCAGTACGAGATCGCAATTCTAGACATGACTTGCCTGACCAGCACGATAATCTATCGCCTGATGACGCCAGTGTTCACGTAATTGTGGAGTAAACTCTAAATGGTTTTGGTCATAGACCGTTCCATCAATTTCACGTGCAATCAGTCCTGAAATGCTGACCATGGTATCAAAGGCATTTTGCACATCGCTGTGCGGCAAAGCGAGGAAGAACGCTAAACCTTTAACTTGTTCGCTCGATAAAGTTTCTAAATCAAAACCATCTGCGCCTTCATCATTAATTTGTAAAACTGAAAATAATAATTTAGTGCCATCTTCGTTATAGCGATGGAAACATGACATTTCACCGAAACGTAAACCATATTTCATCAAGACTTTTAAGGCTTTATCACCCGAAAGTATGCGACGTTCAGGGAAGACATTCAGCGCGATAAAAGATTCAGCGGTTGCCAAGGCACTTTCTTCATCCATGATTTTTTGTTCATGCAAATGCGAATCTAAAATGCTGCTTTCTTCATTAAATTCTGAAATTTCGGCAGTTTCAATGTGTTGATTCAGACTGTATTCAGTCGAAGCTTTGTTTTGCTCGACAGTCTGCGCATTCGGTTCAGTTTCTACAATCACTTGCTGAATTTCATCCGATAATGAATATTCTGAAGTTGTCGCTGTCGGGCTTGGCGTGTCTTGTGCAACTTCAGACTTCGATATCGTTGTGGATGGATCAAGCTCAGAATTTTCTGTATTTGCCTGCAAACTCGGTTCAACTTTGTCAGTTTCTGTGCTTGAAGAAGCCACGACATCATCCGTTAAAGCCTGTGGTTCAGACTTGGCAGGCGCATCTTGCGTAACTTCATCTACCGTTAAAGTCGGCTCCACACGCGGTGGCGTAGCGTCGCTTTGCAATTGGTCACGTACATGGCGTGGAATAATCGGTTTTTGGCTTTCTGCATTAAATTGCAGTTCCGAATCTAAGGATGGCGCTGAATCTACAGGTTTTTTTAGAATCATTTTCAAACCAAACGCCATGATCACAATAGCGATGACAATTCCAACGATTGTGGTGATTTCCATATTATGCCTCCGCGACTAGGCCGTATTCTGCGGCTTCTTCTAAATTTACGGTTACTAATTTTGAGGTTCCCGGTTCAGGCATGGTAACACCTAAGAGGTCGGTTGCCATCGTCATAGCAAGTTTATTATGTGTAATGTAAATGAATTGCACTTGTTCAGAAAGTTCTTTTACTAAATTACAAAAGCGCCCCACGTTAGCATCATCTAACGGTGCATCAACTTCATCGAGTACGCAAAATGGCGCTGGGTTTAAACGGAAGATTGCAAAAACCAAAGCCAAAGCTGTCAGTGCTTTTTCACCCCCTGAAAGTAAGACCAAAGAACTGTTGCGCTTACCCGGTGGACGCGCCATCAATTTCACCCCAGATTGCCAGTCATCTTCCAAGCTCAGACTCGCTTCACCGCCATTAAAGACTTTAGGAAACAGCTCTTGCAATTCGGTATTCACCTGATCAAAAGTGTTCATAAACAGTTTACGAGTTTCCTGATCAATACTTTTCATTGCCGCCTGCAACTGAGAAACAGTATTTTCCAAGTCTTCAATTTGATGGCTTAATTCTGCAAAACGGGCAGATACTTCTTCATATTCTTCCGAAGCCGCCAAATTGACCGCACCCAATTTATCAAACTGTTGCTGTGCTTTCGCCAGTTTTTGTTGATGCGCAGTGACATCAATCTGTAAACCTGTGATGATCTCGCTGTTTAAATCTTTTAACTGTTCAGAATAATGCTGATAGTCCGACTTTGCCGATTGCCATGCCAAGCGCTTTTCTTCGAGTTTGGCACGTAATTGTTCATCTTGCTGCTGTTGCTGCTGCCGTTGCTCGGTCAGTTGCTGCTGTTTGGACTGCACACTGTTCAATTCCACTTGCCATTCCTGCCAAGTTTTTTGCAGCTTTTCAGTCTGCTGCTGCTGCTCTGAAAACTGAGTTTCCAAGTCAGGCAAGTCCAACTGAACAGGATCGACAAACTTTTTGGCTTGTTCCATTTGCGCCACAATTTGTTGATATTGTGCTTTTAAGAAAGTGGCATCTTTTTCTAACAGTTCAATTTGCTGCTGAGTTTGTACCGCTTGACGACGTAACAGATCCACTTCTTGTTGCTGCTGCTGAAACTGTTGCTGTGAACTATCCAGCTGCTCATTCAGCTGCTCGACCTGAAATTGCAAGATTTTATACTGCGGTAAGGCTTGCTCAAGTTTAAAAGCCAAAGCATGCAAATCAATTTCCAGATCATCTTTTTGCATGGCATCTTCTTCAAGCTGCTCATCTAATTGTGCCAATTGATGCTGTAATTGCTGTTGCTGTACTGCAAAAGCCTGTGCCGCACTTTCGGCTTTCGCCATTTGCACATCTAGCGTTTGCAAGGCTTGTTGTTGCTGTTTGAGCTGTTGCTGTTGTTGCTGCAATTGCTGCTGCAACTGTTTTACCTGTTGCTGCAATTCAGGCAGTTGCTGTTCTGCTTGCTCATATTGTGGCAGTTGCAACGCCAACGCCTGTTCAATTTCATCCAAGCGAATCCGATGGCTTAATGCCCCTTGCCCTGCCTGTGCCGCTTCATCATAAAACAGCCCGATTACCCAGTCTGCTCCCACATGATAACCATCTAAACTAAGGATAGACTGCCCTGCTTGTAATTGCACTTGCAATGCCAAAGCCTGCGATAAACTTTCTGTAATTGCGACACTTTGCCACAAGCTACTTTGCGGTGAAGCAATCCAGTCACTGAGCGACTCACACCCCGAAAGCTGTATTTTTGATGTTTTTGAATCTACAGCCAAATGAATTTTTAGCTGACGTGCGCGGCTGTCCTGAAATTCAATATCTGCTTCTACCACCTGCGCAGATAACCATTTAGCCAAGAACTTTTCAATTAAATTGGCATGTGGTTTCGCCACATCTGCAAGTTGTAATACTTGCATCAACTGCACCACATCGGTTTGGGCTTTTGGACTTTGCTTAATGAGCAATTGATTGAGGTTTTTCTGTTCTGACTGCAAAATCTGAATCTCAGATTTTAAGGTCGCACACTGTGCTTTGTGCTCATTATAGTTGGTCTGCAACGTGGCGAGTTGCTGAGTGCTGTCTTGAATATTCTGTTCTAGTGTTAGCATTTCAGCCTGCAAGCGGGTCTTTTCGTCTTGCAGTTGTTGCATTCCCTCTTGCTGATCTTGCGGCTGAATTTGTGCAAACTGCTGTGTCAGGGTTTGTTTTTGCTGTTCAATACGGCTGATATTTTTGGCTAACTGCTCACTTTGCGCCTGCATGTGCACATGCTTTTGTTGTTGCTGTTCTACTTGCGCTTTGACTTGGGCATATTGTGCAGCTTGGGTTTGTTGCTGTGCTTTTAAATCCTGAAATTGCTGGCTCTGCTGCTGCGCCAAATGATCTTGCTGCTGTAGATTTGCCTGTTGGTTTTCTTGCTGATCGACCAAACTCTCTAGCTGCAATTCAATCAACTGCAAACGCTCTTTGGTTTGTGCTTTTTGCTGTTCAAGCTGCGATAAAGTCGCGGTATTTTGCTGAAACAAACTTTGTTTTTGTTCCAAAGTCATTTTCAGTTCAGCCAGTTTCTTTTCTGCCTGTTGCCATTCTTGCTGTAGCGGTGTCGATTGCTGAATCAAACGCTGAAACAACTCACTGGTCGCAGTTAAGTCATATTCCAAAGTGGTCAGCTCAGAGCGCACCAATTTAAAACTTTCCCCTAACTCATTCATACTCAGGGTATATTCTTGCTGTAAACGTGCACTTTGTTCACACTGAAAAGACAACACTTCGACTTTAATGGTGCGAATTTCGCTCTCAAGCGCTTTGTATTGAATTGCTGTTTCTGACTGACGTTTTAAGGTTTTTAATTGCGATTTTAGTTCTGAAGCAATATCTTCCAAACGCGCCAAGTTCTGCGTGGTGTGATCCAAATGCAGCATGGTTTCACGACGACGCGCCTGATAACGTGACACGCCTGCCGCTTCTTCAATAAACACCCGCATTTCTTCAGGTTTAGCATCAACCAAACGATTAATCATGCCCTGTTCAATAATTGCATAAGAACGCGGGCCTAAACCTGTACCCAGAAAAATATCGGTGATGTCACGACGACGACACTTGGTTCCATTTAAAAAATATTCAGACTTACCATCACGGTTGACCTGCCGACGTACCGACAGTTCATTATAGGCGTTATAAGCACCGCCCAATTTGCCATAGGTATTGTCAAAACGCAGTTCAACACTGGCTACACCTACAGGTTTGCGTTTGGCAGTTCCTGTGAAAATTACATCCTGCATACTGCCGCCACGCAACTGGCGCGCACTAGATTCGCCCATCACCCAGCGAATGGCGTCAATCACATTGGATTTACCACAACCATTCGGCCCCACCACAGCGGTACGGTTGGCTTTAAAATGTAAGGTCGTACTGTCGGCAAAAGATTTGAAGCCAGAAAGTTTTAAACTGCTTAAACGCATAATGTCCCAATTAACGGCGTGAACGTCTTGCCCATGCAAGCTCGATCTGTTTCATACGGGTCAGAGATTCCAACACCAAGTTGCGCAAGTGTCGGCAAAAATCTTCCATAAATAAAGTGGCTTGTTGTGATTTTCTGCTTAAAATTGCATCACTCACCAGTTTAAATAATTCAAAAGATTCTTGTAACTCCCGACGCGAAGTATTTAAGGTCAAAAAGTAACTGCGTCTTAACGATGGCAATAACTCTTGATAGAACTTCATTAAATATAAATTTCCCACCATATCAGGCTGCCGTGCCAGATATTGAAAAATTAAATCATAAAACTTTTCAGTATTGCCCAAGCGACATTGCTCTGCCAGTTGCAGCAAAAGTTGTTGTAAGGCTTCGGCTTCATGCATTCGCCACGTGTCCGCAATACGCTGCACAATATAACCCAATAACAAACTGCTGCTGTCAAACAAAGCTCGGACTTGCTGTGCCGACATTTCTGTCACCATTGCCCCACGACGTGGAAAAATTTCAATCAGATGAGTACGTTGCAATAACAACAGCGCTTCACGTACCGAACCACGACTCACGTCCAGTTCTTTGGCGATGCGCAATTCCTGAATACGCTCACCTTCAACCAAATCACCGCTAATAATCTGTTCTGCGATGTGTCGGGCAATTTGTTCCGATAAACTTTCTGATTCTTGTTGTTGCATACTGTTCCTATCTTGTTTTTATAAGATGCAGTGATGAAAATTCGGAGCTACTCTCATTTAAGACATCTCAGGATCATCCTTCGACTGCAAGCATAGCTCCGATACAAGCATCTTTCTTTTTACTGCGAAACAGATCACAACGCCATGACATTGTCCGACAATTTCATGGCGCTAGAGCCAATTTTACATGGCTTAAAACAAAGAAAATAGCGACTCAACTTAGAAAAATACTCGCATACCCTGATATACAAAATAACAGCCAACGGTGGTCAGCAAGCAGGCAAAACATTTTTTCAACATCGCTGGCGATAACAAATGTGCCACTTTCGCACCAACTTTGGCAGTAATAAAGCTCATCACACTAATGCCTATAAATGCATAAATGTGGATATAACCAATGGTATTGGGTACTGCAACTTCGGCTTGCTTACCAAACCACATAAAGCCTAATGCGCCCGCCACCGCAATTGGCAAACCACAAGCGGCTGAGGTTGCTACCGCTTTTTGCATGACCACGCCGTAACGGTTTAAGTACGGCACTGTTAAACTGCCACCGCCAATCCCAAAAATTGCAGAGGCAATGCCAATCCCACCGCCCGCCATGACTTGCTTTGCAGTTGAAGGCAAATGATGTGAAGGATCAACCGCAATATTTGCGCCTCTAAACATCTTAAAAGCCACCCACAGTGCAAAACCGCCAATTAATAATTGTAAGCCTTGCCCCGAAAGGAAATCGGCAATACCTGCACCAACAAATGCACCCACAATTAAACCAGGCGCAAGATTACGAAATACAGGCCACATCACCGCACCTTTTTTATGGTGTGCCGTAACTGAGCTGATCGAAGTTACAATAATGGTTGCCAATGATGTCCCCACCGCCATGTGCATTAACACCGATGGGTCATAATTGAGTTGAGTGAACACAATATATAAAATTGGCACAATAATTAAGCCGCCGCCCACGCCAAACAGCCCTGCTGCAAATCCAGCAATTGCACCAATCAATAAATATATGATTAACTCCATAAATATATTCCACTATTTGTAAATTCGTATGGATGTAGAAACCCGACAACTGCAACAACAACTCACAGAAGCAGGACAGCTTCCAGAAGTACTCATCCTGAAGCCGATTACCACTTCCACCAATGATGATGTACGGGAAATTGCACAAAAAGGTGTGCAGAGTGTCTTGGTATGCAGTACCAGACAAACGCATGGTCGAGGACAACGTCAACGGCAATGGGTATCACCCGAAGGGAACATCTATTTAAGCACATTGCTAAATTTACGAACACCTGTAAATGGGCGTTTGGCTTTAGAAATTGCGTTAAATATCTTGCAAATGCCGAGTCTACAGGCGCTGAATCTACAAGTAAAATGGCCAAATGACTTATACAGCCCGCAAGGCAAATGGGGCGGCATCTTAATTGAGCCAATTTCTGCACAGCAAGTCATTGTTGGGGTTGGGCTTAATCTTGCACCTGTCAGCTCAGCAGTTATTGATCAAAAAACCACATCTTTAACCGAACTGGGTTTGGTATCTATTGATCGTGTGCGCCTGATCGCAGAGCTTTATCTTGCCATTCAACAAGCCTGCGACTGGTTTAATCACGATTGCTATAATTTGGCATCTCGCTTCAATCATCATGCCGCATTTATGCAACAACAAGTTGAATTTGAACATTTTAAAGGTACTTGTCAGGGTACTTTTTTAGGCATTCAGGATGATGGCGCAGTGCAAATTGAAACGGCACAAGGGCTTGAAGTTTTTTATCAGGGACGTTTACGCCCTATCGATCATGCCGAGTCATCTTCATGAAAAATTTATGGCTAGATATTGGTAACACCCGCCTGAAATATTGGGTCACAGAACAAGACCGCATCATCGAACATGAAGCAGAATTGCATTTGCAATCTCCTGCCGATTTGTTGCTGGGTTTGATTCAACACTTTAAAAGTCTGAATGTGCATAAAGTAGGCGTGTCATCGGTACAAGATCAGAAGAATAATCAACGCATTCACTTGATTTTAAAAACCCTGAATGTGCCTGTGATTTATGCCAAAGTGCATGCAGATTATGCAGGTTTGCATTGTGAATATGATATTCAACAACTGGGGATAGATCGCTGGCTGCAAGTGCTTGCCGTGGCAAATGACCCACAAGAAAATTATTGTGTCATTAGTTGTGGTACGGCGCTGACTATTGATTTGGCGGATGGACTGACGCATTTAGGCGGCTATATTTTACCGAACTTATATTTGCAACGTGATGCACTGATTCAAAACACCAAAGGCATTAAAATTCCCGATGCTGCATTTGATGAACTCACCCCAGGACGCAGCACCATTGATGCTGTTCATCATGGTATTTTACTCGGCTTGCTCAGCACCATTGAGCATGTAATTCGACAGTCACCACGTAAACTGATTTTAACGGGTGGCGATGCACCGCTGTTTGCCAAATTCTTGCAGCAATATCAACCGCAAGTCGAGCAAGATTTATTGCTCAAAGGTTTGCAGCGTTATATTCAATATGCAACCCATGAAGTGCACTAAAAACCAAACATTGCTCCATCTACGCTGATAAATCTTTCGGTGTAGCTGTCATCTACGAATAAAGAACAACAAAAAAGCAGGCGCATTTTTATGCGCCTGCTTTTTTAACACTTTGATTCTAAGATGTTTTTAACAATTATTTCTTGGTTGGGTCGTTGCCACCAAACAATGGCCCCATACCGCCGCCACTGAATTGCTTTTGTAAACCGCCCAGTGAACGCATCATTTTTGCCATGCCCGATGGATTGGCAAATTTTTTCATCATTTTTGCCATTTGTGCATGTTGCTTGATCAACTTATTCACTTCTGACACATCCATACCACAACCCGCAGCAATACGTTTTTTACGGCTTGGATTCATCAGGTCTGGGTTACGACGCTCTTTGATGGTCATCGACTGGATAATCGCTTCCATCTTTTTCACTTGCTTTTCAGGATTGGCTTGCGCAATTGCATCTTGAATACCTGAGTTGCTCATGCCAGGCAACTTGTCTAAGAAGCCCATCATGCCGCCCATTTTATTCATTTGTTCAAACTGCATCAGCATATCTTCAAAGTTGAAGCTGCCGCCTTTTTGCAGTTTTTTCGCCATTTTTTCGGCTTTTTCTTTGTCGATTTTACGTTCAACTTCTTCGACCAAAGACAGCACGTCACCCATGCCCAAAATACGTTGTGCAACACGTTCTGGGTGGAATGGCTCTAGGGCATCGAGTTTTTCACCCATCCCCAAGAATTTAATTGGTTTACCCGTAATCGCACGAACTGAAAGTGCTGCACCACCGCGCGCATCACCATCAGTTTTAGTAAGGATTACACCTGTTAATGGCAAGGCATCATTAAAGGCTTTGGCTGTATTTGCCGCATCCTGACCCGTCATGGCATCAACCACGAACAAGGTTTCAGTCGGTTTAATCGCTGAATGTAATGCCTTGATTTCATCCATCATGTCATCATCGACGTGCAAACGACCTGCAGTATCGACAATTAACACATCAGCAAACTGAATTTTTGCCTGTTCGATGGCACGGTTGGCAATATCGACAGGGTTTTCATTGGCATTTGAGTCAAAGAAAATTGCGCCAACTTCGCCTGCAACCGTTTGTAGCTGTTTAATTGCCGCAGGACGGTAAACGTCGGCAGACACCATCGCCACTTTTTTCTTTTGACGTTCTTGTAAGAAACGTGCCAATTTTGCTGCAGTGGTGGTTTTACCCGCACCCTGCAAACCTGCCAATAACACCACAACCGGTGGCTTGGCAGCAAGGTCAAGGCTTTCATTGGCCTCGCCCATCATTTTTGTGAGTTCGTCATAGACAATTTTGACGAACGCCTGACCAGGGGATAACTGAGTCATCACTTCCTGACCCAATGCCTCTTCCTTAACTTTCGCGATGAATTCACGAGTTACAGGTAACGCCACATCGGCTTCAAGAAGTGCCATACGTACTTCACGTAACGTATCTTTAATATTGTCTTCGGTTAGCTGCCCTGAGCCAGTAACATTTCTTAAACTCTGCGTGAGTCGTTCTGTTAAGGTATCAAACATTGCAAATTCCGCTTAAAATAGCCATTAGCAAAAAAATGTTTCTTTAAAATAGAAAATTTATGCACAAGATGCTATAGGATACTGTAGTTCGCATCGAATTTATATAAATGAATATTCATCATCCTGAAAAAGGTTTGACATGATCAGTCTCCCCTTGGTTTATACGATTTTAGCATTAATCGCTTATACCAGTTCTTTTTGGTATTTATTTTCACATTTAATGTCTAAACGTGCGCCAAATCACTGGTTTATTCGTTCTCTGCTCAGTTTGGGCTTATTGCTGCATGCTGCCGTGTTGTATAACGATATGTGGACGCCGATGGGTGTCAACTACAACGTGTTTAACCTAATGTCATTTACTGCGGGTTTAATGTTGTTATTGAGCTTGCTGTTCAGCAGTTACCGACCTGTAATTGCGCTAAATTTGATTGGTATTCCTGTAGCAGCAGTGGGTTTAATTGCAGGTTTTTCATTCAGCCAACATAATTTATTTATTAACCAAAACTCGATTGGTTTAGATATTCATATTATTTTATCGCTGTCTGCTTATGCCGTATTGTTGATGGCGACCATTCATGCCGTGCTCATGTGGTTTCAAAACCGCGAACTGAAAAACAAACAAAAACGTCGGGTTTGGGTAAATTTGCTGCCGTCTTTGCAAGATATGGAATCTTTGCTGTTTGATATGTTGATTGCAGGTTTTGCCTTACTCACAGTCGCACTAGGTTTTGGTTTCTTTACGGTAGAACATTTCTTTGCACAGCATTTAGCACATAAAACTGCCTTTAGTATTATTTCTTGGTTTGTCTATGGGTCGTTGTTACTTGGGCGTTATAAGTTTGGCTGGCGTGGACAAAAAGCGATTCGCTTTACCATTATTGGCTTCTTTTTATTGGCGCTCGGTTTTATTGGTTCTAAATTTGTGTTGGAAATGATTTTGAGTAAGTAAGGTGTTTTTATTTTGCTCATTCAAAGTGTAGGATGATCAATTATTTAATAGCATAGTCGAGGGGGAATGGGCTGTTTAAATTAAGCCAATCATTTAAATGATTTCTAACGATGTAAGAACTCAATTAAAAGATCTAGTCTAGGATGCACATCAACTGCATGGACTAGATAAAACTTGAGATACAGATCACTGTGTCAAATAAAACAGCTTAAATACCAGAACCTTAGCTACAACCACTTCAATTCAAAACCCTTTTCCTAGACAACCCACAGAAAAAAACGTATAACTCCACTTTTGTTTGAACTGGCAGCATTTTGTGAAACTGATTCTTGCACCCATGGAAGGCTTAACCGACCCCATCATGCGTGATGTACTCACGTCTGTCGGCAGTTTTGACTGGTGCGTGACAGAGTTTATTCGGGTCACAGACAGCATTCTGCCAGACCATATCTACCACACTTATTGCCCTGAACTACTTACCAACGGCAAAACTGCTGCAGGTACGCCTGTGCATGTTCAGTTTTTGGGGAATAATCCTGAAATGTTAGCCGCCAATGCAGCCAAAGTTGCGGCTATGGGCGTACCTGCAATTGATATGAACTTTGGCTGTCCTGCCAAAACAGTCAATCGGCATCGTGGCGGTTCAGTTTTACTCGATGAACCCGAAGTGGTGTATGAACTGGTTAAAGCGGTGCGCGATGCCGTTCCTGCTCATATTCCAGTTTCCGCCAAAATGCGTCTAGGCTATATGGATCGGAACTTCATGCTAGAAAATGCGCATGCCATTGAAGATGCAGGCGCAGCATGGGTTACAGTGCATGCACGTACCAAAGCCGATGGCTATACCCCTCCTGCATTTTGGGATCAGCTACGCCCTATTCGTGAAGCATTGAAGATTAATGTCATTGCCAATGGTGAAATTTGGAACAATGCCGATGCCAAACAATGCCAGTTAGAATCGGGCTGTGAAGATTTGATGATTGGCCGCGGTGCAGTCACCACTCCAGATTTGACCCAATGTATTCGTCAAAATTCAGACCTGCCTTTGCTGAGTTGGCAAGATTTGCTGCAACTGCAAATTCGCTTTATTCACGGCCCTGCCAAAACTGAAATTGGCATGCTAGGACGTTATAAACAATGGCTCGGTATGATGTCGAAACATTACCCCGAAGCCAAAGCTTTATGGGATGAAATCAAGCGTCTGAAAAAGTTGGATGAAATCATTGAAAAATTAGTCGCACACGCGACTTAAACAGTGCATCCAGCGAGCTCCAGATTTATCTAAAAAATTTCAGCTTTTATTAGGGTCTGCTCAGTTTTAGCCTACAGCACAAGCCATTTATGAAATGTCAACAGACCCTAGTGAATGTCATTTATTCAACCTTGCTGACAAAGCTTGGCATTTCCCATGCACTGCCTGCAAAACCTTTGCATTGTCCTGCATCGAATTGATAGCTTTTGACAAACTGCTGACCATTCCACGCCCACTCAATTTGACTGAAACAATCGCCAATTCCACGCCCTTTTTGATAGGCAAAAATCTGTCCATTGCTAAATTCTGAAGCAGAATCAGTTACAAATTGCTGTATCTTTTGCAGTTTTTTATCCATAACCCAATAAGCCACACCCCAATTATAAGCCCCTCGCCAACAGCTTGCCTCAACCAACACGCTATCTTGATTTAAGGGATAAGTATGAATCTGCTGTTCTGCTTGTTCAGGTTCAAACAGCATATAACAATCTTCACGATCTACAGTTTTTTGTAAAATTGGATATAACTTTTCTGCACTGGCCGCGGTAAGCACCTGTGCTTTGGCGGTTCGGTGTTGAGGCTGCATGAGAATGTTAATTTTAGGCATCGCTTGCGCTTTTAAGACCTGCGTGGATGCTTGATTGCCTTTTGCCAATATTGCGGAGTCTGTACCCACACGTTTTTGAAATTCATCCATTTTTAGCAACACTGCACTCATGCCTGCATCAGACAATTTCCAGCGTTGTTGACCATGTTTTAACTCGATCACGACATGCTGACGCGCCTGCGCCAACAGCTTTTGCACACTGGCAGCAGATAAATTGGCGATACTTTCATGAAAGTTTAATTGTTGCAAAGTGCGTCCATTTAAAAATAAAGTCGCTTGAGCAATATCTTCTTGAATTTGCAATTGCCCTTGTACAGCACTCTTTGCACCTGCTTGACGGGTCAATAACATACTGATCGGTTGTTCAAAATCATCATCGCTTTGGTAGCCTGCGGCACGGCAGGTTCCTGTATTATCACAGGCCAACTCCCAATCTTGATGCTGAAAATACAGTCCTTGCAAAGCAGTCGACTGGCTTGAAGCAATCGTTTTTTCAGCAGTGATCGGTGCTGCAAAAATACCAACTCTACCGAATAAACCACTGATCGCCAGCAATATTTTTAGATTGCATCTGAAATTCATAATCTTCGCAACTCCTGAAATGGTCATCTATAATTCAACGGCTCAATCAAAGCTAAATTTAGCACCTTGCCTACTCAGCTCAATAAAAAAGCACGCCAGAGCATGCTTTTCTAATGCAATTGAACATCAAGATTTAATGTAAAAAATTACGATTCCTGTGTTAAATCCTTGACCGTGGTGCTTGCGCCATTGGTTTTCACTGACTCAATTCCTTTGTCACGTGATTGTTCAGAAGTATAGAGCTGACTCGTACCAATAATCTGATGGTTGGCAGCTTTTAAATTAAAATACGGCTTATCATTCTTAGATGTCAGTCGATCATAACGCCCATCATCCTGACTGTTCTTTTGTACCGAAGCGATGCCATTTTTTGCCGATGCTTTCGCCTTATACTGTTCACTGGTTAAGATAATTTCGCCATTCCCAGCTTTAAGTACAAAGCGGTACTGACCATTGCTTGCTTGTGAAATCTCAAACCATCCTGACATACTTGCCCCCAGTTTTCTTATGAGTGGTGAAGTGTGTTGTTGAATGATGCTAGGCTTTAAACTGCCTAAAAATTATTCTTTTCACTTAAAATATAAAGGACTTAGGCACAAGAAAACAGTATTAATTTTGTACACTCTTAAAGTTATTGTTGCTCAATTTGAATACTAAAATACTTTTATAAACTCCATAAAAAAGCGCAGGCAACTCAAGTCGCCTGCGCTGTTGAAATCTGCTTAAACTTAAGCTTTTTTCACATATTCAGATTTTAATTTCATAGCCCCCATGCCATCAATCTTACAATCAATGTCATGACCATCTGCTGCATCTGGAATTAAGCGAATATTTTTCACTTTCGTTCCCACTTTTACAGCAGCCGAAGAACCTTTAATCTTCAGGTCTTTAATCACAGTCACCGTGTCGCCATCTGCCAACACGTTGCCGTTTGCATCTTTAATCACAGCAGCAGTTTCTTCTAGCTGTTCCCCTTCTTTCCACTCATGTGAGCATTCAGGACAAATCAGTAGGTCGCCATCTTGGTAAGTGTATTCTGATTGGCATTTTGGGCAATTTGGCAAAGACATAAAAAACCTCAAAAACTATATTATAGCATTTTTTACTGAATTTTCATAAACTTAAAATCCTTATAAAGCACAAGGATAATCAAATAAAACTCTTTAATTGGACTGTGCTAAGCGTTGCAGCATCACGCGTTTTAATACCACTACATGATTGTGCTGCTCATCTTTAGCTGCTGTGACCAGAGTGATTTTTTGCTGCTGTGCCAGTTCACACAACGCCTGTAAAGCCTCTTCTTGCTCTGCTAATTCAGCTATATAACGCTGCTGAAACTCATCCCAATGTTGTTCAGGGTTTTGATGATACCATTTACGCAGCCCAGTCGAAGGCGTAATTTCTTTGGGCCATAAGTCAATACGAGCGCGTTCTTTACTCACACCACGCGGCCATAAGCGATCAACCAGCACCCGTGTTCCATCTGCCTGAGTCGCTTCAAGATAAGCGCGTTTCATTGCAATATCCATATTTGCACCTCTGCATCTTTTATGATGACGTCATCAGCGCCAAAGTTTTAGGCAGCAGATTATGTATCACAAATAAAAAAGCATGTGATCAACACATGCTTTTCAGATACCCGATTTAATCTTCGTAATCGTCTTCGTCTTCATCATCGTAGACGTAAGCCATACAGCCCCAGCCATCGTATTCACCGCCATGTTCTTCAGCAATTTTGCTGAACCATTGCTCTAAATCGACAATGTCTGAATACTCTGGTTCCATGTAAACATAAATGGTAATGATCCATTCAACTGCGTCAGATTCTTCATCTTGGAATAATGAAATTTTTTGTTCTTCGGCCAACAAATACAAAGCACATTTTTCAGCTTGTTCTTGTGTGGTAAAAGCGATGGAGTACTCAATCTCATGTGGCTCTGTCAGGTCATCCCCATCTTCATGCATTTGCCAAAGTACATTGCCATTATCATCATCAGGGAATTGTTCATAGTCACGTGTCATGCGAATATCCTTGTTATCTTTTTAGCCAATATATATCTGGCAAGTGACAAAATAGTGAATTCAACATAGCACAAATTTGCCCGAAGGACTCAATTTTTATCTCGTTTTACACTGACTTTAGTCTGAATTACCCAGAAGCTTGCTTTTACATGACACTACAATTGCTTTAAGCATTTGCAGCCAGTTTAATTTGTGGCATCTGACAAGATGCTTTCCTGTTTAAATGCCAACAGTAAAGCAGCAAACTTTAATTCTTCTTGTCGAAGTGTTAAGTAAGAGTCTAGAATTTTTGCGTGTCCAAATGCAGCCGCATAATGATTCAGCAAAGTAAAATCATCCTGCAAAGCTTGAAGCGATTCAGCCAGATTATGTTCAGTCAGCTGCGCCAAATATAAATCTGCTTTACTATTAAATGCTTGAGCCAGCAAAGTCACTGCCGCTAGACGGCGTTGCTCATCGACAAAAGCACAATGCGCAACTTCTTGATTTTTGACCGCATCTTGAATCTTGTGTCGTACTTGCTGCAGGTGTTGTGCTGCATCACTATAGCCATAACCTTCAATCAGATCATCCAATAGCTGCTGTGCAGGCAACTGAAAAGCAGGCGTATGATGTTCAATTTTATGATACAGCGCGGTCATAATCTGTTCGAGTTGCTGACGTTCTTCAACCAAGTTATAAAAAGCACCCAATTGATCTTGTGCTGTTTTAAGCGTTTTGGCTTTGGTTTTTTGCTCATGCTCGGCTAAAAAATCTCGAACTTTTTCAACTTGTTGCTTGCACTGCTCCCGCGTATTTTCCGCTTCGGATTTAATCATTTCTACAAACATTTCTACTTGTTGGCGACGTTCTAATACATATTGCTCAACGTCTAAAATATGTTGATAGTGCTGCAAGGTTTCTAAACGACCTTTTAAACTGCCTATTTCGATGCGTAGCACAGTCAGCTGATGCTCTAATTCATTACTTTCCAACTCATCAGACGCTAAATTGGAGCGAGTGCGGTCTAAATTGCTTTGTAAAGATTGAATGCTGGCAGACAACTCACGGCGGCGCTGAGATTGCCAAAAAATAATCACCACCAAAACAATAATGATTGCACCCAATATATACAGCATATAACTTCTCCCACCGCATTGGTCTGCCATATTTTAAAAAGTCATCTTCAGTTTTAAAGACGCTTTCTAACCCGCTTTGACAGCCCACCACACTCAAAAACACAAAATTTTAAAACAGCGAGTTATTCATTTCCTTCATTTATGCCAAGGCAAATGAATAACGACAGCTCTAAGGATACGTTAGCGAGTTAGCGGCACGAAGACTATCCCAATTTTTGAGTATTTTCACAAAAAAATTGAAAAATGTGCGCCTGTTAGAAAAATTGAATCCCAAAATCTCTAAAAAGGAAGCTGTGCTCGAATTGCAACAGGAACTTGGCTTAAAGGTTGCGTGAAAGCCAAATAACTGGCATGCAGCGCCATCCGACCTAAAGTGCTTTTTTTCGGTTCAGGATGATATAACTTATCGCCTGTAATGGGATGTCCAATATATTGCATGTGTACTCGTAACTGATGTGAGCGCCCTGTAAGCGGGGTGAGCAATACACGGGTAATATCTTCAACCGCACAATATTCCAAAGCCTGATACAGCGTTTGCGCAGGCTTGCCTAAATCGAAATGCACAATTTGGCGTGGACGGTTTTCCCAATCGGTAATTAAAGGCACATCGACACTGCCCTCACCTTCAAGTTTGCCTTGAATTAAAGCAATGTAGTTTTTTTCTACTGTTCGCGCCTGAAACATTTTACTCAATGCGACTTCTGCATCACGATGCTTGGCAAACATGAGAATACCTGAGGTCGCCATATCTAAACGATGGGCAATTTTTGCCTGAGGATAATCTGCGAGTACTCTTAAATATGCGCTGTCCTGATGTTCGGGCAAACGCCCAGGCACCGACAATAAACCTGCGGGCTTATCAATCACCAATAAATCGTCATCTTCATAGACAATCACTAAGGGTTCTTGTGGAGGTGCATAAATAAAGTTGTCGTTTAAAGCCATGAACATACAGCATGCAAAGCGGTGCGGGCAAAATATCAAGCACAGCCCAAACTGTCAATTCAGTCGGGCGATGTACTTTTTAGTGTAAAGATTTAGATTTTAAATTGGCTGAGTCTGCCAAGCTTAATCTGTCAAACTTAGTCTGCGAAACTTAGTCTGCTAAATAGTATTCCACCGTAGACACCACACGTACTTTTTTCAAATATGGCGTGTTGCTGTCACGGTCTTCAATACTAAATACGCCCTGATTGGCCGATTTAATTTTGCCTAAACGACTGTCAGAATCTGCAGCAAATTTTTCTGCAACACTGCGGGCATTTTGTGTGGCTTGCTCAATCATGGCAGGTTTAATGTCATTTAGTTGTGTATATAAATATTCGGTACGTTGCCCGTAATCTTCACCACCAAAGGCAATTCCATTTTTGCCTAAATCGACCAAACGGCTTTGTGCGCTGCGCACTTTATCAATATTTTTGGTATAGACCGTAATGGTTTGATGTGCGGTATAACGCAAAGCAACATTGCCATCGCCACCATATTGCTGGGCGTATTTATCGGTAATTACAGGAGCAGCAATGGTGATTTCTTCAGGACTAAAACCTTCATTTTTTAAAAAGTTTTGAATTTGGGAGGTTTGGCTTTGCATGGTGTCGTACAGCGCGGCCAAGTCTTGACTGGCAGTACTAAAACGAATTGGCCACACCGCCACATTGGCTTTTACTTCTCGTTCAGACAAACCTTTGACTGAAACCACACGCTCATATTGTTTAATTTTGAGTGCGCTATTGCCCAAAATCCAACCCGCGAGCACCATCCCCAAACAAATTAGACCGCCTAAAATCAGTGCAGGTTTAAATTGATTCATGTTTGCCAACTCCTCAAATTGCGGGCTTTTCGCCTCTATTTCGATGACCGTGTGTTTTTAATGTACTGTTTAAAGCGGTTGCTTGTTTATAGAGTTTTAAATTAAGGTCGCATCATATACAGCGCGATGAGTGGCGCGATATTCAATAGCAATACCCCAATTTTATAGACCGCCATGCCGCCATAATGAATGGCATCAAAACTTGCGTCTGACAATTTGAACCATCTACCATGTAACTGTCGCAGCCAGTCATGCGCAAAAATCACCACCACAAACCACAGCATTAAAATGGCATAGTTAATCAGTGCGCAGGTCAGTAATAAGCGACACCAAAAATCGTAATCAACACTCATATCACACCTAATTATGATGTAGATGATTATTGCAAATTAACAGATTTGAATGAAAAATTTGATGGGAGTTTTGTAGCTGAAAGATGGTTTAAAATTCATTTAAGTTTTTATTTTGTCTGGATTTTATTGTCTTGATCTTGTTTTGTTTTTTATATTTTTAACAATATTCTTTAGGGTGTTAGGGAAAACAACTGTGGTTTACTTCAACTATCATGCTGGATAAGCCATGATCTTATAGCCTATAAACTTCTGGTTTATAGCGTCCTAAGCCGAATCGAGACCTTTTGGGTAAGTACTACACGCACGTTGTACGCAACTGGTAGCAATCTACTCTTTTCGATCCCCATCACACCCTTGAGATATATAGTAGTGATTTGAGGATGGGATTGTTTCCCCGAAATGATTTTATTTTGATTAATTTTTAAAATTTTTATCACTTTTTAAGTTATATTTTAAAAAATTTTCCAAATAGACATTTTTTATGCACTTAAATCATCAAATAAAGCTTAAATATTGAATTTATTACCATGATTATTTTTAAATATTTTTAAACTGACCAAAAAATCTATGTGGAGGATTCAACAACTTTCTTGTTGCCTCGAATCCAGCGAATCGCCCAAATTAAGGTCAGCAGCACCACAAAAACCACCAATACAGGCACAATGAAAGACAACACTGAAAGTACGGCAGCCCCAATCCACTCTCCTGTTGAAATTACAGGATTAGCAACACCGCCTGTGGTTGCGGTTGATACGCCACGTGCCGCAACTGTACTCATTTGCACCACACCCGCTGTACCGCCACCGACAATAATGGCCGAAGCCCAACTGGCAAATTGCGACATTTCGCCACTGCTTACAGCCATTGTAGTGAGTGTACCTGCAATCATGGCGGCAGGCGTTGCAACAGTGTCGAGCAAATTATCGACCCACGGCACATAATACGCAGCAATTTCACTGATTGTTGCCACGGTCAAAGCTAGACAAACAGCAGGCATCGCCAACCATTCAAAACCTTTCAAGGGTTCAAACCAACCCATGAGTGCTGCGACACTCATGACCAGCAAAGGCACGAAAACCCGAAAACCACTGGCAGCACTTAGTCCAATGCCGACACATAAACCGAGTATTGTTTCCATGTTGTACCTCATTGCCTTGGGTTTTCTTTAGGTAAAATAGCAAAAAGCCCCATCGGGTGATAGGGCTTTAGATTAAAAACAGGATCAGCTGTTTTAAGTCGTGTAGCTTAGGCAACCTTGTTGTTATATTCGGTGCCATGGCATTTGGTACACGGTGGTAGACGGTCTGTACCAATTTCTAAGTAAACGCGATGCCCGCATTGGACACAAAAATAGAAGCCTGTTCCTGGTTTATCACCTGCAGTTACCATCTTTGTTCTCCGTGTGGTTTAGAAATGGTCAATCCAGTATATCTATTCTGTGATGATTGTCTATTGTCCATTTTGACAGGTGATGATGGCAATTGGGCGAAGCCCACTAGTAGGGATTTAATAGCAAATTGAGATCATTCAAAATAGATTGAAAATCAGTATGGTTATTTAGATACCTAGTAGATTCAAAATCTAAAAATTGCATTGACATTATAATGAGACGAATATGAGCAAACTCAGTAAAATTTACTAAAAGTCTATAATATTTTTCTCTTTCCTCCTGTGTAAATCCATTAATATCTGATAGATGTTCGTCTATCAGCTTAACAATCACGTAGAAGCACCTAATTTGGCTAAATATATTATTTTTATTATTGATCTCGTCTAAATAAATTTTAATCTGTTCATCTGTATACGAGTTCTCTCTAAATTTTTGAATAATTATTTCTAATTTATCTACAGCTATATCCTTTGCAAAAGTCCTCGTCTCGCTTGCAGATAAGTTTAATTCCACTAGAAAATGAGAGAAATAGCCATTCTTGACATCAATCAGGTTAAAGAAAAGGTTTTCAAAACTTTTCAAGCTCTCTGTTCGCTTTGTATTCTCAATTTGCTCAATCAACTTTCTGTTAGATTGATTTTGTAAACTTAGGGATTTAATTAATAAAATTATAGAAATAAATCCAAATAATGGATTTAGAAGTCCACCAATGAAATCACCTAACTGCCCCCATACTGCTTGGTCTTTGGATAAAGGAAAGCCTAAAACCATATAAAATTGGTAGATATAGCTAGAAAATGCTAAAAATAAAGCAATTCCAGCGGCCCAAATATAATTTTTCATTTAGGCAAACTCTTTAAAAATATATTTTACAATACGTCCATCACCCAATTTTACAGGTGAAACTTTTAAATCTAGGTATGACCAGTTTTCTTTATCCGCACCCATAATATGATTAAGATTTCCAGAAAAAATTCTCTTTGTCTCAACTGGTAAACTTTCAAATACTTTTCCGAATCCAAATGCAACAGTACTATCTGCATTTTGCATTTGAATTCTCCCATTACCAGTATGTACATTTAACTTTGTCACTGCCGCTTTGATATCTATAATCTCATTTTGTTCCACAGCATTAAGTGCTTCATAAGTAGTAGCATTAAAATTTTGAATTAATACAGGTTCATGAGCATATTTTCTATATCTAATTTTTAAGGAATAACCAAATGCTCTATGAATTTTATGTAATGTTCTTAATGGATTTCTTAATTTTTTCATCAATTGCTTGATTGTTCTATTAGATAACTGCTCTAGGACGGCTAGTGCTTCTTGGCTTAACTCTTTTGGATCCTCATACAATGCTTCAGATATAAAATGCTCAACGAGCTCAACAAACGTATCTTTCCCCATCTTTCTTAAAGCTAAAATCGCATCTCGATCATGAGGCTCCAAACTAAAAACTTGACCATAAGAACCTTTAAAGTTCTTCTCTAAGTTAGTCCTTACATCATTTCTATGAGTTTTTCGATCAGCAAGGTCATCAGTTAATAAAGCCTCACCGATTAATCTAAATGTATCAGAAACACCTTCCAAACTTTCAAGACCAGTTTTCATGTCAATTGAAAAGTCTTCAGAATCGATTAAAAAATCAAACTTAACATTCATACTAATCTCAAATATTTTGCTTTTCAAAAACTTAAATATAATAAAGCCTTTATTTAAAACATAAAGGCTTTATTAATAAAATTATTAAACCAAATTCCCCTCTAAAAAGTCCTGCGCAAAGCGTTGCAATACACCGCCCGCCTCATACACAGATACTTCTTCTTCGGTATCTAAACGACAAGTTACTGGCACTTCAATTGTTTGGTTTTTACCATCATCCGTTGAACGCTCAATCACCAAAGTCAAAGTCGAACGTGGCGCAATATTACCAATCACGCTATAAAGTTCCGTACCATCCAAACCTAAAGTTTTACGGTTAACACCCGCTTTAAACTCAAGTGGCAATACGCCCATACCCACCAAGTTGGTACGGTGAATACGCTCAAAACCTTCAGCCACAATCGCTTCCACACCCGCAAGACGCACGCCTTTTGCAGCCCAGTCACGGCTTGAACCCTGACCATAATCTGCACCCGCAATAATAATTAACGGCTGCTTACGGTTCATATAAGTTTCAATCGCTTCCCACATACGCATTACTTCGCCTTCTGGCTCAACACGCGCTTTAGAACCTTGCTTAATTGTGCCGTCTGAACGTACCACCATTTCATTAAACAATTTCGGATTCGCCAAAGTTGCACGCTGTGCAGTCAAATGATCACCGCGATGCGTTGCATAAGAGTTGAAATCTTCTTCTGGCAAGCCCATTTTTGCCAAATATTCCCCTGCTGCCGAGTCTAAAATAATCGCATTCGATGGAGATAAATGGTCTGTGGTGATGTTATCGCCCAAAATTGCCAACGGACGCATATTGGCTAAAGTACGTGGCGCAGCCAATGCACCTTCCCAATATGGTGGACGGCGGATATAAGTACTTTGTGGACGCCAGTCGTAGAGTGGACTTTCAGATTTTTCCGACTCTCCCAAATCGAACATTGGAATGTACACTTGGCGGAATTGTTCAGGTTTAACCGATTCTTTCACCAAAGCATCAATTTCAGCATCAGATGGCCAAATATCTTTCAGATAAATCGGGTTACCATTTTGATCTGTGCCCAAAGCATCTTTTTCGATGTCAAAACGAATCGTTCCTGCAATCGCATAAGCCACAACCAACGGTGGCGATGCCAAAAATGCTTGTTTCGCATACGGATGGATACGACCATCAAAGTTACGGTTACCCGACAGCACAGCAGTCGCATACAAGTCACGGTCAATAATTTCTTGTTGAATCGCTGGGTCTAATGCACCAGACATACCGTTACAAGTAGTACATGCATAAGCGACAATACCAAAACCAAGTTTTTCTAAGTCTTTCAGTACGCCTGCTTCTTCCAAATACAATGCAGCCGCTTTAGAACCTGGTGCAAATGATGATTTCACCCAAGGCTTACGCACTAAACCTAACTCATTGGCTTTACGTGCCAACAAACCTGCTGCTACAGTATTACGCGGGTTTGAGGTATTAGTACAAGAGGTAATCGCAGCAATGATGATGGCACCATCTGGCATTAAACCATCAGTACGGTTTTCAACCACACCTGCAATGCCTTTTTCTTTTAAGTCTGCAGTTGAAACACGCGCATGCGGATTCGATGGGCCTGCAATGTTACGAGTTACTGTTGAAAGGTCAAAACGTAATACACGTGGATACTCTGCCTGTGTCATTTCAGATGCCCAAAGACCAATTTCTTTAGCATAAGTTTCAACCAGTTTGACCTGATCTGCTTCACGACCTGTTAAGGTTAAATAGTCGATGGTGTTTTGATCGATGTAGAACATAGCGGCAGTTGCACCATATTCAGGTGTCATGTTGGAAATCGTGGCACGATCCCCCACCGACATGCTATCTGCACCTTCACCAAAGAATTCTAAATATGCACCGACCACACGTTCTTTACGCAAAAACTCGGTTAAAGCCAATACAATGTCCGTTGCCGTAATACCAGCCTGACGCTGACCGACCAACTCCACACCAATAATGTCTGGCAGACGCATCCAAGAAGCACGACCCAACATCACGTTTTCAGCTTCAAGACCGCCTACACCTACAGAAATGACACCCAAAGCATCGGTATGTGGTGTGTGTGAGTCTGTACCCACACAAGTATCTGGGAATGCAATGCCTTCACGGTTTTGAATGACTTGTGACATTTTTTCCAGATTAATCTGGTGCATGATGCCGTTGCCTGCAGGAATCACATCAACATTTTCAAATGCAGTTTTCGTCCATTCAATAAAGTGGAAACGGTCTTCATTACGACGATCTTCCACTTCACGGTTTTTACGGAAAGCATCTGGGTCAAAACCGCCATATTCCACAGCTAAAGAGTGATCGACAATTAACTGGGTAGGTACGACAGGATTCACTTTAGAAGGATCGCCACCTTGATCGGCAATTGCATCACGTAAACCTGCTAAGTCAACGAGCGCAGTTTGCCCCAAGATGTCGTGACATACCACACGCGCTGGATACCACGGAAAATCATGCTCTTGTTTACGCTCAATCAATTGTTTTAAAGATTGTTCTAAAATTGCAGGATCACAACGGCGCACTAACTGTTCTGCAAGTACTTTTGAGGTATAAGGAAGTTTGGCATAAGCGCCTGGCTGGATATCTTCAACGGCTTGTCGCACGTCATAAAAATCGAGCTGAGTGCCTTGCAGTGGTTTGCGGTAGTTGTTATTCATCTGGTATTCGCCCTTACTCTATTGTTCTCAACATCTTATGGGATGATTGTTTCCACCCGTCGAAAGCATTGTACGCTGCCAAAAACCCATTTCCCAAATCCTATATATTTCATACACTTAAATATAAAAACAGGGGTTTTTGAAACATTTAATTACATTTTGAGTAAAATTCTTGCCCTAAAAATGCTTTTTTTTGAAAAATAGCGCAAAATTGACCTCATTCTTTAGTCTTAGATTTCAATGTGAAAGGTTATTCATGCGCGATTTAGCTTTCAGTGCTTTAAGTTTAAACGGTGTCGATGCACAAAAATTCCTGCAAGGTCAGGTAACAGTCAATGTCGAAACATTAGCTGAAAATACAACCTGTTATACCGCAATTTGCAGTTTAAAAGGACGCGTTCAGTTTGGCTTCTGGCTTAAAAAAATCTCGTCCGAATGTTTTGAAATCATCAGCACAGCCGACCAAGCCGAAGATTTAGCCAAACACATTAAAAAGTTTGGTGCATTTTCAAAAATGCAGCTTGAAACCATCGGTACGGTTTACCCAACCATTCAGGGCAATCAAACTGAATTTTCAGCTGAAGTGACTGATTTAAACGCATGGCAACTACAAGCGATTGAAACAGGTCAGGCATGGATTCAAGCCTCAACAGCAGAAGTGTTTCAACCGCAGGAATTGCGTTTGCATCAACGAGATGGCGTGCATTATGACAAAGGCTGTTATTTGGGTCAGGAAGTCGTGGCACGTTTATGGTTTAAAGCCAAACCAAAACACTGGTTGCATTTAATTCAGGGTTCAGGCGAAGCCCCTGCACCTGCCGCCAAACTGAATAATGATGTGGAAGTGGTGAATAGCATAGCGACTGCAGAAGGTTTTAAAGCGTTGGTGGTTGCCAAACCAAGTGCTTTGGAAGAGTTAGCTGTACAAGTATTGGCTTTGCCTGAACATTTGAATGGCGATGTTGCACGTCCGCAATAAAATAGATTCCACCCGCTCAGGTTAAGGGAGTCGCAAGATTCCCTTCAAATGACAATGAAAAAGCATTCGTACACATTTTTTATATTTACATTCACACTTTTCAACTTATGATGAATGCACCACTGTAAAAACAAAACGCACATCAACGGAATGATGTGTAAAAGAGAACAAGGTACAACTCAAATGATGAAAAAACTACTCATTGCGGGTGCAATCGCCCTATCTAGCAGCATCAGTATGGCAAATAGCAACATTCCAACCGATCCTGCTTTTGCCAAAATTGAACAATTAATTCAAGCCAACAAGGTTAAAGATGCCTATCAGGAATTAGAAAAGCTTGCCAAAACAGGCAATGCGCAAGCCATGTATAACTTAGGCTATTTGACACAAACTGGACAAGGCACAGCAAAAAATGAAAAGAAAGCCATTCAGTTGTATGAGCAATCTGCCCAAAAAGGCTACCCAGTTGCGAGTTATGTTTTAGGCAAAAACTATCTTACTGGCGCACTGGGTTTAAAACAGGATGCTGCTAAAGCCAAACAATATTTACAGACGGCATCCAATCAGGGTTTTAATGATGCCACAGTCGATTTAGCCGTTTTATATTTCTCGGAAAATACGGCAGCATCTGACCAAAAAGGTTTAAAACTATTACAACCTTTAATTGCCAAAGATCATTATCAAGCCATACATGCAAAAGCCTTGTACGAAATTAGCACAGGCTTTAAAAACAAAGATGAAGCACCAATTAAGCAAGGGCTGCAAAGCATTCAAAACTTGGCGCAAAAGGGTTATATTCCTGCACTCATGGCAGTGGGCAATATGTTTGTGAATGGCAATATCGTGCCGCAAAACTTGCCTGAAGCGAAAAAGATTTTTGCCTCACTGGCACAGGAAAATGTAGCGCAAGCCAAAGAATCATTGGCTGTGGTTGAAAAAATGATGGCAGATCAAGCCAAAGCTTCCAACAAGGCAACCGCTAAGAAAAGTTAAGATAGTTTCTTTATAAAAGCTATTAATCAGAGAAATTTTTAAAAAAGTCTGTATCAGCATGGTACAGACTTTTTTTATGATTTGAGCACTTCGATACCGATGCTATAAATACTTACCCGATTGTGTCAATAAAATCGCCACCATCACAAAACCAAAAACTGTACTCAACACCAAGGGGGCTAAGGCTTTTTCATGTAAACCATAGTGCTGCCCGAAAATACCAAAGGCAATTGGCATTGGTAAAGCCGCAAGCAAAGTCCCGACAAATAGCATTTCTCGGTTCACATCTAATGCCCATAAAATTCCAAAAATCGTGAGTGGCATCAGCAATACTTTGAATGCAACCAAAACAATACTTTGCAAATTCACCGACTTGATTTGCATGCCGACCAAACTTCCACCTATCACAAATAAAGCCAAAGGTGAAGCAGTTTTGCCCAACATTTCCAGCACTTGTGCAATAGCTTGCGGCAGTTTGAAATTCAACAATACGCACAGCATACCCAATAAAATAGATAAAATTACTGGATTTTTCAGTAAGCGCTGCACAGTTTCGGCATACACCTGCCAACCTGATTTCGCTGAAGATTGTAGCCCTCGTTCTGCCAAAATCAGCATCAATGCCACAATAATTAAATTTTCGACAATTAAAGTTAAAGACAAATAAATTGCCGATTGACTGCCAATCAACAAAGTCAAAATAGCAGTGCCAATAAACCCTGTATTTGACATTGATGCACCCATTGCCAAGACACTGGCATGGGTTAAGTTTGAATTAAAATAATGCCGATACAGTAAAAAGGCAAAGATAAACAGCAGAATAGAACCGCCACCGTAACCTAAAAAATAAGCGGGATGCCAGATTTCTGACAAACTTTTACTGGCCAATGCCTGCAATAGAAATGCAGGCAACGCCACTTTCATGACAAATTGACCTAGAAACTGAATCGCACTGGTCTCAATAAATTGGCTTCTGACGGCAAAATATCCCAACAGTACTACGGTACAAATGGGAAATAAAATACTCAGTAACACCCTGACATCCTTTTTCAGTGTTGCCCATGATCGACATGGTTTTACTGATTTAGCTTACACCGAAGCTCCCGATAAAGCACGGCAAAATAGTTTAAGTTTCACTTATTTTAAGCAGATAAAATATTAGGATTCCACTTCCGTATCTGTGGATTTAAACGGCGCAAATAAAGTACGAAACCCATGCGGCTGACAGCGCAAATATTGCGGGGCAATCTCAATTTTTTCACCCAATTCTGCCGCAGCATGCCATGGCCAACGAGGGTCATATAAAATCGCACGTGCGATCGCAATCGCATCGGCCTGTTCATATTGCAAAATACCTTCTGCCTGCATCGCTTCGGTAATCAAACCCACCGCAATTACAGGAATTTTTACAGCTTGCTTAATTGCATGAGCAAACGGCGTTTGATAACCCGCATGCACATCAATTTTTTGATCGACATGCAAACCTCCGCTAGACACGTGAATATAAGCCGCACCTAAATGCTCTAGTGCCTTTGCCAAACCCACAGAAGATTCCACATTCCAGCCATCTGCATCATCCATCCAGTCTGTTGCAGAAATTCGCACGCCAATTGGATAGCCTTTTGGTACAGCATTTTGAATGGCTTGAAATACTTCCAATGTAAGGCGAATCCGATTTTCCAAACTGCCGCCATATTCATCTTGGCGGTGATTAGACAATGGCGACATAAATTGATGCAATAAATAGCCATGTGCGGCATGAATTTCGATTAAGTCAAAACCTGCATCCACCGCTCGCACTGCGGCGCTGGCAAAGTCTGCAATGACCTGTTGAATTTCATCTTGCGTTAAAGCATGCGGTGGATGTTCGTGCGATTGAAATGGCAACTCACTGGCCGATACCGTCTGCCAGCCATGTTCTTCATTCGGTGCAAACTGTCCTTTGCCCTGCCACGGTTTATCGGTTGAAGCTTTACGACCCGCATGTGCCAACTGCACAGCAAATGGCATAGGCGATAAACTTTTAACTTTATGCAATAGTGCTTTCATCTGCGCACGCTGCATGTCATTCCATAAGCCTAAATCTGCATAACTAATACGTCCTTCTGCCTGCACTGCCGTGGCTTCTACTATACACATCCCTGCGCCGGACAAGGCATAATTGGCCCATTGCTGCTCATGCCAATAGCTCAATTCACCTTGTTCATTGGCAGAATATTGACACATCGGGGCGATAACAATTTTGTTGGCAAGTTGCAGTGATCCAAATTGAATCGGCTGAAAAAGTAATGTCACGCTGCAAGCCCTCATACAGTGCGATTCACCAAAAGCGAATCATTAAATAAAAAAGAAGTAATCACTCAGAATCTGCCATCTGTTTTAGATGGTTTTTCTATAATAGATGTTTAAAAATGATTTATTTATAACGTGTTGTATGGTTTTTGCAAAGCCTGCTTTTGTTTTACACAGAATAATTTTGCGACAGCACACTATGGCTTGTATTCTATGGATAATGCCCAATATTAAGCGCATTACTGTATGTCCTTGCCTGCTTAATTTCTAAAAGCGGATTGAATTTGTACCATGCCAGAATTACCAGAAGTTGAAACTACCAAAACTAGTCTATTGCCGCTACTTGATCAAAAAGTCCTGAATGTAGAAGTACGTCAAGCCAATTTACGCTGGCCCATTCCAGAAAACCTACATAAACTCACAGGACAAAAATTACTGCAATTGACCCGCAGATCCAAATACATTCTGGCGCAATTTGAACGGGACAGCATGTTGTGGCATTTAGGCATGTCGGGCAGTTTTCGTCTTTGCGATGCGCAGGAAGATTTACGCAAACACGACCATTTGATTATTCAGTTTGAAGATATACAATTGCGCTACCACGACCCACGTCGCTTTGGCTGTATTTTATGGCTAGATGAAAGCTCGCAACAGAAACTGATTGATCCACTTGGCCCTGAGCCGTTGAGTGACGCTTTTAACCCAGACTATCTTGCACAGAAGCTCAAAAACAAAAATGTTGGCATCAAAGTTGCAATTATGGATAACCATGTCGTGGTGGGCGTTGGCAATATTTATGCCACGGAAAGTCTGTTTAATTTAGGTATTCATCCTGCACAGCCTGCGTCATCTCTCAGTTTGAAGCAAATTGAAAAACTAGTGCTCGAAATCAAACGCATTTTAAAACAAGCGATTGATTTAGGCGGTTCGACCTTACGTGATTACAGCAATGCGATGGGCGAAAATGGCTATTTCCAACAAACCTTGTTGGCGTATGGACGTGCAGGTGAAATGTGTGTGAACTGTGAAACCACACTAGAAAATTTAAAACTGGGCCAACGTGCCTCGGTATTTTGTCCTGAATGTCAGCCTTTGAAAAAAGTACCCACCGCGACCAAAGCTGCAACAAGCAAACGAGGTAAAAAAGTATGAGAACCGCTATTGTGCGTCATATTTTAGTGAAAGATAAAGAAACCTGTGAACAACTGAAAAAGCGGATTCAATCAGGTGCTGATTTTGCCAAAATTGCCAAACAATTTTCGACCTGCTCTTCAGGAAAAAAAGGTGGGGAATTGGGTGAGGTCAAAAAAGGACAATTGGTACCCGTCATTGATAAATTAGTGTTTACCGCAGCAGAACGCGTACTACACGGACCTGTAAAAAGTCAGTTTGGTTTTCATTTGGTAGAAGTAAAGTTTCGGATGTAATTTTTATGCCTTCAGCGCCTCCCCATCCTAGAGAATAGGGTGCAAACAAACGGCGCATAAAGCGCCGTTTGTTTTGATTGCGTATTAAAAATTATTGACGTTTTTTCAATTCATCACGAATTTCACGTAGCAACGCGATATCTTCTGGAGTCGCTTCTGGAGTTGGCTCTTCTTCTTTCTTACGACGCATTTTGTTCATCAATTTCACTAACCAAAACACCACCCATGCCAATAGGATGAAGTTAATCAAAATGGTCATGAAATTACCGTAATGGAAAATATTCAAACCTGCTTCCTGTGCTGCAGTAAGCGTCTGAATATTATTTGGGTTATCACCTAAAATCAGGAACTTATTGGTGAAATCCACATCTCCACCCAGTACCCATGAAATCAGTGGCATGATCACATCTTTAACCAATGAATCAATGATTTTACCAAACGCGCCACCAATGATTACACCAACCGCCAAATCCATCATATTGCCTTTAATGGCAAACTCTTTAAATTCTTGAATAATACTCATACGGCTCTCCAGTATTTTTATGAGTTAATTTTGTGACGCAGCATACATTATATTATGTTACAAATTGAGTTTGTATTTATAGCATTATGTAATTTTACACTTTGGTCAAGATTGATTTTGTGTTCAAAATACTCGCCTAGTTGGCATAAAAAAACCGCTAAACGTATTTAGCGGTTTTTTGAATCACAACCCGATATTATTTATCGCGGTTACGTTTACGTTCGTTTTCAGTCAACCAACGTTTACGGATACGGATTGACTTCGGTGTTACTTCAACCAGCTCATCATCTTCAATAAATTCAAGCGCTTGCTCAAGCGTGAATTCAATTGCAGGTACCAGTGTCAACGCATCATCTGTACCAGAAGCACGTACGTTTGTTAACTGTTTCGCTTTGGTTGGGTTAACCACCATATCATCTGAACGAGAGTTAATACCAATGATCATACCTTCGTAAACTTCTAACTGAGGCTTGGCGAATAAACGACCACGGTCTTGCAAGCTGAACAATGCATAACCCAAGCACGTACCTTGAACCATAGAGATCAACACACCGTTTTGACGTTTGGCAACTTGACCTGCTTTCATTGGGCCATAGTGTGAGAAGCTTGACGTCATGATACCCGTACCAGAAGTCATGGTCATGAATTCAGAACGGAAACCAATCAAACCACGTGAAGGAACAGTTGCTTCAATACGGATACGACCTTTACCGTCTACTTCCATATTGGTCATTTCGCCTTTACGGTTACCCATTTGTTCCATTACAGCGCCTTGGTGCTGTTCTTCAACGTCAAATGTTACGTTTTCGTATGGTTCTTGCATTTCGCCGTCAATCTCTTTCAAGATTACTTGCGGACGAGAAACACCCATCTCGAAGCCTTCACGACGCATGTTTTCGATCAATACTGAAAGGTGAAGCTCACCACGACCAGACACTTTGAAACGGTCAGGACTGTCAGTATCTTCAACACGTAGTGCTACGTTGTGGATCAATTCGCGGTCAAGACGTTCACGAATATTACGTGAAGTCACGAATTTACCTTCTTTACCAGCAAACGGTGAGTTGTTAACTTGGAATGTCATAGACACTGTAGGTTCGTCTACAGAAAGTGGTGGCAATGCCTCAACTGCTTTAGGATCACAAATTGTGTCAGAGATATGAAGTTCGTCCATACCTGTTACACATACAATATCACCTGCAGAAGCTGATTCAACGTCGATACGCTCTAAACCGTGGTAACCCATGATTTTTAAGATACGACCGTTACGTGTTTTACCATCTTTGTCGATCACAGTCACAGGTGTGTTCAATTTTACTGAACCACGTTGAATACGACCAACACCGATAACACCAACGAAGCTGTTATAGTCAAGTGAAGACACTTGCATTTGGAATGGACCATCAACATCAACTGCTGGTGGTTCAACGATGTCTACAATTGTTTCAAACAATGGAGTCATATCTTCAGCAAGCTCTTCTGGAGAAGGACCTGCAACACCACGAAGACCTGAAGCATAAACCACTGGGAAGTCTAACTGTTCGTCAGTACCGCCAAGGTTATCGAACAAATCGAATACTTGGTCAATTACCCAGTCAGGACGCGCGTTTGGCTTGTCTACTTTGTTGATGATCACGATTGGCTTCAAACCGCGTGAGAACGCTTTTTGCGTTACGAAACGTGTTTGTGGCATTGGGCCTTCTTGTGAGTCAACCAAAAGAAGCACGCAATCCACCATCGACATTACACGTTCAACTTCGCCACCGAAGTCGGCGTGTCCCGGGGTGTCCACAATGTTAATGCGGTATTCAGTATCAGTACGTTTGTCTAACCATTTGATTGCAGTGTTTTTTGCAAGAATGGTAATACCACGTTCACTTTCAATAGCGCCTGAATCCATGACACGCTCAATCTCGCCCGCTCGTTCACCGAGTGCGCCCGATTGTTGTAAAAGTTTATCCACAAGAGTTGTTTTTCCGTGGTCAACGTGCGCAATAATTGCGATGTTGCGGAGAGTTTTAATATCAGACATTTAAATTCAATACGCTATAAATTTGAGGGCAAATTATACAGAAAAATACTAAAGTTTTATAGTGACACTTTATTGACACACACAATTTTTTTTGATGAGTGGCGTGCTTTGGGTTTTGTAAAGCTGTGTAACTCGATTAGAATAGCGCCACTTTTGCAATTTTTTATGACTCATGTCTGATTTAAACCACTCTCCCCACCCAAAAGACCAGCTCGATTTGGTCTATGGTCTGAATGACCGTCCAAAACCATTCATCGCTTTTTTAGCAGCTTTTCAGCATTTACTGGCAATTATTGTTCCAATTGTCACACCAGGTCTCTTAATTTGCTTGGCTTTAGGTGTTTCCAAACAAGATACCAACATGATCTTGTCAATGTCTTTGGTCATTTCAGGCATTGCAACCTTTTTACAATGTAAAAAAGTCGGCCCTTTTGGTGCAGGTTTGCTCATTGTGCAAGGCACCAGTTTTAACTTTATTGGCCCAATCATTGGTATTGGCTCTGCTATGGTCGCCGCAGGCACACCTGTTGAATCCGTCATGGCGGCAATTTTTGGCGTGGTCATTGCAGGTTCGTTTATTGAAATGGGCGTATCGCAAATTTTACCGTGGGTCAAAAAGCTGATTACCCCATTGGTCACTGGTATTGTGGTACTTCTCATTGGTTTGACCTTAATTAAAGAAGGTTTAATCAGTATGGGCGGTGGCTACCAAGCCATGAGCAATAATACCTTTGCCAATACCGACAACCTGATTATGTCGTGTACCGTCTTGGCAATTATTATTATTTTGAACCGCATCAATATTACGTGGATTAAAAGCTCTGCCATTTTAATTGCCTTGGTGATTGGTTATGCAATGGCAGGCATGATGGGTCATCTCGACTTTTCAGGTCTGAAAGATGCCCCTCTGGTACAAGTGCCGACTCCGATGCATTTTGGACTGGATTTCTCTTGGAGCTTATTCATTCCATTGGCATTTATTTATTTGGTGACGTCATTAGAAGCCATTGGTGATATTACCGCGACCTCTAAACTCTCCAATCAACCTGTCGATGGCCCACAATGGATACAACGCATTAAAGGCGGTGTATTGGTAAATGGCGCTAACTCATTCTTGGCAGGGATTTTCAACACCTTTCCAAGTTCGGTATTTGCCCAAAATAATGGCGTGATTCAACTTACAGGTGTTGCTAGCCGTTATGTCGGCATTTGGATTGCTGCCCTACTCATCATTTTAGGTTTACTTCCTGCAGTTGCAGGTGTGATTCAGGCTGTGCCTCAAGCCGTACTAGGTGGTGCTGTGATGGTGATGTTTGGTGCCGTTGCCGCTTCGGGAATCAATATTCTTTCAGGTGTCGCTTTAGATCGTCGTGCCTTGCTGATTATTGCAATTTCATTGGGCTTAGGTTTAGGTGTTGCACAAGTGCCACAAATTCTGGAACACTTACCTGAATTATTCCGTAATATTTTCAGTTCAGGCGTTGCAACAGGCGGTATTGCAGCACTCATTTTAAATATTGTGCTTCCTGAAACTAAAAAGTAATTGCATGTCCAAAAAACACTGTCTGAGCTGAACTTAGACAGTGTTTTTCTATTGGAGAGAGAACCATGAACCCCCAAAGCGAAGTTTTACTCAGACAATACGACTATTTGTCTGGTCGCGTTCTACTGATCAATGCCCCGACCGATCAACTCCTCGCAGAATTGGGTGACTCAATCCAAGCTTCTGTTTGGACATGGAATTTTAACGACTATCAATACTTTCAAAATCAACAGGCGCAAGTGCATTTTGGTGCAGAATTGCCTGTCGGTGAATTTGATCAGGCTGTTATTTTTGTGCCGAAATCCAAGGAACTGCTCAATTACCTGATTCACACCATTGCCGCACAACTCCCACAAGGCAGCAGCGTATTTTTAGTCGGTGAAAAGAAAGCAGGAATTGAACGGGCTGCAAAGCAATTACAACCTTATGGCAAAACACTCAAACTAGATAGCGCCCGCCACTGCCAACTATGGCAGCTGATTTTAGACTGCAAGGTTCAAACTAAAACCTTAGCAGATTGGGCGAAAAACTATACAGTTGCTACACCTAAAGGTGATTTACAAATTAGTGCCTTGCCGGGTGTATTTAGCCAAAAACACTTGGATGTTGGCACGGCTGTATTATTGCCTTATTTGAATCAGGTTACTGCTGGAAAAATTGCAGATTTTGGCTGTGGCGCGGGTGTGATCAGTGCTTACTTAGCCAAACTTAACCCTGAAAATCGTATTTTTGCTTTAGATGTCGATGCCTTTGCTTTAGCGTCAACGCAAATGACGTTTGAAAAAAATCAGCTCAATCCACAACAACTTGAAATTAAAGCCGTGACAGGCATTGAAGATGCACCGCTATTTTTGCATGCCATCGTGAGTAATCCCCCGTTCCACCAAGGCATTCAAACACATTACGATGCCAGTGAAAATCTGTGTAAAACCTCACGTCGTCATCTGAAATCGGGTGGTGAACTTTGGATTGTGGCCAATCGCTTTTTGAATTATCCACTCTTAATTGAACAAAGTTTCGGTCAATGCACAATCAAGGCAGATCAACAAGGCTTTAAAGTGCTGTTTGCCAGCACGCAGAAAAATACAAAGGAAGTAGGATGAGCGACTCACACAACAGTAGAAAACTGCAGCGTAAGCTCGGTGCGCGTCATTTAAACATGATCGCCATTGGTGGCTCAATTGGTACAGGTTTATTCCTTGCTTCAGGTGCGACCATTGCCAATGCAGGTCCTGGTGGCGCCTTGCTTGCGTATGCCCTAATTGGCGTCATGATTTATTTTTTGATGACCAGTCTAGGCGAACTTGCAACGCATAATCCAACTTCAGGCGCGTTCTTTACCTATGGCAGTAAATATGTCGAAGGTGGTTTCGGTTTTGCACTAGGTTGGAACTATTGGTACAACTGGGCCATTACCGTGGCATTTGAATTGGTTGCGGTGCAATTCATCATGAAATTTTGGTTTCCTGATATTCCTGGCTTTTACTGGAGTGCATTATTTTTAGCGGTGGTTTTCGCAATTAACGCATTAACCGTCAAAGGTTTTGGTGAGTCTGAGTTCTTCTTTTCTTTGGTCAAAGTACTTGCGATTGTGGCATTCATCATTATCGGTATTTTTATGATTGTCAAAATCATGCTCAACCCTGATGTTGCTACATTTGCCAATTGGAGCAAAGGCGAAGCGCCATTTGTAGGTGGACTATCTGCCTTAATTGGTGTGGCGATGATTGCAGGATTCTCATTTCAAGGTACTGAAATGGTTGGCGTTGCAGCGGGTGAATCTAAAAATCCTAAGAAAACCATTCCAATTGCAATTAAACAAATCTTCTGGCGTATTTTGTTGTTTTATATCGTGTGTATTTTTATTATTGGTACCTTAATCGCCTATGATGACCCACGTTTACTTCAAGCAGCCGCCACCGATAACATTGCACTCTCTCCGTTTACTTTACTATATGAACAGGCAGGCTTTGCCTTTGCCGCAAGTGTCATGAATGCAGTAATTTTAACTGCGATTCTTTCTGCTGGTAACTCGGGTATGTATTCATCGACCCGTATGCTATTTGATATGGCACGTAAAGGCAGTGCACCAAAAGCTTTTGCCCGCTTGGATGCTCGTGGCGTCCCAATGAATGCACTGTATGCCACAACAGCAATCGCTGCACTATGTTTTTTAACAACATTTATTGGCGAAAAACAAGTATTTAACTGGCTTCTGAATATGTCAGGCATGTGTGGTTTTATCGTTTGGCTCGGAATTGCTGTATCGCATTATCGCTTCCGTAAAGGCTATTTGGCACAAGGCTACAAACTTGAAGATTTAGATTACCGCGCTAAATTTTTTCCTTTTGCGCCATGGTTTGCCTTTATTTTGTGTGCAATTGTTGTATTAGGGCAAAACTACCAAGCAGTACTTGAAGGTGAATGGCTCGCAGTTTTATCGACTTATATTGGTATTCTTTTGTTCTTGGTCATTTGGTTAGGCTATAAATGGAAACACAAAACCAAACTGATTGCATACCAGGATATGGATGTGAAACCACTACACCCTGATCATGACTAAAAAAGTTCTTCTTCTATTTCACTTCATTTAAGAAGCTAAGGTTCAAAAAAACAGCCAACATTTGGCTGTTTTTTTAGGGTAAATTTAAACCAAATTCGATTTACAACATATTTTGTTATCATTATTACGGCGAGAGATCACACCACAAACTGCTCAATGTTGATTTTATAATCGCTAAACAACGACTTGATCGACTGATAGACATCGAGTACATATATCTTATTTTAAAATTTTGATCTGCAACGACGCTTTGGAGTTTTTAAATGAATTGACGATAAACTCGCTATAAAAATTCGACTAAGTTTACGAGTCAACAAACCGAAATATTAAGCACCATCAGCCTCTACTTTATTTACTCATTATTCTAATAATCATACTTTTACAATATTTTTTAAACGTATTGAATGTAAATTATTTCAGGCACTCTTTAATCCAAACACCTCATAAAAAAAGAAGTATAAAAAAACGACTCCGAAGAGTCGTTTTTTCAACTTAACTCAAATTATTGAGCTTGTTGTTCAACAGTCACTGTACGGCTGCCAGTGATCGTCGCAAATACACGACGGTTCATAGCACGACCTTCTTTAGTGTTGTTGTCAGCAATCGGTTGATCCCAAGCGAAACCTTGAGTAGACAAACGAGCTGGATCTACATTGTATTCATTTACAAGTGAAGATTTAACAGAGTTCGCACGAGCTAAAGATAAACGTTCGTTCAATGCACGTGGACCAGTGTTGTCAGTGTGACCTTCGATGCGAGCAGTAGCGTTTGGATATTCAACTAACTTCTCAGCAACTTTAGCGATTTCTGGCTTGTACTGATCTTTGATGTTTGATTTGTTCGTATCAAAGAACACACGAAGTTCCATGTTCAAGTCTTCAGTCAACTCTTGTGGAGCTGGTTGAACTGGAGCAACTGTTTCAACTGGAGCAACTTCTACTACAGGAGCAGCTGGCTTCAAGTGACCGCCAAGAACTACGTTAAGACCAGCTAAAGCTGTGTAGTTCCAGAATTTTTCGTCAAAGTGGTAAGTACCACGTGCTTCTGTACGAAGAGATAAAGCATCGTTCAAACGGAAGAACGCACCTACACCAGCATTACCTAAAGTACCTTCTTCACCGTCACGGTATGCCAAAGCAGGGTGATCAAAATCATACTTATAGTGACCAGCACCTAACAATACGTATGGCTTGATTTTGCTGTCATAGTTTTTTGTGATCAAGTCAGAAGTCGCATAGAAGTTACCTGCGATGTTCTTCGCTTTATATTCACCACGGTTTGTATCAACATCACCTTTCACTTGGCTATATTCTGCTTCAAAACCTAACCAAGGAGTAAGCTCAACACCAAGCGCAGCACCTACGAATAAATCATCCTGTAGTTCTGGACCATTTGTTAATTCCCCATCACTACCGCCATTGTTATGCTGTGTATCAAACATAGTATAACCAAGCATTAATGGGGTAACAGTTACGCCCGCGTTTGCAGCAGCTAAAGGAGCAGCTACGAGCATTGCTAATGCAATACGACTCATTTTCATGGATTTATCCTCCAGAGATAACAATTGTTGTTCAAGCTCAAGCCTAAATTTTCGACTACCCTGAGATAGGCTTTCTTATACCCCAGTATTATTTTTAAGCTAGTCACTTTGAATCATACAAACACTTTATTACTTTTCCAAGTGCTTGATAATTTTAATCAAGTAAATTATTGACAAAATTACTTACAATTTCCGTTGTAATTCGGTAACTTTCTACTCAATTTTTTATTGTGAATAGCTTATCTTTCCTGCGCTTTATTTTAACAGCTTTCTCGAAAGTTGTTTAATATTTATTATACAGCAGATAAAGCGCTATAAAACAACGAATTACTCAAATTAATCATAAAAAAACATAACAATAACAGGTATAGACTTATGTCGAATATAAGCAAAAATGGCTTCACGCTGTTTGAATTGATCGTCACGTTAGCGATTAGTGCGATTTTAATCATGGTTGCCCTGCCCTATTTTCATCAGCTGATGGCACAACAAGAACTCAAACGAATTCAGTACTCATTGCTGTCTAGCCTGAAAATAGCACGCTCCCATGCCTTCACCCATCATAGTAATGTTGTGATCTGTCCAACACATGACTTTAGCCAATGCAGTAAGCAAAACTGGAATACGGGTTTTATGATTTTTATTGATCGAAATAAAAATCGTCAGATAGACAACAATGAATACATTCTTTATACAGAAAAAACTGCACTTAAATACGGAACTCTGGATTGGCGTGGCACTTTAAACATACCCAGTGTAACTTTTAATGCACAACAAGGTTTGCCGATCGGCTCGAATGGTAGTTTCTTTTACTGCTCTACTCACGTCGCGAGCAAACGACTGGTGCTTAGTAAAATGGGGCAAACTCGAGCTGAAGACATCAATGGATGTTAACTGAGCAGTCTAAATGATCTTTATATTGTCACTTTATTCTCATCTTTTTTTGCCTATACTGCTGAGGTGATCTATTCCTGCTTGGAATTAAATCTAGACAAAAGCACATATAAAAAACTGGGAGAATAAAATGACGGATATCGTTATTGTAAATGGTGCACGCACTGCAATGGGTGGCTTTCAAGGCAGTTTAGCCAATGTGACTGCACCAGAATTAGGTGCGGCAAGTATCCAAGCGGCCATTCAACGTGCGGGGGTACAAGCAACAGAAATCGATGAAGTCATTATGGGCTGCGTCCTGCCTGCAGGCTTAAAGCAAGGCCCTGCTCGTCAGGCGATGCGTCAAGCAGGCTTACCAGATTCTACAGGTGCGGTCACCATCAACAAACTCTGTGGTTCTGGTATGAAAGCTGTCATGCAAGCAGCCGATGCAATCAAAGCAGGTTCTGCCTCAATCATTGTCGCTGGTGGTATGGAGTCGATGAGTAATGCACCTTATATTCTGACTAAAGCACGTGCAGGTTACCGCATGGGACACGGTGATGTGAAAGATCACATGTTCTTAGATGGCTTAGAAGATGCAGAAACAGGGCGTTTAATGGGCTCATTCGCACAAGATATGGCCAATAGCAAAGGCTATACCCGTGAACAAATGGATGATTTTGCGATTCGCTCTCTCAAACGCGCGCAAACTGCCGTAAATGAAGGCTATTTTGTCGATGAAATTGTGCCTGTACATGTTTCAACACGTAAAGGTGATGTGGTTGTCGATAAAGACGAACAACCATTTAATGCCAATATTGAAAAAATTCCAACTCTTCGTCCAGCTTTTGCCAAAGATGGCACGATTACCGCAGCCAATGCCAGCTCAATTTCAGATGGTGCTTCAGCCTTAGTCCTAACGTCTGCAGAAAATGCAGCAAATAAAGGTTTACAACCATTAGCAAAAATTGTGGCTTATGCCACCAATTCACAACACCCATCTGAGTTCACCATCGCCCCTGTTGCTGCAATTCAAAAAGTATTGGATAAAGCAGCTTGGCAAGTTGCAGATGTAGATTTATGGGAAATTAATGAAGCTTTTGCTATGGTCACCATGTGCCCAATGGATGAATTCAAACTAGATCCTGAAAAAGTGAATATCAACGGTGGTGCATGTGCGCTTGGGCATCCTGTGGGCTCTACAGGTTCACGTATTATCCTAACTTTAATTCATGCGCTTAAACGTACAGGTGGCAAGCGTGGTGTGGCTGCTCTCTGTATTGGTGGTGGTGAAGCAACTGCGGTCGCGATTGAATTACTTTAAGTGCCTTGCAACCCCTATTTCGTAAAGAGGGATTGAGGTAGATTGAATAAAGTCATTCCCTAACCCTTCTTTATTCAAAAAGTAAAAAGACGAATCATTGATTCGTCTTTTTGCTTATAGCTTTAAAAAGTTTAGAGCAATTCTGCACGCAACTGTTCAGGCGATTTCATTGACAATAAACCTGGCGCAACATCATAAGCAGTTTTTGCACCATATTGCTGCATTTGGTTTAAACGATAGCAAGCACGTGCATAAGCCACCAAAATACTCGCGGTAAACTCAGGATTGCTGTCTAACTTCAATGAGAATTCAAGCACTTGTTTTTGTTCATCGCTGGTATTACCACTGCGAATGACAAAACCACCATGTGGCATGCGTTGGTGATCTTTGGCTAAAGTCGCTTCATCAATGAAATTTACGGTTGTGTTGTAGTCAGCGAAATAATCTGGCATGGTCACAATCGCTTGCTCTACCGCAGCAGCATCGGCACCTTCTGCAAGTACGACATAACATTCACGAGTATGTTTATCTTTGGTGCTTAATACAGGACGCGCACCGCTACGCACTTGTTCAATGGCATCATTCGATGGAATGGTATATTGCACACCTGCTTTTACACCATCAACACGACGAATGGCATCTGAGTGACCCTGACTTAAACCTTTACCCCAAAAAGTATAGGTTTCACCATCTGGTAACAACGCTTCACCAAATAAACGATTAATCGAGAACATGCCTGGATCCCAACCAATTGAGATGAGTGCAGTTTTCTTGTTCGCTGTCGCAGGTGCATCTACAGATGCATAATATTCAGGAATACGTGCATGCGTATCGAAACTATCGACAATATTAAATTGGCTCGCCAGTACTGGACCTTGTTGTGGCAAGTCGTCTTTTGAACCACCACATAAAATCAGCACATCAATTTTGTCTTGAAAATCTGACAATGAATCCATGTGAAACACTGCTGTTTCAGCAAAACATGGTGAAACGCTTTCAGGCGCACGACGGGTAAAAATACCCACCAATTGTAAATCTGGGTTTTTATGAATCGCCGTTTCAACACCACGACCTAAGTTGCCATAACCAGCAATACCAATACGGATAGAATTTTGCATAAAGACAAATCACTTCATCATGAAAAAATTGAAAAATAAATCAGAGGATAATCACATCAAATTATCGTCTTGATTGATTTTTGATAATGTAAAAATAACGCCTATATAAGACTGCGATGCTACATCAGCGTGCTTATACTACAGCACTTTGCGGTAAATTAAATCATTAAGAAGTGCGATAAAACAAGCCGTTTGATCATTTTAAGGCAAACAAAAAGCCTGCACATGGCAGGCTGTTTGTAAATGTGTGAACCGCGATATTTCGATAAAATCTATCTACATTTCGATGAAATCCATCATCAATATATTACGCACCTGTTTGATAATTTGGTTTTGGCACTGCGGTAGAAGCTTGATAAGGATGGGTAAAGTCCGCCAAACCTGCTGCAGCTTCTTGCACATCTTTACCTTCTTTAATCACGAAAGTATCGAAACCTGCACGCTTCATATAATTTAAGACGTCTTTAAAGACATCACCGACTGCGCGAAGTTCACCCTGAAAGCCTTGACGGCGTAACAATGCCGCAAAAGAATAACCACGGCCATCGTTAAAACCTGAAAATTCAATAAAAATTGCATCCAGTTCTGCCAATGGAAATTCATG
Source organism: Acinetobacter sp. YH12205 (assembly GCF_013418125.1). NCBI lineage: Bacteria > Pseudomonadati > Pseudomonadota > Gammaproteobacteria > Moraxellales > Moraxellaceae > Acinetobacter > Acinetobacter sp. YH12205. The sequence continues at coordinate 27,335 of NZ_VPCQ01000004.1, read as the reverse complement.
GTTTTCAGGCGAAGCATCTACCGTTAAATATAGGGCTTTTTTACCTGAAATTTGTGCCAACTGATCAAGCTGTTCAACGCTGAGCACCACATCACCTTGCGGTAATGCTGCATCTTCAGCAATCACTTGATAAGTATTGTCTGCAATCGTGCCATCTTTTGCGAGCACAGGTAGTGCAGTATTAAGCATAAGCGCGCTCCTTAAATGGTTGAATGCCGACACGGCGATAAGTGTCGATGAAATCTTCACCTTCACTACGCAAATCTAAGTAGGTATTTAAAATTTCTTCCACCACATCAGGAATCACTTCAGCAGCAAAAGATGGCCCTAAAATATCACCGATTGACGCATCATGGTCTGCATGCCCGCCCAAAGTGATTTGGTAGAATTCCGCGCCTTTTTTATCGACACCTAAAATCCCGATATTACCAACGTGGTGATGACCACAAGCGTTCATACAACCTGAAATATTTAAATCCAGTTTGCCAAGATTATAAATGGTATCCAAATCATCAAAACGGCGTGAAATGGCTTCTGAAATTGGAATAGATTTGGCATTGGCAAGTGAACAGAAATCACCACCCGGACAGCAAATAATATCGGTAATAAAGCCAATATGCGCGCGCGCCAAGTTATTGGCATCGAGCACTTGCCACAATGCAAACAGGTCTTTTTGTGGCACATCTACCAAAGCAATATTTTGCTCATGCGTGGTACGCAACTCACCAAAGGTATATTGATCGGCTAAATCTGCAATCAGATTCATTTCTTCTGTCGTCATGTCACCCGGTGCAACACCTGCACGTTTCAATGAAATGGTGACAATACGATAGCCTTGTACTTTGTGCGCATTGGTGTTGATGTTGAACCATTGCTTGAATTTTGGATACTGCGCAAACAGCTCGCTAAAATCTTCATCGGCATAGTTTTGATAAGCAAATGGCGTGAAATTTTCATCCATTTTTTGCAAAGTTTCTGCATCAATTTTTAAGGTTTTCACCGTATGTGCAAATTCAGCTTCAACTTTTTCTGCAAATACTGCTGGAGTTAAGGCTTTTACCAAAATTTTGATACGTGCTTTATATTTATTGTCGCGACGACCATGCAAGTTATAAACACGTAAAATAGCTTCTAAGTAAGCAATCAAATCTTCACGTGGCAAGAACTCACGAATAAAGCTACCGATAATTGGAGTACGACCTAAGCCGCCACCAACTTTAATTTTATAGCCAATTTCGCCTGCTTCATTTTTAACAATATAGACGCCAATGTCATGAAATGCAGTCGCAGCACGGTCAATTTCTTCCAGTGCAGACACCGCAATTTTGAATTTACGTGGCAAGAAGGCAAATTCAGGGTGGAAAGTCGACCACTGACGAATTAATTCACAGGTTGGACGTGGGTCAGCAATTTCGCCCGCCACGACACCTGCATACTGGTCTGTGGTGGTATTACGAATACAGTTACCCGAAGTCTGAATTGCGTGCATTTGTACGGTTGCAAGCTCTGCCAGCATGTCAGGCACATTTTCCAGTGCAGGCCAGTTAAACTGAATATTTTGACGTGTTGATACGTGCGCATAGCCACGGTCATAGTCTTTGGCAAGCTGCGCAACTTTACGCAATTGCTTAGAGTTCATCAGACCGTAAGGCACCGCAATACGCAACATTGGCGCATAGCGTTGTACATACAAACCATTTTGCAGACGCAATGGACGATATTCATCCTCAGTCAATTTGCCTGCTAAATAACGTTCCGTTTGGTCGCGGAACTGTGCAACACGTTCATTAATCAGTTGCTGATCGAAATCAGTATATAAATACATGGCGTACAGCTAGTCATTTCTATTATCACGGCTGACAGCATAGCGAGATTCAATCTATCAACAAAATGTGTTTTTTACATATTTATTAGCGATTTTATTGATAAGCCATTGCAACATCACAGCCTGTAAGCCTTTGCCAAAATTTACAGGCTTTTTATAGAGCTATCACAAAATAGTGCATGCTTTAGCACTTTTTCTGCTATAGCATCTATTCGATCTATTATTGATTACCTGAAATTACGACTTGGCTTCATCTTCATCCTGATTTTTAATCTGAGATGACCACTGCCCTGCACCCAAAGCCTGCCCGATATAATCGTAACGCATTTGAGAACGTGAAAATTTAATTGGACACGCCAACTGAGTTTCAGTTTTTTCGGCATTCTGCTGAATAGGAACTTCTACTGTCCAACCGCGTTGCTGTGCCAAAGGTGAATGTAAGGCTTCATCTAAAGTGAATACAGGTTCAACGCAGACATCATATTGCGCGAATACCTGCTGCCATGTGGCAAAACTTTGTGTTTTAATTTTATCTTGAATAGCGTGTTTGACTTGCAAGCGCTCTTGCGGATCTAAAGATGCCCCTTTTTCCAAAAGTATCGGTAAGTTTAAAATCTGTGCCAAACCCTGCATAAACTGCGGCTCTAAACTACCGACTGAAAGATAACGGCCATCTGCTGTTTCATAATAGTCATAATAGGTGCCACCATTTAAGTAAGATTGCTCAGCATATTGAGGAACCTGTGCCGCCAAAACTGCTGAAGCGGCCATATTGTTTAAAGTCGCAGCGCAATCGGTCATCGAAATATCAATATACTGCCCTAAACCACTGCGCTGACGTTCTATCACTGCACTTAAAATCGCCACCAAAGCATGCAATGATCCACCTGCTACATCGGCCACTTGAATCCCGAGCGGTGGCGGCCCACCCGCTTGCCGTCCACTATGCCCCGCAATGCCAGACAAGGCTAAATAGTTGATGTCATGTCCTGCCCTTTGTTGATAATCGCCTGTTTGTCCATAACCTGTGATGGAACAATAGATCAGTCGCGGATTAATTTTTGCCAAGCTGGCATAGTCCAGCCCTAAACGCTGCATCACGCCTGGTCTAAACTGTTCCAATACAATATCGAATTCGGCAATTTTATCGTGAATAAGCTGAATACTTTCGGGGGATTTTAAATCCAAAGTAATTGACTGTTTATTCCGATTCAAATAACTGTGCGAAGTCGCTTGTCCATTGGCATAGGGCGGAAATAAACGAATTAAGTCAGGACGGGTTGCCGATTCAATATGAATCACCTCTGCACCCATATCCGCCAAATACAAACTGGCAAAAGGGCCGGGCAATAAGGTAGAAAAATCTAAAACTTTTAAACCGCTCAGTGCATGTGTCATTGTTGTGATTACTCGATTTTTACTGATTTTCCGTTCATCTTATAAACAGCAAAACTGTAACACAATGTCATGTTCAGCCATTTACCTTGATCATTTCGGCAATTTATTATGTAAAATAAGTAAAATTGGTATTGTAAATTGCCAATTTCAATTTTTAGCGTCATTTAGGTCAAGCTTACGTGAATACAAAAGAGACTGAAGGATTTAACATGAGCAGAGATACCATTAGTATCCATTTTGTAAATGCAGCGCTCACGGGTGTTAAGCGACTCGGCATGGATGTCGAAACCTTATTATCTCATGTCGGTATTGAGGCAGAACTTCTGCGCCAACCGAAAGCACGTATTTCACCTGAACAATATACTCGCTTTATTAAAATGTTGTGGATGGTGACCCAAGACGAACACGTGGGTTTTGATTCTCAGCCACGTCGTTTGGGTACATTCGCGATCATGTGCCAATTGGTAATTCACGCCAAAACACTGGGCGATGCCTTAGAACTCTCTTCGCAATTCTACAAACTGTTTGGTGATGATTGGTCGGTTACCTTAGAACGTGATAAACACGAAGCACGTTTGGTACCATCTATTCCACAAGCTATGGATCCTGATCACTTTATTACTGAAAGTATGTTGATGATTTGGCACGGCTTGGCATCTTGGCTGATTGAACGTCGCCTGCCTTTGGAGCGCGTACATTTTGGCTATCCACGTCCTGCACATGCAGATGAATACGATGCGCTGTTCTTTGCGCCTGTCATGCAATTTGACATGCCACGCACCGAAATTACCTTTGCTGCCGACTACTTGGATTTACCAATTCGTCAAACCCAAGAAACCTTAGACGAATTCTTAAAAACCGCGCCTGCGCAATTGTTGGTGAAATTCAAAAACACCAATTCTTTAACTTCGCGTATTCGTGACGTGTTAAAGAGCCAAATTGGCGAAGAAATGCCAACCTTGAACGATGTTGCATCCATGCTGTACCTATCGCCACAAACCTTGCGTCGTCGTTTGGCTGCAGAAGGTAAAAGCTATCAAGGGGTAAAAGATGCATTACGCCGTGATGCCGCGATTCACCTATTGCTGAATCCTGAACTTACCCTTGAAGATGTGGCACAACAAGTTGGCTTTAGCGAAACCAGTACTTTCCACCGTGCTTTCAAAAAGTGGACTGGCGTCACACCTGGTTTATACCGTCAGTTGCACGGTTATCATTAATTTAGAATCGACAATTCACAATAACTCGTAATTCCAATCGATTGCCCTTGCACACCGCAAGGGCTTTTTTTATCGCTCTATTATAGTTTCAATCTTTCTGCCAAATTACTGCGTCATCCCAATTAGCAAAAAACCTCACTGACCTGTACCGTTCTCGTCATTGCACTTCAAAATTTTCAGATTACACTCAAAAGCAATCATAAAGAAAACTATCGACAAGGGATTGATTATGAGCGAGGCCTACATCATTGATGCTATTCGCACTCCGCGCGGCAAAGGAAAAAAAGATGGCGCATTACACGAAGTTAAACCCATTCGCCTACTCACAACCTTATTGAATGAATTGCAACAACGATACAACCTAGACACCTCACAAGTAGACGATATTGTTTTGGGTTGTGTCACACCAATTGGCGATCAGGGTGCAGATATTGCCAAAACCGCAGCGATTGCCGCAGGTTGGGACAATGATGTTGCTGGGGTACAAATCAACCGCTTTTGTGCCTCAGGTTTAGAAGCCGTGAACCTCGCAGCGCAAAAAGTTCGTTCGGGTTGGGAAGATTTAATCGTTGCAGGTGGTGTGGAATCTATGTCACGTGTGGCAATGGGTTCCGATGGTGGTGCTTGGGCATTCGACCCTGAAACCAATATGGCTTGTGACTTTATTCCACAAGGTATTGGCGCTGACTTAATTGCCACACTCGATGGCTATAGCCGTACAGAAGTCGATCAATTTGCAGCAGCATCACAGCACAAAGCCGCAGCAGCACAAGCACAGGGACATTTCGAGCGCTCGATTGTACCTGTCAAAGATCAGGCAGGTGTGGTGATTTTGGCACAAGATGAATTTATCAAACCACAGACCACGGCTGAAAGCTTGGCACAGCTCAAGCCGAGTTTTGCCAATATGGGACAAATGGGTTTTGATGCGATTGCCCTGCAAAAATATCCTGAAGCAGGACAAGTCAATCATGTGCATCATGCAGGCAATTCATCAGGTATTGTTGATGGCGCGGCATTGGTCTTGATTGCATCGGAACAAGCGGTACAACAACACAACTTAAAACCACGCGCCAAAGTGCTTGCTACCGCACTGGTTGGCACAGACCCTGCCATTATGCTCACAGGACCCGCGCCTGCAGCACGCAAAGCCTTAGCCAAAGCAGGACTGAACATTGAAGATATTGATCTGTTTGAAGTCAATGAAGCCTTTGCAGCCGTGGTTCTGCGTTTTATTACAGAACTTCAGGTTGATCCCGCCAAAGTCAATGTAAATGGTGGTGCTATTGCCTTGGGTCATCCACTTGGCGCTACAGGTGCCATGATTTTAGGCACCTTACTGGACGAGCTAGAACGACAAGATAAAAAACGCGGCATGGCTACATTATGTGTAGGCGGTGGGATGGGAATTGCCACCATTATTGAGCGAGTATAAGGAGTATAAAAATGAGCGCCATTCACTATTATAAAAATGCCGATAACATTGTCATTCTAACCTTTGACTCACCAAATCAATCTGCCAACACCATGAATGCTGACTTTAGAGATGCATTAGCGCAAGTGGTACAAAAGTTAAAAGCAGACGAACAAGTGGCGGGAATCATTTTCGCCTCTGCGAAAAAAACCTTTTTTGCAGGCGGTGACTTAGATGAGTTGATTCAAGTACAGCCTGAGCATGCCAGCTCATTTTTTCAGATGATTGAAAACCTAAAAGCACAGCTGCGTTATATTGAAACCCGTGGTATTCCTGTGGTAGCTGCCTTAAATGGCACGGCACTCGGCGGCGGATGGGAACTTGCTCTGTGCTGTCATCATCGTATTGCAATTCGTGATGCAAAAACCAAGTTTGGTTTACCCGAAGTGACTTTAGGTTTATTGCCTGGTGGCGGTGGTATTGTGCGGATGGTACGTTTATTGGGTTTACAAACTGCCCTGCCGCTGTTGATGGAAGGCAAACAGCTGAGTGTGGAAAAAGCACAAAGTTTAGGTTTAATCCATGATCTTGCTGAAAATGAAACAGAATTACTCAGCAAAGCCCAAGACTGGATTCTTGCACATCCTCAATCACAACAAGTATTTGATGTCAAAGACTATAAAATCCCTGGGGGAACACCATCTACACCTGCTGTCGCGCAAATGCTTTCCACTGCTCCTGCCATGCTACGCGACAAAACCAAAGGCTGTTACCCTGCGCCTGAAGCAATTTTGAGTGCAGCAGTAGAAGGTGCGCAGGTTGATGTCGATACAGCCTTACGCATTGAATCTCGCTATTTTACCCAGCTCGCAACAGGTCAAATTTCTAAAAATATGATTGGCACCTTTTGGCATGGGCTGAATGCGATTAAATCGGGCAGTGGCCGTCCGCAAGGCATTGCACCGCATCAAACTCAAAAAGTCGGCATTTTAGGTGCAGGCATGATGGGCGCAGGCATTGCTTATGCCACAGCAAGCAAAGGCATTGCGGTTGTTCTTAAAGATGTATCCATCGAACAAGCTGAAAAAGGCAAAGCTTACAGTCAAAAACTATTGGATAAACAAGTATCGCAAGGTCGTATAAGTGCAGAGCGAGCAGCACAAGTCTTAGCCAATATTCATCCAACGGCACAGGCTGCCGATTTACAAGGCTGTGATTTGATTATTGAGGCGGTATTTGAAAATCCTCAACTCAAGGCGCAAGTCACACAAGAAGCCGAAGTTTTTCTGGCAGAACAAGGTGTGATGGCATCCAATACCTCAACTTTGCCAATAAGCGGGCTTGCCCAAGCTGCGCAAGATCAACAGCGCTTTATTGGACTGCATTTCTTTAGTCCTGTCGATAAAATGCCGTTGGTAGAAATCATTAAAGGAAAAAACACCTCTGCCGATACTTTGGCAAAAGCATATGACTTTGTGCAACACATTGGTAAAACACCGATTGTAGTCAATGACAGACGTGGCTTTTTTACCAGTCGGGTGTTTGGCACTTTTGTGCAGGAAGGCTTGCGCTTACTGGCAGAAGGCGTACATCCTGCCAAAATTGAAATGGCAGCTTTAAAAGCAGGTATGCCTGTTGGCCCACTTGCCATTCAGGATGAAGTATCTTTAACCTTATCTGAACACGTGGCACAGGAAGCACGTAAGGCGTTGCAAGCCGAAGGAAAAGACCGACCACTGTCGAGTGCAGATGAAGTCATTCAAACCATGATTCATCAATTTTCGCGTAAAGGCAAAGCTGCAGGTGCAGGCTTTTATGACTATCCTGAACAGGGTAAAAAACAGCTTTGGTCGGGGTTAAGCCATTGGTATCAAAATACCGAAATCGCTGAACAAGAGATGATAGATCGCTTTTTATTTGTGCAAGCACTGGACAGCTTACGTTGCTTAGAAGAAGGTGTTTTAGAATCTGTCATTGATGCCAATGTTGGTTCAATTTTTGGCATTGGCTTCCCTGCATGGACAGGTGGTGCTTTACAATTTTTGAATCAATATGGTTTAACACAGGCTTTGGCACGAGCACAGCAACTTACTGCTGAATATGGCGAGCGTTTTACCCCACCTAAAATCTTGCAAGATCGTGTTGCTGCAGGTGCTAAAAGCATTTAAAGCTAAACTTTAAATTTAAAGCAATCTGGGAGGGATATATCATCCCTCTTTTTATTTGCTCAAAATTACAATGAATATCCCTGCATAAATAGAATTTAATCCGTTTTTCATGCATTTTATGTTATAAAGTTACATAATTTTAAGATTTAGATTCAAATTGGGTAGATGCACATGACCGAACGCCTTACTCCTGAAAAATCACCTTGGGGTTGGAAAGCACTCTTTATTTTCTGTATTTTGGGTGGAATTTTCATGTTTATTTTCTGGTTAGCGGTCACGAATGAACCTGACTACATGCCTAGCCAGCAACAAAAGCAGAATACTCAGCAACACGCCTTTAAAAATGCGCCAGCTATGTCACAAGAAGCATTGGCAAAAGCACAAGCAGATCGTGAAGCACGTGAAGCTTTGGCTGCTGAAACTGCAGATGCACACGGTATGACTGAAACAGAACATGCCAATATGCCTGAAAACCATGAGCCAGCACCCGCACATGGACATTAATATGCGCTAGCGGCTCTGTTCATACAGTTTATAAAAAGAAATCGCCATGATCACATTCCATCATGGCGATTTTTATTTTGCACGATTAAAATCAGGACTATCGACAATTCGTTTAAAATATCAATCGCATATCTACATGCGGAATACCACAATCTAAATACGACTCACCCTCAACCTGAAAACTCAAACTTTGATAAAACGGAATCGCGTGTTCCTGCGCAGACAACTTGACCCACGGACGTTGCTGCTGCTTTGCCACCTGAATAATATGCTGCATTAAAACACGTCCCACACCTAAACCGCGCTGTGATTTCAACACTGCGACCCGTCCAATACTGTGATTTTCCAGTAAACGTGCTGTTGCAATCGCCTGTCCAGTTGCATAGACCACAAAATGCAAGGCAACTGCATCTTGTGCATCCCACTCATCTTCAGGCGCAATTCGCTGTTCCTGAATAAAGACTTGCTCACGAATAGATTTGGCCTCTGCAGCAAATTGTGTCCAAGTGCCCGATTGAATTTCATAATCTTGCATCTTTATATCCTGTTCCATCTTGCTTAGCACTTAGAACCAATGCCCTGTTGATCCCACTGATCGTTCAACAACAACTCCAAAGAATGTTTTTGAATACCGTACATGGTTTTTAAATCACGAATTTGTGCCAAAACTGCTTGATCAGGTTCACTCCAATTTTGACGTTTGGTTGCCAAAATCATTTTGTTTTTACTGGTGTGTTCTAAAGCGACAAACTCAAAAACTTTGGTGTCATAACCATAGGCTTTGAGCAATAAAGCGCGGATGGTATCGGTTAACATTTCCGCCTGTTGCCCTGCATGAATGCCAAATTGCAGCATCGGTTGCAACACGCTTGGGCTTTGTAATTGTGGACGCAACTCTTTATGGCAACACGGCGCGCACATAATCATTTGTGCATTCAGGCGAATACCAGTATGAATTGCAAAATCGGTGGCGACATCACAGGCATACAAAGCAATCATTACATCTAAATGTTCTGGCTGATAGGTGCGCACATCGCCCTGAAAAAAATCTAGCTGCTGAAAGTCTGAAGCACTCGCCACCGACTGACAAAACTCAACCATTTTCGGGTTTAGTTCCACCCCAGTCACAAAGGGAATAAATTGCTGCTTTTGCAAATAGTCATAGAGCGCAAAAGTTAAATAGCCTTTGCCTGAACCAAAATCCACCACGCGCAAGGTATTTTCCGAAATTTTGATTTGCGCCAAGGCACCCGAAAAAATTTCAATAAATTTATTAATCTGTTTCCATTTACGCGCCATGCTCGGAATAATTTGCGCTTTGGCATCGCTAATCCCCAAGTGTTGTAAAAATGGGCTGGATTGATCGACATAACGCTGCTTTTCTCGGTCATGTCCTTGTGGTTCTTTCGGTTTCGCTATAGTCGGTGCTGTTTTACTAATGCTGAGCATGGCTTTCTTTTTGTTCTTTTTTAGCTGAATTTCCTGATCTGTCGTAAATAAATTGGCCTGTTTACAATCTGCCAATAAGTGACTCAATTGTATCTGTGCTTCTGCCAAAGGATAGTTTTTGGTGATATCCTGCGTTTTATGGCGATACAAACAAGTTAAAACGGTGTCTTGATTTAGCTGAATCACCCGTAAGGTGATTTTTTCTAATTGTTCCAGTTCGCCTTTATATTGACTCAGCACCACACGATCAAGCTTTTGTGTATCAATGGCTTGCTGAAAAGCCTCTAAGAATTGTTGTTCCTGCACAGAGGGAGAAGCCAAAGTCGACATAATAAAAACCTGAAAAAATTACAATTCAAGTTTAATTGTTATTACCCTAAAAGCAAAATTGAATTACGATACAGTTGTATAATTAAAGAAATTAAAGCAGATTCGCCATGAAATTAAATGCCCCTTTAGTGCCTGATTATGACCTGCAAGAAGAACGGATTAACTATCTGAGCCATGGTGTTGGTGCGGCTTTGGCATTTATTGCAGGTATTCTTTTAATCATTAAAGGTGCGTATTTAAGTACGGGACAATGGCTAGGTTTGTGGGCCTATGCAATAAGCATGGTACTGCTTTTTTCTGCTTCAATGCTGTATCACATGGCAACCGCAGCAGACCGTCGTTATTTTTATAAAAAGTTAGATCACACCGCAATTTATTATTTAATTGCAGGGACTTATACCCCATTTTTATCCATCGCGATTCCTACTCAAAAAGCACAATATTTGTTAATTGCCCTGTGGATTATTGCCCTGATTGGCACCCTATTTAAACTGGTATTTATCAACCGTTTTCATAAAATTTCTTTAATTGCCTACTTGGTGATGGGTTGGTTAGCCGTTCTGGTCATGGACGATATGCAAGCCTATTTAAGCAGCCAAGCCCTGACCTTTTTGCTAATTGGCGGCATTGCCTACACCGTGGGTGTATTGTTTTATGCCTTAAAACGCGTAAGATATACCCACGCAATTTGGCATGTATTTGTCCTAATTGGTGCAGGCGCACACTTTCTGGCAATTTATCTGTATGTGATTTAACGCTGAATATCGCTCATGTCTTACAGATAAAACGATCAGATTTGAATGGTGTTCATGGATGCAGTTTTGTAACCGACTTCTTGTTCAAAAAAGTATAACTACAAGAAGTATCTACTATTTTTCTGCCAGTGCGGTCTGTGCCAAATTGCACTTTCATTTAAAATTCACTTTACATAAGGTCCTGTATGGCATCTTCATCTACTGCTGCCGCTGAACAGCCGACTCAAAATTCTAAATTTCGAGTACTGACTGCAAGCTTGGTCGGTACCACCATCGAGTTTTTTGACTTTTATATCTACGCCACTGCGGCAGTCATTATTTTCCCGTATCTGTTCTTTCCGACCAGTACTGACCCAATGACGGCAACCATTCAATCTCTCGCCACCTTTGCAATTGCCTTTATCGCCCGTCCAATTGGTGCAGCTTTATTTGGACATTTAGGAGATCGGATTGGACGCAAAGCCACTTTGGTCGCGGCATTATTGACCATGGGAATTTCTACAGTCTGTATTGGTTTACTGCCGACGTATGCACAAATTGGGATTATCGCGCCATTACTGTTGGCGTTGTGTCGCTTAGGGCAAGGTTTAGGCTTGGGCGGTGAATGGTCGGGAGCAGTACTGTTAGCCACAGAAAATGCCCCTGAAGGTAAACGTGCTTGGTATGGCATGTTCCCACAATTGGGCGCTCCGATTGGTTTTATTCTTGCCACAGGTTCATTCCTTATTTTAGGTGCGCTGATGTCTGAGCAAGACTTTATGACATGGGGCTGGCGCATCCCGTTTATTTCGAGTGCCTTATTGGTGATTGTCGGTTTATGGATTCGCTTAAAACTGCATGAAACGCCTGCCTTCCAAAAAGTGTTGAATAAACAAAAAGAAGTCAATGTGCCATTTATTCAGGTCTTTAAAAAACACGCTAAAATGTTAGTGCTCGGTACAATCGCTGCAATTTGTACCTTTGTGGTGTTTTATCTGACTACGGTATTTGCCTTGCAATGGGGCACCAAACAACTGGGTTATTCACGTGAAGAATTCTTAAAACTTCAACTACTAGCCACATTGTGTTTTGCTGCTTTTATTCCCCTCTCAGCCGTTTTAGCCGAAAAATTTGGACGTAAAACCACCTCTATCGCAGTGTGCATCATCTCTGCAATTTTTGGCTTATTTTTTGCCGACATGCTTGCTTCAGGCAGCACGTGGATTGTATTTATTTTCCTGTGTATTGGCTTGGCAATTATGGGACTTACTTACGGGCCCATTGGTACAGTATTGTCTGAAATTTTCCCAACATCTGTACGCTATACAGGCTCCGCACTCACCTTTAACTTGGCGGGTATTTTTGGCGCATCGTTTGCCCCACTCATTGCCACCAAACTTGCCACCACTTATGGCTTGGCTGCAGTTGGTTATTATTTAAGTGCAGCATCCATCTTGTCTTTAATCGCATTTTTAATGATTCGAGAAACCAAGCATGATGATGTAAACAATCAAATTTAAGCGCAAAAATTGCATCAAAAAACCAGCCTCGGCTGGTTTTTTTCATGTAGGCGATGGTGACGGTGCTTACAATAATTCAATAATATCAATCGTGGGTGGCACACCAAAACGAAAAGGAACACCCACCATTCCAGTCCCCACAGTCACAAATACATCGGCATGATCATGACGATATAACCCCTTTTTATGCCCTAAAATAGATACTTTTTTCATCACATAATCGGTCAGCCACGGCAGTTCAACCTGCCCACCATGGGTATGTCCTGCCAACATCAACGGACGTGTCGGCAGTTTTGGCACCATATCCACTGTATCGGGGTTATGTGATAACAACACCCACGGCTTATCCTGAGGTAAATCGGGCATATAGCGCATGTCGGTTTTACCTGCCCATAAATCGCCAATACCGAGCAAACGAAACTCATCAAACTCGACAATTCTACCTTCAATATCAATCACGTTATTTTGTTCTAAAGCCGTTTTTAACAGCTCTTGAATGGGCGGGCCAGGATACTGCTCATCATGATTACCATTTACCGAATATACAGGCGCACAAATTTCTTTTAATACCGCCAATTCTTCGACCAATTTATTTTCAGGCTCATAAGTCCAGTCGCCTGCTACAACGACCATATCGGGGTTTTGCAAATTGAGTTTTTTCACAATTTGCTTCAATTGACGCTCATGCCCAGAAAACAAGCCAATATGTAAATCTGCAATTAAAGCAATTTTGACAGGCTTTAATAAACGGCGATCTGCATGAATTTGATATTTGGTAGTTTTGACTTGAATCAAATGCGGTTCAATAAAACGCGCATAGCTCAACACAGCACTGACTAAAAATACAAAAATCGCTTCGTGGATGGAGTAATAGCCCTGAATACCCGCATAGACACTAAAAAAAACCAAAGGCGGCAACAGGTAAGACAAATAAAATGCCAACAAATGCACAAAGGCCTTAAACGGGTGAATGGTTTCTGTATTGGCCTGACTGCGCCATGCTTGCGAAACTGCCCACAGCGCCAAAATTGCCATACCCATATAGAAATACAACACGACTGAATCGTTATCCCACATATTTATTCTCTATTACTTCATACTTCTGCTATTCAATGCTGCGCTAAACCCAGATGTCGCATTTAACCCACACACGTCATATATCTGTATTGTCATATTTATCTTTTCATAGCTGACAATTATACTCAAACCCTATTTTTAACTTATTTGCTCCTCGTGCTAAAAAGGAATTTAATTTGGCAAACCGCAGCTCATCCGCTCCATTTCAAAATATTCGGCACAACGTCTTGTGGCTGAGTTGCGCCTTCGTTTTGACACTCTCAGGCTGTAGCACGCTGCCCAAACAGATTGAACATCCGATCCAGATGGCGTTTGAAACCCCAACCGATCAAACCAGTTTGGCCAAAATTGTACTGCCGCTACGCGAAAAATATCCGCAGCTTACGGGTTATCATGTCCTGTATGATCCGCTCGAAGCCCTAGCAGCACGTATCTATCTGATTAATAAAGCAGAAAAATCTTTAGATTTACAATATTATATTTGGGATAACGATAAAATTGGCGCGCTTGCACTACACGCCATTATTCGTGCGGCAGATCGTGGGGTGAAAGTCCGCTTATTGGTCGATGATAACAATGCAAAAAAAATGGAAGGCATTTATCTCGCGCTCGATCAACACGTCAACATCGACATCAAACTGTATAATCCATATCGCTTTCGACATTATCGTGCCATGGACATGATTTTGGATTTGAAGCGTATTAACCGTCGTATGCACAACAAAAGCTTTATTGCCGATAACCAAATTTCTCTGATTGGTGGGCGCAATATGAGCAATCAATACTATAACGTCAGCGACAATTATCAATTTTCTGATGTCGATGTGATGTTAGTCGGCTCGGCTTCGGATGAAATTATTCACTCTTTTGATGAATACTGGAATGATGACTATGCTTATTCAGTCAAGCAATTGGTCAATCCACAACATTACACCTTGCGTTATGAAAGCTTAAAACAGCAATTAGAACAGCACGATCAAGAAGCCACCGTACAAAATTATTTAGATTTGGTGACTCGTTCTAAAGCGATTGAACAGTGGATGACGCATAGTATTAAGTTCGATTGGGTCAGTGCTGAAGTGGTCAAAGATGCGCCGAGTAAAATTAAAGACCGCGCCTCAAAAGAAGAACATCTCAACTTTCAATTGCTGACGCATTTAGAGAAGCCAAGCAGTAGTGTCGATATTATTTCTGCGTATTTTGTCCCCGAACAATCGGGGGCAGAAAAACTAAAAGACTTGGCGGATGATGGCGTTCAGGTACGCGTACTGACCAACTCCTTTAAAGCCAACGATGTTCCTGTGGTGCATGCTTTTTACGCCAAATATCGAGAAGATTTATTGGCAAATAACGTGCAGCTGTATGAGTTTTTGGCGCGACCTGAAATGGAAAACCTAAACACACATACGCACGAAATTTCCAAAAAAGCCAAAGTCAGTATGAAAGGTTTAAGCCGTTCTAGTTTACATGCCAAACTCATGGCATTGGATGAAAAACAGGTATTTATTGGTTCGTTTAATTTTGACCCACGCTCGGCATATTTAAATACTGAAATTGGGGTGATTTTAAACAGTCCGCCATTGGCTCGCGCAGTTCACCACACCATGGATGTCAATTTGTCCAAATATGCTTATAAACTGGTTTTAGATGCACAGCAAAACATTCAATGGCACATGAAAAATCCACAAGGCGAAACTCAAATTCTGAAAAAAGAACCAGGGATGAAATGGTATCAACGTGCGACAATGAAAATTACCTCATGGCTGCCAATTGAAGGCTTTATGTAGCAACATAATATTGAAGCTGTTGGATGATGACCATTATTCTTAAAAAAATGTGATGTGCTTAGGCTATCTTTAACATGAAGATGCGCCTAAGCATGTTTTATGATGTCAGCACTTGTGGTTTTAATACCTGACGATGCAACTCAGCCAAACCTTCTGTCATGCGTTCCTGTACCACAGCAGTTAAAGATTCAATATCGTGCCCTTCTACCACAATTGCAGGTAACGCCATTAAATGCGCTGTCACTTTCGGCATTTCCAAAACATCTTTCACATGATCAACAAAGGTCATGTCATTAATAAACGGCGCAACAGTATCTAACTCACCTTGCTGATTCACATAACAAATCAGACAAATTTGCACAGGTCGTTTGGCTTCAATTGCTGCCCCTAAAATACGACCATGCACTTTTTTAATTTTGCTTCCATCTGACGTGGTCGCTTCAGGAAAAAATAATACAGGAATATCTTGTTTTAAAAATTGCGTGATTTGTTCACGAATTTTGACTGAATCGCCAGAGCCACGCTTAATAAATAGCGTCCCCCCACCTTTGGCTAACTTACCCAATAACGGCCATTTTTCAATTTCAGCTTTGGCCAGAAAAAATACCCGCGCACTAGAACCCAATACCGCTACATCTAACCACGAAATATGATTACTGACCCATAGCGCAGGGTCATGCGGAATTTCACCATGAATTTGCACTTCAATATTAAAAACTTTGCACAATTGACGGCAAAAATATTGCACATAGCGCGTATTGTTCGGGTTGTTGGTGTCTTTATACAATTGATGACGATAGACCAAATAAAACCCTTCACCAATCGCGCCAGCCGTTGCCAGAACTTTTTTGCTATACAAAGCAAGCTTTGCAAAACCATGAATTGGAGATGTGTGAGTTTCAACAGCTGGGTTCATAGGGTCATCACTAATTGTTAAACGCAAAACAACGTATAAAGGTCTATATTTTGCTCATTCTATACTGTTCAATCTGAACTTGCATTGATAATAAAAACCGAAACCTGCATGCAAACATGCGACTTTTGGCAAAATCTAAATAGATAAATTCTATATTGGGGTCATCCTTATAATTGAGTTTACATACGTTGATATAGCATCAAATCAGGGCGCAGGAAAAATCCAATCATCTATTTCCCTGCACAAACATTTTTTCTACTAGAATATAGCTTTAGCATGGAGATTGCGCTGAGTGGAAAATTTTGTGCCACATCAAGATGGCGAGCGTGTTGTACTGGTCAGTGTCGCTGTCCAAATTTTAGAAGACCTAGATGCCGAAGAGTTTCAGCTCTTGGCTGAATCTGCGGGTGCAGAAGTTTTACAACACGTCCACACTCAACGTAGTAAACCCGATGCCAAACTCTTTATTGGCTCAGGCAAAGCCGAAGAAATTGCCGCATTGGTCAAAGAACACGACGCCAATTTGGTCATTTTTGATCATGCACTCAGTCCTGCACAGGCACGTAATTTAGAAAAAGTGATGCAATGCCGTGTGGTTGACCGTACCGAACTCATTTTAGATATTTTTGCTCAACGCGCCCGCACTTACGAAGGTAAATTACAGGTCGAATTGGCACAATTACAACATTTATCTTCACGTTTGGTGCGTAGTCGCAGCAACTTAGACAGTCAAAAAGGTGGTATCGGCTTACGTGGTCCTGGGGAAACCTTGCTTGAAACTGACCGACGCTTATTGCGTATTCGCATGGGACAACTAAAAACCAAACTCGATAAAGTCCGTCAAACCCGTGCACAAGGTCGTGTGGCTCGGCAAAAAGCCGCCATTCCTACCGTTTCATTGGTCGGTTATACCAACGCAGGCAAATCGACCTTATTTAATATTTTGGCGCAAAGTGATGTCTATGCTGCTGACCAACTGTTTGCTACGCTTGACCCTACTTTACGGCGTTTAGAATGGGATGGCATCGGACGTCTGGTATTGGCAGACACCGTTGGCTTTGTAAGAAACCTATCTCACTCTTTGGTGGAATCTTTTAAAGCAACTTTGGAAGAAACCTTAGAAGCCAGTTTATTGCTGCATGTGATTGATTCAAGCAGCCCCGATGTGTTGGAACAAATTGAAGCAGTCGAAGGTGTGCTAAAAGAAATTGGCGCAGATGTACCTATTTTGCGGGTTTACAATAAAATTGATGTCTCAGGCGAAACAGCCAAAATTATCTATGAAAAACCGCATCAACCTGACCGTGTCTATGTATCGGCACATTCAGGGCAAGGTTTAGACTTGTTAAAACAAGCCGTACATGAATGTTTGATAGGGCAAATTCAAAAGTTTGATCTTAAATTACAACCTGCTTATGGCAAACTGCGCAATCAACTGTATGCGCTCAATGTCATTCAGGCAGAACAGTACGATGATGAAGGTCAATTACATCTACAAGTCAGCATGGCACCACATAAACTGGAACAACTGATTAAACAGGCACATTTACCGATAGACGAAATTTTAGGTGCACAGGCAGAACAATTTAAACGTCCGCTTGAAGCATTTGAAATTGACGATCAGATCGGTTAAAACGTGATAAGTAAAATTTTAATGAAAGATCAAAAATGAGCAGGATAAAACATATCGATTGGCCAGCATGGATCGGCACACTCCTTTTGATTATTGTGTTTCGTGAAGCCTCTGTATGGATCATGACCCAATTTAATCACCCAGAATTAGGCAATTTAGTCGGTTTGCTCAGCCTGCTGGCGGTATTATTTACATGGCGCAAACTCAGTAAAAT
Organism: Acinetobacter sp. YH12205; assembly: GCF_013418125.1. Lineage (NCBI taxonomy): Bacteria > Pseudomonadati > Pseudomonadota > Gammaproteobacteria > Moraxellales > Moraxellaceae > Acinetobacter > Acinetobacter sp. YH12205. The sequence goes on along the minus strand of NZ_VPCQ01000004.1, from coordinate 9,146 downwards.
TCCTGCTCGTCTGGTCGATACCAACAACAAAATCATGAAAGAAAGTGCCTTTGCTTTTTTACCCATCAGCGCGGGTTCATTAATTATGCTCACGCACATGGGCAAACAAATTCCAATCTTCTTAATTGTGTTGTTTATCAGTACGCTGATCCCGCTTTGGCTGTATGCCAAAATGGCAAAACGCTGGCTTTAGGAGATTAAAATGCTGTCAATTCTATATGGTTTTTTAATCACTCTCGTTGCATATTTACTGGCAAAACCTTGCAACCAAAAAGTCCCGCAAATCCCTGTGATTGTCTTTGGCATGTGTTTTGTGTTGCTACTGTTGTATTTTTTCGGGATTCCATACGAAACTTACGTCGCACAAACCAACCCTTTGTTTAATCAATTATTGGGCTATGTGACAGTTGCACTCGCCATTCCTCTAGCAGCCATGCGTTATGACGATTTACCCCTCAAAGCGATTTTAGGTATTTTGTTCTTTGCCAGTCTTAGTGCTGTGGCGCTGCCGATGGGGCTTGCTTATGCGCTACATATGTCCAGTGCCGATATTATGGCATTTGCCACCCGTGCAGTGACCACGCCGATTGCGATTAATATCGCAACCTTATTAGAAGCACCGATTCAATTGGCAGTATTAATTGTAATTTTATCAGGTGTCGTGGGTGCTGCTTTTTCACCACTTATTTTAAGGCATATCAATGATGAACGTGCTTCAGGTTTGGCACTTGGCTTAGCTGCACATGCCATTGGTACTGCTCAAGCATGGCAACGTGGCAGTGTTGCAGGACGTTATGCTGCCTTTGGCATGGCAGTCAATGCAGTCTTTACCGCAGTTTGGCTGCCAACATTTATACTGTATTTACAAAGAATGTGACTGAGCAATCACTTTTAAAGATTGTGACCATTTCACTTTCTTTTTATTATGAAATATCCAGTTTGCGAAATGAAGGAACATTGAACATGGTCAAGATAAAACTCACCGTTGCCTTAATCTGCTCAGCCTTAGGTAGTTTTGCGCTGGCTCAAGATATTACAGGAACTTGGAAAAACATTGACGATAAAACGGGTTCATCTAAAGCCATTTTAGAAATTCGTCAGGAAAGCAATAGTAGCTATACCGCTAAAATCGTTAAAGTGACGCCACGCCCAGGTTACACACCAAGAGAAACCTGTGTCAACTGCCCTGCGCCTTATACCAACCAACCGATTTTAGGTATGGATGTACTCACTGGCTTAAAATATACAGGTAATTCCAATTTCACAGGCGGGAAAATTATTGACCCTTTAAGCGGCAATATTTACAGCACCAAAGCCAAATTGAGCAATAATGGTAAGCGTTTGACCATGCGCGGTTATGTCGGTGTATCGGCTTTAGGTCGCAGCCAAACTTGGATTAAAAGTGATTAATTTATAAGTTATTCCACCAACTTAATTAATTCACTTTTCACTTAAAATGCCACACGTTCGTGGCATTTTTCACATCTTTTCCAGCATTTTCCCTGCAAGTTTAAGATTAAAAATTTCCTCAAATCTCTTGACTCTTACCACAACTCGCTTTATATCTTGAATTAACCTCTGTAATAACTTTCGACAATCAAAGGAACTGATATGAAGAAAAATGTATTGATGGGTGTATTTGCAAGCTTAATCTTCAGTGGTTCAGCATTTGCTGCAGACCTAACAGGTATCTGGCAAAGTATTGATGACAAAACAGGTTCACCCAAAGCCCTGATTGAAATTACCCAAGCTGAAAATGGCAGCTTTACTGGTAAAATTATCAAAGTCACACCAAGACCGGGCTATACCCCAAAAACTATGTGTGTGAATTGCCCTGCACCTTATACCAACAAACCTTTGGTCGGTTTGGAAATTATTAGTGGCTTAAAGCATGTGGAAAATAACAACTATGCCGATGGGCGTATTTTAGATCCACTTACAGGCAAAATGTATAGCCTGAAAGGTCGTTTAGCATCTAATAATAAACGTCTCACTTTACGTGGTTACGTCGGAATTTCAGCCATTGGTCGGACACAAACGTGGATTCGCCAACAATAAGCGAGTAATTGTGTCTCATCGGTCATTTTTTCTGGATACTCGGGACTTTGTGTCCGTTAATTCACAGATTAGACTAGCCGCAAAGACCGAGTAAGGGAAATAAAATGATTCAGAAATTGGCTTTAGGAATAGCCGTCATCTTCGGCAGTCTAAGCACTTTGGCGATGGCACAAGATTTAGCAGGAACTTGGCAACAAATTGATGATAAAACAGGCTCACCCAAAGCTGTCATCGAAATTCGTAAAGAAGCCAATCAAACCTATACGGGTAAAATTGTGAAAGTAACCCCGCGTCCGGGTTATACCCCACGTGAACTTTGTAATAAATGCCCTGCGCCTTATACCGACCAACCTATTTTAGGGATGGATATTTTAAAAGGCTTACAACAAGTCAAAAACAGCAACAATTACGAAAAAGGACGCGTAATTGATCCATTGGCAGGTCGTATTTACGATGCAAAAATTCGCCTCAACTCAACAGGTAAACGTTTAACTTTACGTGCTTATATGGGTGTATCTACACTAGGTCGCAGTCAAACTTGGATTCGAATTCAATAAAATTCAAGATAAAAAATAGCCACCTCAATAGGTGGCTATTTTCATTTCATCATCACATTTTTAAATTTTAAAGATGAATGTTATTACCATTCTGCCAGCGGATTATCCACTGCAAACAATTGCTGATCTTCCAAACGATAAGCCACAAGCTGATTGCCCCACACACAACCGCCATCCACATTTTGAATATTGTCGGCTACCGTTTGTCCCTGCAATGCTGCCCAATGACCAAATACGATTTGATGTGTTTGCGCAGCTAAAGATGGATATTCAAACCACGGTTTAAAACCTTCTGGCATCGGATCATCTAAGGCATCTTTAAAGCTGAATTCCAAACCACCCTGTGCATTGGCTAAACGCATACGGGTCAAATAGTTGGTAATACAACGTAAACGCGCATGCCCCTCTAAATCATCCGACCAAACTGCAGGTTCTGCCCCATACATTTCCTTTAAGAATGCATCCACTACCTCAAAGTCCTCATGCCCAATCACCGCCTCAACTTCTTTTGCCAAAGCTGCGGTTTGTTCCGCATTCCAAATATGTGGAATACCTGCATGAGTTAAAATGGTGTTTTCATTAGGAAAAAGACACAATGGTTGTTTACGCAACCAATCAATCAAATCATCACTGTCAATTGCATCAATCACATCACGAGTGTTGTCTTGTGCTTTGATTTTCTTTAAGCCACGTGCGCCTGCCAACAAGGTTAAATCGTGATTGCCTAACACCGTTGCTGCAACGCCACGATCTACCAGTTTTTTAATAAAACGCAAAGCACCTACCGAGTTTTCACCCCGCGCGACTAAATCGCCTGCAAACCAAATAAAATCTTGATCGGGATCGAACTGTATTTCTTTTAATAACAGTTTTAAGGCTTCAAAGCAGCCCTGCACATCACCAATGACATAGTTGTATCGAATTGCTGCCATTAATTCACCATCTGATCTGCCAATGCGACAAATGCACTCAAACTTAAAGTTTCAGGACGTGCCATTGGGTCTACCCCTGCACGTTCAAACGCATCTTCAGCCAACATGCCTTTTAAGCTATTGCGCAATGTTTTACGACGTTGGGTAAATACATGCGCCACCAAACGTGCCAATGCTTTTTCATCTTTGGCAATAATCGGTTTAGTCACATAAGGCTCTAAACGGAATACTGCAGAAGTCACTTTAGGCGGTGGATTAAATGCGCCAGGCGGTACTTCAAACAAGAACGTTGGCTTACAGTAATACTGCATCATCACCGATAAACGCCCATATTCTTTGGTATTCGGTTCAGCCGTGATACGATCTACCACTTCTTTTTGCAGCATAAAGTGCATGTCTTTAACTTTGTCACCAAACTCTAAGAGATGAAACAAAAGCGGCGTCGAAATGTTATACGGCAAGTTTCCAACCACACGTAGCGGGCGCCCTTCCTGAAATAACTCGGTAAAGTCATATTTCAGCGCATCACTTTCTACAATAGTTAAACGCTCAGGATGTGGCACACGTCCCGGTAAGCCTGCGGCCAAATCACGGTCTAATTCCACTACAGTCAAAGCATCACACTCACCAATTAAAGGTGAGGTCAATGCCGCTAAACCCGGTCCAATCTCGACAATATTATCGCCTGGACGTGGGTTCACTGAGCGGACAATTTTGGCAATCACGCGTTGATCATGCAAAAAGTTTTGACCAAAGCGTTTACGAGCCTGATGCCCTTCATCTTTTGGGTTTAGGGCATTAATTTGATACATAAAGATTTCCAAGCTGAAATTATGAACGTGCTAAATCCAGCGCTAAATCGACAGCAACATGCAAGCTAGAACTTTTCGCAAGTCCCGTACCTGCGAGGGAGAGCGCTGTGCCGTGATCGACTGAAGTGCGAATAAACGGTAAGCCTAAAGTAATATTGATTGCTTCACCAAAGCCCTGAGATTTTAACACAGGTAAACCCTGATCGTGATACATCGCTAAAACTGCATCGGCATCTTTTAAATTTTCTGGGGTAAATAAAGTATCTGCAGGTAAACTTAAACTGAGATTTTCACCGCGATTACGGTAATTTTGCAGCACAGGATTAATCACCTCAATTTCTTCCATGCCTAAATACCCATCTTCGCCCGCATGTGGGTTCAAACCACAGACCAATACTTTAGGATGTTCAATTTTAAACTTGCTTTTTAAATCGTGCAGCAAAATATCAATTACTTGTTCTAAACGTGTTTTGGTAATGGCATCTGCCACGGCACGTAAAGGTAAATGCGTGGTCGCCAAGGCAACGCGTAAGGTTTTGGTGGCTAACATCATCACCACACGCGCAACACCTGCAAACTCCTGATAATATTCAGTGTGCCCACTAAAAGAAATACCAGCTTCATTAATAATAGATTTTTGCACGGGTGCTGTCGCCACGCCCACACTCTTACCTATCATTGCATAAGAAGCTGAGCGACGTAATTGCTCCAAAACGTAAGTTGCATTTTGTGCATTTAAATGCCCCAACTCAACATCTACAGCCAAAGGCACATGCTCAACATATAACTGCCCAAGCGCTGCAGGCTGTTGCTGACCTGAATATTCAATCAATTCGACTTGTTGCTTTAGAATTTCGGTGCGTTGTTGTAATAATTGATGATCTGCCAATACCACAATTGGACGCTCATCTTGTCGAGCTGCCAGACTTAGACAAATATCAGGTCCAATACCTGCAGGTTCACCACTGGTGACATATAAAGGGCGCATGCAGCTTCATCCACTATAGCTAGGTGTAGCTGAATTATAGCGCCATCCTGAGCAAAATTGTTTTATCTCCAATCTAATCTAAATCGGCTATCTAAGATGCCCATCTGATGCGCCCATTCCGAAATGCCAATCACGACCATACATAACAACAAACCTATAAATAGTATTTTGGGCGCTTGTTGAGTGACTGCTCGATAGTTTTGATCAGATAGACTCAACATGATGAAGCCACCGATGCCATATAGCATAAAAGGGAGCAAGGTGATGTGCATAAATACAGAATAGATTAAGATAAAATCAAATACATCAGTACCATAAGCTGCACCTACCAACAAAAATGCCAGTTCATACAGACCAATCAATGTGATGAAAAAACCTGCTATAAATTTTAGCAGTTTATTTGGTTGCGGCTTTAATGCTTCTGTCGTTAATGCTTTTGTCGTTGTAGCGATGCGTTCTAAATCATCAGACATAGTGATCCGTCCTCATCATTATTATTTGCTGCGACCATACAGAAAAAGCTAAAACAGCACTAGATAAAGAAGATCAATACCTGATTTTTACTGTCGTGAAATGGTCGCTAGAGGTGATTTTGCTTTTATAACCAAACTTGATAAAATATAGCGCTTAAAATGTGACTTTTCCATTGTAGTTCTACCCATTCTCAGGTAGAATTCGGACTCCTTTTTGTTTGGACAGCTTCCATAGTCCAAACCAACTATAATAGGTAGTGGTTTAATGAAAACTCTCAGCGCTAAGCCAGCTGAAGTTCAACACGACTGGTACGTTGTTGATGCTTCTGGCAAAACTCTAGGTCGCCTTGCGACAGAAATCGCTCGTCGTTTACGCGGTAAGCACAAAACTTCTTATACTCCTCACGTTGACACTGGCGACTACATCGTTGTTATCAATGCTGAGCAAGTTCAAGTGACTGGTAACAAATCACTTGACAAGAAATACTATCGCCACACTGGTTTCCCTGGTGGTATCCGTGAAACTAATTTCGAGAAATTAGTTGCTCACAAACCAGAAGAAATCTTCCAACGCGCTGTAAAAGGCATGTTGCCAAAAGGTCCTCTTGGTTATGCTATGATCAAGAAAATGAAAGTGTACGCTGGTGCTGAGCATCCTCACACAGCTCAACAGCCACAAGTTTTGGACATCTAAGGGATACAGCACATGGCTACTAACTATGGTACAGGTCGCCGTAAGACCGCAACTGCACGTGTTTTCTTATCAGCTGGTACAGGTAAACTCGTAATTAACAACCGTACTCTTGAGCAATATTTCGGTCGTGAAACTGCTCGTATGATCGTACGTCAACCATTAGAGCTTCTTGAAGCTACTGAAAAATATGACCTTTACATCACTGTTGCTGGTGGTGGTATTGGTGGTCAAGCTGGTGCAATCCGTCACGGTATTACTCGTGCATTGATCGCATCTGACGACACTTTAAAACCTGCTCTTCGTCAAGCTGGTTTCGTTACTCGTGATGCTCGTGAAGTTGAACGTAAGAAACTTGGTTTACGTAAAGCTCGTAAACGTCCACAATTCTCTAAACGTTAATTCGTTTACCGAATCGGACACAAAAAAAGCCTTGGATTTTCCAAGGCTTTTTTTTATGCAAATCAACGAGCTGAGCATTTTAAGTCAGATAAACAATTCGGATTCACATACACCAAAAATCAAAATTCAATACAGTCCAAAAATTGAAAACCAATCAACAAATATCTCATACACTTTTATCAGCTTTGCTGGGTGATTTTAGTGGCTAAGTTTAGTATCCTATTCTATTCATTTGGTTTTATTTCGGATTATGTCAGTCGAGAACGCACCCTTACAAGGCATTACCCTCTACAGTCATGCGGACGACTTTCGCTCACATTGGATTCGTTACGTTCTGGCCGAAAAACAAATCAAATATCAACTGATTTTGGTCGATTATGAAGATGAAGATCTTGCAAGCCTGAATCCGTATAATCAACTTCCAATGCTGCTAGAAAACGATTTAAAACTCTTTAATACTGCGATTATTTCCGAATATCTGGATGATCGTTATCGACAAAATAAACTCTATGCAGATGCACCTATGCCACGTGCAGAACAAAGACAATATATTTGGCGCTTTGAACAAGACTGGTTCAAACTTGCCGATCAGATGCTACGTCATCCTGATAGCTTAGAGTACACAACACAGCGCGCTGCACAAAAAAAATTACGTGATACACTCATTTCACTGACACCATTATTTCAGCATTATCCTTATTTCATGTCAGAAAATTTCAGTATTTTAGATTGCATGCTGGCACCCTTATTTATACGGCTAAAAGCCATGGGCATAGAATTACCCCAACAACACTGTCGTCCAATTTTCCTGTATTGTCAGCGGATTTTTTCACGCCCTGCCTTCACTCAAGCAATGACTTTGCAAGAAAAAAATCGCTATCAAGAATTTTTAATTCATACTTAAAGAGCATATTATGTCTGAATCTGAAATCAATTTAAGTCCAACCCGTCCTTATTTAGCCCGTGCAATTTATGAATGGATTTGTGATAACCAACTCACACCACATTTATTGGTCGATGCTACACAGCCGAATACGCTTGTTCCTGAACAATTTATTCAGGATGGTCAGATTGTCCTAAATATCGTTCCACATGCAGTGCATGCCTTACACATGAGCAATGATGCAATCACCTTCTCTGCACGTTTTGGGGGCGTATCACGCGACTTATATGTACCTATGAATGCCGTCTTAGGTATCTATGCAAGAGAGAATGGACAAGGCTTATTCTTTGATCCAAGTGAGTATGCACATATCCAAAATGATCAAGATGCTTTAGAATCAAAGACTGAAGAAAAAACCGAACAAACTAAGAAAAAACCAAGCCTTAGATTATTAGATTAAAACAATGGAGTAGTGAATGGCTTTTGATTTAGTACAATATTTTGCAGCGCAGATTAAACTTCAAAAGCCCTCGCTTTTGAAACAATATAATGCTGTTGATCGCGACCAATATATTCAAGAAATCAATGCGCTGAGCTTAGGCAAACTGGTCAGTCTGTGGCGAGAAGACAACCAAAAACTTTATCAAGAAATTGATCATCAAGATGAATTATATATTCAGGAAATTGCACGTCGACTCACCACATCTCCACACAATCAGTCACCTCTCTCCAAAACTGAGCTTGAACAGAATATTAGTGAAGTCTTAGCCTTACAACTCACAGAGCTCAAGCAATTGGATCAAACTGGTAATTTTGGCAATAAAGGTCTAGGTGAATTATTGCTAGGTCAAATTGAACATTTATCTGGTCAAGCGGATGATTGGGTTTGGTCAACAAACGATCTAATAGAGTTAAAAGGTTCTAAACCAATTCCTCAAGAAGAGCTATCATTAGAGGCATCAATGAAGGAGTTTAATCAAATGGTACAACAACATACCCACGATGATCATCAAAATATTGAGCTTGTAGAAGCAATTGTACCCACTTGGTCTAAAGTACTAGAACCTATCGTTGCGATTGCGATTTTAGCAATTCTATGGTGTTCCGTTACTCAATTATTCGCTTAAATCAATCTTCTATCTAAGCCGTAATAAAACCATCATCATCTGATGGTTTTATTTTGCCTTCACTTTTTATAGTTTTTAATATTTTCTTTCCCACATAAAAAACACCCCCAACGCTAGTTGAGGGTGTTTAGAATAATGAGCTGGCGATGACTTACTCTCACATGGGTAACCCCACACTACCATCAGCGCGAAGAGGTTTCACTTCTGAGTTCGGGAAGGGATC